>DATEEA010000034.1:0-6632 GCA_035281445.1 Candidatus Polarisedimenticolia bacterium
TTCGTGCAGAGACTCGACTCGCGCAGCCTGGGGCGCCCCCGCGTGGAGGAGGGGATCTTCATGATCCGCAAGCCTTCCTTCATGCGCTGGGAGTACCGGAAGCCCGAAGAGAAGCTGGCCGTTGCCGACGGCGAGCACACCTGGCTCTACCTTCCCGAAGAGCGGGAGGTCCACAAGGGACGGGCCGCGGATCTGCAGCGGAGCGGGGCCGCCGCGCTCCTGCTGGCCGGACGGCTGAGGCTGGACCGCGACTTCGAGGCGCGGCTCTCCGAGGGGGACTCCGCCGGCGCCGACCCTCCCTCCACCGGCACGCAGGTGCTGGAGCTGCGGCCGCTCGCGCCGGACACTGAATTCGAGCGCGTGCTGCTCACCGTGGAGATCCCCGGGCTGTCCATACGCCGCCTGGTCCTCGTGGACGCGCTCGGCGATCGGATGTCGTTCGATCTGTCCGCCATCGAGGAGAACCCCGACCTTTCCGACGATCTGTTCTCCTTCCGGCCTCCTCCCGGAGTCCGCGTCATCGAGACGGCGCCGCCACAGCCCTGACCGCCCGGTCCGATGGACCGGCTTCGGCGGGGGGTGGTAAGATGGCGCCCGCGTCGGGGAGGCGCCGTGGCGGACGAGAATTCCTTCGACATCGTCAGCAAGATCGACCTGGCCGAGGTGGACAACGCCATCAACCAGACGCGCAAGGAGGTCGCCACCCGCTACGACCTCAAGGGCTCGTTCTGCACGATCGAGCGCGCGGATCGCGTGGTGGCCCTGGTCGCCGAGGACAAGTTCAAGCTCCGCAGCGTCGACGAGATCCTTCGCCAGAAGCTGGCCAAGAGAGGGGTGCCGCTCAAGGGGCTGGCGTTCTCGGAGCCCGCTGCCGCCGCCGGCGGCCGGGTGAGCCAGACCATCGACGTGCAGAACGGCATCCCCACGGACAAGGCGCGCGACATCGCCAAGGCCATCAAGGATCTCAAGCTGAAGGTGCAGGCCTCGATCCAGGGTGACCAGCTCCGGGTGAAGGGGACCAAGAAGGACGATCTGCAGGCGGTGATCCGCCATCTTCGAGAGAAGGACTTCGGCATCGACATGCAGTTCACCAACTACCGCTAGGAGCCGATCCGTGCCTCTTTCAGCAGCCACGCTCCGCACGACCTCGGCGCTGGCGCTGCTGGCGATCCTGGCCGCGGCGGCCACGCCGGCCGGGGCGGCGGGGGTCCGCGTCACGGCGCAGGGCCGGGTGCTCGGTCCGGACGGATCCCCCATGGCCGGCTGGCCCGTGCAGCTCATCGGGACCCAGCGCTACCTGGAGTTCAAGCAGAGGACCTCGGGGGGAGCGGTGGCCACGGTGGCCAGGACGGCCACCGACGCCAACGGCTACTACTCGATCGACGTCCCCAGGCAGAGGCGCTTCCAGTTCTGGTTCCTGCGCTTCCACGACGCGGCGCACCTGGACACCATCAAGTATCTGCCGCCGGCCGACGTGGAGATCACGGCCGACGTCCGGCGCGACCGGGCGGCGCGGGTGGAAACGGCCGTCCGGCATCACCCCGACTGGGAGGAGGTCGAGCGCCGCGTCGCGGCCGCCGGGGGAGAGTCGACCCAGCGAGGCAACATCCTGCGCACCCTGGGCCTGCCCGAGAAGAGCTCCCGCGACGAGGTGAGCGGCGTGGAGGAATGGTGGTACTTCACCAAGGGGATCGTCTACACGTTCCGGGGGGGCGAGCCGGTGGGGAGCCGGCGCTTCGAGCCCGTGACGCCGCCGGGTTCCGCCCCGGGGCGGGGAGGGATCTGACGTGAGCTCGGCGCCCAGCGCGGGAGGAGCGGCCCGCCGCACGCCGGCCCGGCCTCGCAGCGGCGCGCGGCCCCCGGCCGGACCCTCGCCGGCGAGGCTGTCCGAGATCTTCTCGCTGATCGGCGAGGAGCTGTCGCTGGTGGAGAAGGAGTTCGACTCCCACCTGGGATCCGACGTGGAGATCATCGAGACGGTGGGCCGGTACATCGCCGAGGGGGGCGGCAAGCGGATCCGCCCGGCCCTGTTCCTCCTCTGCGCCAGGCTCTGCGGATACCGCGGGGACCGGCACATCCTGTTCGCCTCGGTGTTCGAGCTGATCCACACCGCGACGCTCGTGCATGACGACATCATCGACGGGGCGACGATGCGCCGCGGCCGATCCTCGGTCAACTCGCGGTGGGGGAGCCATCTCACCGTGCTGCTGGGCGACTACCTCTACTTGAAGTCCATGACCCTGGCCTTGTCGGCCGACGAGCTGCGGTTGATCAAGGTCCTGTGCGACATCACGCTCACCATGATCGAAGGGGAGCTGATGCAGGCCGAGCGCAACGGCTCGCTCGATGTCTCGGAGGCCGATCACATGGAGATCGTGCGCCGCAAGACGGCGATGCTCTTCGCCGGCTGCGGCCGGGTGGCCGCCGAGCTGGCCGGGGTGGACCCGGCGCGCGCCGCGGCCCTGGAGTCGTACGCCCTGAACCTGGGGATGGCCTTCCAGCTGGTGGACGACCTGCTGGACTTCACGGCCACGGAGTCCGTCCTGGGCAAGCCCGTGGCCAGCGACCTGAAGGAGGGCCGGCTCACCCTCCCCCTGATTCACCTGCTGGAGAAGGGGGTGGAAGAGCACCGCCGGCTGGTCGGCCTGGTGCTGCGGGAAGGGGGTTTCGTGAGTGTCGCGCGGGAGGAGATCCTGTCCCTGCTGCGGCGCCACGGCACCCTGGATCGGACGCGCCGGATGGCCGAGGCCTACAGCGAGGCCGCGGTCGGGGCTCTCGACCGCTTCGAGGACTCCCCGAGCCGCCGGGCCCTGGTGGATGTGGCCCGGTTCATCACCTCCCGGGACCACTGAGCCTCCCCGGGCTCCATCCCTTGGGGCGGGACGGCCCCTGGCCCACTACCGATTGCGTTTTCTCCTGCTCCCGGGGGAGGGGCTGTGATATGATGCCCCGCCTGGCCGCCCTGACCGGATTTGGGACGACATGACGAGGGGTCCGACGAGCATGCCGAGACTGGAGAAGCTGGAGCTGATCGGCTTCAAGTCCTTCCTTTCACGGACGGAGTTTCTTTTCGACAAGCCGATCACCGCCGTGGTGGGCCCCAACGGCTGCGGCAAGAGCAACATCGGCGACGCCCTGAACTGGGTGATCGGCGAGCAGTCGGTCAAATCGCTGCGCGGCGACAGGATGGAGGACGTCATCTTCAACGGCAGCGAGGGGCGCAAGCCGCTGGGGATGGCCGAGGTCTCGCTGCACCTGAGGGAGGGGGAGGGGCCCGGTGGGGAGAGCCTGGTCATCACCCGCCGCCTCTTCCGGTCGGGGGAGAGCGAGTACCTGCTGGACGGGCAGAGATGCCGCCTGCGGGACGTGCAGGAGAAGCTGGCCCAAATCAACGTCGGATCGGGGCTCTACGCCATCATCGAACAGGGGAAGGTGGACGCGGCGCTCAGCTCCAAGCCGCGGGACCGCCGCCTCCTCATCGAGGAAGCCGCGGGGATCGCGCTGTACAAGGCGCGCAAGCGGCAGGCCGAGGCCAAGCTCGAGGCCACCGAGGCCAACCTCCTGCGCGTCAACGACATCGTGGTGGAGGTGGAGAAGCAGATCGGATCGCTCAAGCGGCAGGCGGCGCGCGCCCGGCGCTACGGCCGGCTCATGGAGGAGCTGCGACGCCAGGAGCGGATCGTCCTGCGCCACGAGCACGCGCGGCTGGAGGCGGAGCGCGGGGCGGTGGAGCAGCGCGAGGACGCCGCCCGCTCGGCGGAGGCGGAGGCCGCGGCGCTGCTGGGGCGCATCGAGTCGGCCCACGAGGAGGACCGCCGCCGGCTCTCCGAGCGGGAGGGGGCGTGGCTCAGGCAGCGCGACGAGCTGCACGCCGCCGAAAGGGAGATGGACCGCCTCGATCACGACGCGGCGGCGGCGCGCCAGGCGGCCGCGGAAGCGGAGTCCGGCGCGGAATCGTCCCGGGCGCAGGCGGCCGCCCTGTCCGCGCGGCTGGAGGAGCTGGGCCGCCAGGTGGAGTCCCGCCGGGCCGGCCGCCAGGAGCAAGAGCAGCAGGTCGGCTCCGCGGAGGCTCAGCGCGAGCGCCTGGAGGAGGCGCGCTGCGCGGTGGAGGAGCGGATCGCGTCGCTGGAGAAGGACCTGGCCGGCGGAAGGGCTGCCTTCCTCCAGATCGTCGACGCTCTGAGCGACGCCCGCAACCGGCGCCGGCAGATCGAGGAGGTCCGCCAGAAGCAGGGGCGCCAGGGCGGAGAACTGGAGAGGGAGCAGGCGATCGCGGTGGAGGAAGCGGCCCGGTGCGCCGAGGCCTGCGCTTCCAGGGAGGCCGCACTGACCGAGGCGGAGCGGGCCGTGCAGAACCTGGCCGCATCCTTGGCGGCCTCGCGCTCGGAGGCGGCCCGCCTGGACGAAGCCGTCTCGCGGGAAGGGGCGAGGCGGGACGAAGCGGCCCGCCGGCTGCACGGGCAGCGCGAGAGGCTCCGCGCTCTGGAGGAGGTGGCCAGCGCGGCGGGCGGGGCGCGCGAGCTGCTCGGCGGCCTGGCCCGGATCGAAGGGCTGCTGTCGGATGTGCTGCGCGCGCCGGCGCACCTGGAGCCGGCCGTGGAGACCTACCTGGGCGTCCTGCTCGACGCCGCGCTCGTGCCCGGCAGGCAGGAGGCGCTCGCGGGCATCGCCGCGCTGAAGCGATCAGGGCGGGGGCGCGCGGGCTTCCTCCCGTGCGACGGCTTGGAGGGAGCGCTTCCGCCGGCGGAGCTTCCCGGGGAGGTTCTCTCGGATCCCGGCTTCGCCGGCAGGATGGCCGAGCAGGTGCATCTGGAGGGCGCCTCCGGATCCGCCCTCGCCGGAGCGCTCTCCCGGGCCGTGATCGCCGCCGACCTGGATGCCGCGATGAGGATGCGGCGCCATGCCCCCGCCTACGACTACGTCACGCCCGAGGGGGACATCCTCCACGCCAGCGGCCTGATCGAGGGGGGGACCCGCTCGCCCGAGGGGGCGGGAGTCCTGTCCCGCCGGAGGCTGCAGTCGGACTTGTCCTCGGCGATCGAGGCCGGGGCGTCGCACCTGGAGAGCGTGACCACTCTGTGCGCGGGACTGGAGAGCGGCCGCGAGACGGCCGGGGGGCGCGCCGCGGAGGCGGCCGCGCTGCTGGCGGAGAAGGAGAAGGAGGTCGTCGCCCTGCGGCTCAACGCGCAGTCCGCGCGGGAGGAATCGGCGCGGGCCGCCGCCCGGCTGGAGACGCTGGCCCTGGAGCGGCGCGCCATGGACGAGGAAGCGGCAGCGCTGGTCCTGGAGTGGGAGCGGCTCGCGCTGTCGCAGCGGGACCTCGAGGAGGCCCGCCGCCAGAAGGAGGCGTCCATGAGCTCGGCGCAGGAGGAGATCGCGGACCTGCGCGCCGCATCGGCGCGGACCGGCGAGTCGCTCGCGGTGGTGCGCGCCTCGCTCTCCGCGGCCAGGCAGCGGCTCGACGCTCTGGATTCCGAGCTGGCCCGCCTGCTGGAGGCGGACCAGGAGCTGCGCGATCGCATCGCTGCGGATTCGGCGAGGGCGGCCGACCTGGATGAGCGCCGCGTCTCGGCGCTCCAGCGCGCGCAGGAGTCGGCCCGGCTGAGCCAGGAGCTGGCCGGCCGGTGCCAGGCCCTCGACGCGGCGGTGAAGGAGGGAGAGCTGGAGCTGGTGGAGCTGCGGCTCGGATCGGAGAGCGCCTCCCAGCAGGTGAAGCAGGCAAGGACCGGGCTGGAGGACCGGCGCGCGGTGCGGGAGGCGGTCACGCTGGAGAAGGAGCGCGTGGCCGCCGATCTGCGGCACCTGCTGGCCGGGCTTCCCGCGGGCTCCACTCTGGAGGAGCATCTGGCCGGCCTCACCGAGGAGGATCTGGCGCCAGGGGAGGAGGCGTCCCGGGCGTCGCTGGAGTCGCTGCGGCAGCGGCGCGACCAGATGGGCCCGGTCAACATGATGGCCCTGGACCAGTTCCGGGAGCTGGAGGAGCGCCATCAGTTCCTCTCCGCGCAGGGCCAGGATCTGCGCGAGGCCATGGCCTCGCTGAAGGACACCATCTCCCGGATCAACCGGACGTCGAGGGAGAGGTTCCTGCATGCCTTCGAGACGATCCGGGCCGAGTTCGTCGGGATCCACGCGACGCTGTTCGGCGGAGGCCGGGCCGACCTGAGGCTGTTGACCGGGGAGGGGGAGGGGGAGGAGGATGTCCTGGAGTGCGGGCTCGAGATCATCGCCCAGCCGCCCGGCAAGCGCCTCCAGAGCGTGAGCCTGCTGTCGGGAGGCGAGAAGGCGCTGACGGCGATCGCCCTGCTGTTCGCCATCTTCCGGTTCCGGCCCTCTCCGTTCTGCCTGCTCGACGAGGTGGACGCGCCGCTGGACGAGGCCAACGTGCTGCGGTTCAACGAGCTCCTCAAGTCCATGGCCGCCACGACGCAGTTCGTGCTGATCACCCACAACCGGAGGTCGATGGAGGAGGCCGACGTGCTGTACGGCATCACCATGGAGGAGGCGGGGGTGTCCCGGGCCATGTCGGTGGTGCTCGACGGCGCGGCGCAGAAGGAGGAGGCGGTGCGATCCCTGCCCGCGATGCTGGCCGCGCGCCACCGCGGCGGGCTGCGCCCCGCCTCCGCGTCCGCCCC
>DATEEA010000035.1:0-93387 GCA_035281445.1 Candidatus Polarisedimenticolia bacterium
GTTCGACGAGACGGTCCCCGGATTCATATGGTCGGTGGTGCGCCCGGGGGTGCCGGCGGCCCAAATCCTGAACCCTCTCGGCGACGCCGGCGGGGACGGCGCCCCATCCGTCGTCCTGCATCCCCTGACCGGCTTTCCCGAGGCCGTGTGGTCCTCCTGGGACGGCCAGGACCACGAGATCGTCTGGTCCCGCTGGAACGGAGCCGCCTGGACCACCCCGCTGCCGCTTTCCCAGAACACGTTGCAGGATCTCGACCCCCGGCTCTGGATCGACGCGGCGGGCAACCGGCGCATCGCCTGGTGGCGCAGCGGCGGTCCGTTCGACGAGGTGGTGATCAGGATCCTGCCTCCCGGCGAGACCCAGTGGTGGATGGCCTACCGGCTGTCCCCCGGCGACAGGCACGCCCGCCATCCCGACATCCGCACCACCTCCTGGGGAACGTTCGTGCTGGCCGAGGAGGAGAACGGCTCGGGGCTCGCCGCGGCGGTGTACGAGTGCCAGGCTCTCGACGGAGAGACTCCCCAGAGGGAGAGCGAGCCGTGGGGACGCAAGCTGCTCCAGGTGGTGGCCGGGACGGCCTCGCTGGAGCCCGAGCTGACCATGGCCCCCACGCAGTACGGGCTCGTTCCGGCGGCGACGTGGAGGGAAGGGCTGATGATGGCGATCAGCCTCTACGACATCGAGGCCTTGCAGTGGGCCGATCCGGTGCTGATCCCCTACCCTGAGTGGTAGGAAGGTGATTCCGCGCTCCCCGCCCCCACTTCGAACGTCACAGCGGACGACAGAGGTGTGGTCCAGGAGGACCTGAGGAGGGTTCGAGGCGGGGAGCGCGGAACGTCAGCATCGTTCTTCGGCCTTCCCTGATTGCCGGTACCTCAAGGTCTAATGCTGTATCGGCAATTCGACGTCAACATACGCCGGTCACGGTCACGGGTCAAGTACTTATTTTCGGCGTCAGGCGATCATCCGTCCCCGGCCCTGGACGCCCTTCCTTGTCCCCCCCGCGGGCCGGGGCGGGGACAAGCCGGGGGCCGCCTGCTATGATGAGGCACCGACCCCGCCGGCCCGCAGGGGACGAAGAGGGCCCCGATGGCCTCGCAGAGCAGCTCTCCTGGAAAACCATCCACCCCGCGCCGGCGCCCCCTTCGCCGGCTCTGGCGGTGGCTCCTCCTGTCCATCCTGCCGCTGTCGATCGCCGCGGTGGTGGGGCTCCTGATCCTGACCGTGGTCTCCTACAGGGTGGCCGCCCGGTTCGAGGCGCGGGAGCTGGAATCCCCCACCCGCCTGCTCGCCCGGACGGCGCGGCTCGACGACGGCGTCTTCCTGCCGGCCGAGGAGATCGTCGCCCGGCTGCGGCGGCTGGGCTACCGGCAGACCAAGGGCGCCCCCAAGTCCCCGGGGGAGTTCCGCGCCGGGGAGACCCTCGACATCCGGATGCGGGCGTTCGAGGGGCCGCAGGGTCCGGTCCCCGCCCGATCGGTGAGGATCGGCCACCGCAAGCAGCGGATCCATTCGGTGCGCGACCTCGACGCCGGGAGCGCGATCCCCGGGGGGGTGCTCCTGGAGCCGGAAGTGCTGACCACCTTGTACGGGTCGATGCACGAGGACCGCACCGTTCTGCCCCTGGATCAGTTCCCGCCCCGGCTCATCGACGCGGTCCTGGTGGTGGAGGACAGGCACTTCTACGCGCACCCCGGGATCGACCCCACCGGGATGCTGCGCGCCATGGTCGCCAACGTGCGCAGCGGCGAGATCCGGCAGGGAGGGAGCACGGTCACCCAGCAGCTTGCCAAGAACCTCTTCTTCGATCAGCGCCGGACCTGGACCCGCAAGCTGAGCGAGGCGGTGGTGGCGGTCATCCTGGAGGCCCGCTACCCCAAGGAGCGGCTGCTGCAGGCCTACCTCAACGAGGTCTACCTGGGGCAGAGGGGCTCGGTGTCGGTGCGGGGGTTCGCCCAGGCGGCCGGCTTCTACTTCGGCAAGGACGTGCGGTTCCTGGATCTGTCGGAGTCCGCGGCGCTGGCCGGAATGATCCGCTCCCCGGGCCAGTACAACCCGTTCATGCGCCGCTCCCGGTGCATGGAGAGAAGAGACCAGGTGCTCGCGGCCATGGAGGAGGAAGGGAAGATCACTTCCGCGGAGAGGCGGGCGGCGCAGGCCGCCTCCCTCAAGGTCCGCAAGGCCTCCGAGACCACGCCCCTCTCGCGCGGAGTCTCCTTCCTTGCCGACCACGTTCGCCAGGAGCTGGCGCACGAGGCGGGCGAGGACTTCACCCGGGCCGGCATGCGCATCTTCACCACCGTGGACCCCACCCTGCAGAGGCGCGCCGAGGAAGCCCTGGGTCGCGGGCTGGAGCAGCTCGAGCGCGGCCACCGGAAGCTGCGCCGCTCCGAGCCGGCCCGCAAGCTCCAGGGAGGGATCGTGGCCATCGACCCCAGGGACGGATCGGTGCTGGCCATGGTGGGGGGCCGGGACTACGGCACCAGCCAGTTCAACCACATCACCCAGGCGCGCCGCCAGCCGGGCTCCCTCTTCAAGCCCTTCGTCTATCTCGCCGGATACGAGGCGGCCCTGTCGGCGGGCTGGGGCGACACCCCGTTCACCCCGGCCACGCAGCTCGAGGACTCCCCGCTGGAGCGCAGGGAGGGGGGGAAGCTCTGGGCGCCGGCCAACTACGACAACGAGTTCAGGGGCCCGGTGACCGCCCAGGCGTCCCTGGAGCAGTCGCTCAACGTGCCGACGGTGAGGGCGGCCGAGCAGATCGGTCTCGACGCGGTCATCGAGGCGGCCCGGCTGGCCGGCATCACGGCCAAGCTCAAGCCCTACGCGTCGCTGGCGCTGGGCGCGCAGGAGGTCACCCCGCTGGAGATCGCCTCCGCCTACGCCACCATCGCCAACGGCGGCGTGCACAACCAGCCCACGCTCATCGACGCGGTGCGCGACGGACGAGGAGAGGTCTCCGGCCGGACGGCGAGGCCCCACAAAGTCATCGCTCCCCAGGCCGCCTTCCTGGTGACCACGGCGCTGCAAGGAGCTCTCGATCACGGCACCGCCGCCTCCGCCCGCCAGCTCGGGTTCACCGGCACGGCCGCCGGAAAGACCGGCACCACCGACGACTACCGGGACGCCTGGTTCGCCGGATACACGCCGGATCTGCTGGCGCTGGTCTGGGTCGGCTTCGACGACGGCGCCTCCACCGGGCTCACCGGAGCGCAGGCGGCGCTTCCCATCTGGGTCGACTTCATCAAGAAGGCCGGCGCCGAGACCAGCGAGCCGTTCGAGGAACCGCCGGGGATCGTCTGGGAGAAGATCGATCCGCAGACGGGAGGCCTGGCCCGCTGGGCGTGCGACGACTCGCGCTGGATGGCCTTCCTGGAAGGAGCCCAGCCCGAGGAGAAGTGCTCCGCGCACGGCTGGTTCGGCGGCTGGTGGTCCCGCCGCGAGCCGGTCAACCGCCCGATCGAGTGAGGGGCCTCACTCGTACCGCAAGGCGTCGATCGGATCGAGGCGGGCGGCGCGCACCGCCGGGTAGACGCCGAAGACGACCCCCACCATGGCGGACACGGAGAACCCGGCCAACACCGCCCAGACCGGCACGTGGGCGGGCGGCATGCCGGGGATGGCCGCCGCGGCGGCCGCGCCCAGCCCCACGCCGAGCGCGATCCCCAGCGCGCCTCCCAGCACGGTCAGGATGGTGGCCTCGATCAGGAACTGCAGCAGGATGTTGTCGCGCCGGGCCCCCACCGCCTTGCGGACCCCTATCTCCCGGGTCCTCTCGGTCACCGACACCAGCATGATGTTCATGATGCCGATGCCGCCGACGAACAGGGCCACGCCGGCGATGCCGCCGGCCACCCCCGTGGCGTATCCTGAGATGGTCCCCAGCGTGGAGGTGATCTGTTCCTGGGAGAAGAGCGTGAAGTCGTTCTGATCCTTGGAGGCCAGCTTCCGGCGCCGCCTCAGGGCGTCGATGATCTGCGTCTTGGCCAGCTCCATCCGCTCGGGATCGGAGACCGCCACTTCCCAGAAGGTGTTATAGATCTGCTCCTCGCCGAACATCCCCCTGCCAGTGGCGTACGGGATGAAGATGTAGTCGTCCAGGTTCAGCCCGATGAGCTCCCCCCGCGCCTCCATCTGCCCGATGATGGTGAAGCTCTCGCTTCCGATCTGGATCCGCTGCCCGACGACCGGCTCGTCCAGCTCCAGCTTCTCGATGATGTTGGCCCCGATGACGCAGACCTTGCGCCGCTGCCGGTCGTCGATGGCCGTGAAGAACCGGCCGTGATCCACGTAGAAGCTCACCACGTCCATGTACTCCGGGACGGTGGCCAGCAGATCGGTGCTGGAGCGCCGCTCGCCGCTCTTGATGGTGGTGTTCCCGAAGTACATGGCGGGGGCGACGTCCTGCACCATGGAGGCGTGCTGCTCCAGGTACTCGGCGTCGTCGCGGTAGAGGGGCTTGATGATCTTGCCTTCCCAGTCGGCCCCTTCCGGACGCTCGGCCATCACCCTCACCCAGCCCGCGCCCAGATCCTTGAACAGGTTGTTGATGGCGAAGAAGAACCCCTGGACGATGGAGACGACCGCGATCACCGCGGCCACGCCGATGACCACACCCAGCGTGGTGAGCAGGGATCGCATCTTGTTGGCCCACAGGGCCCGGAAGGCGATGGCCAGGTTCTCGCCGAACACGCTCTACCTCTTGTGCATGGCGGCCACCGGCTGATCGGAGACGATCAGCCCGTCCATCAGGCGCAGCACGCGGCGCGCGTGCTGGGCGATGTCCTCCTCGTGGGTGACCAGCACGATGGTGTTGCCGCGCTGGTTGAGCTCGTCGAACAGCCCCATCACCTCCTCGCCGGTCTTGGAGTCGAGGTTGCCGGTCGGCTCGTCGGCCAGGATGAGCGATGGGTCGTTCACCAGGGCGCGGGCGACGGCCACGCGCTGGCGCTGCCCGCCCGACAGCTCGTTGGGGCGGTGGTTCATCCGGTCCCCCATCCCCACCGCCTGCAAGGCCGACCGCGCCCGCTCCAGCCGCTCGGCACGCGGGATGCCCGAGTAGATCAGCGGCAGCTCGACGTTGCCCAGCGCCGACGTGCGCGCCAGGAGGTTGAACGTCTGGAAGACGAACCCGATCTCCTTGTTGCGGATGGCGGCCAGCTCGTTGTCGTCCATCTTGGAGACTTCCCGGGAGTTCAGGATGTACGTCCCGGAGGTCGGGCTGTCCAGGCAGCCGATGAGGTTCATCAGGGTCGACTTGCCCGACCCCGACGGGCCCATGATGGCCACGTACTCCCCGCGCGCGATGTCCGCGGAGACTCCGGCCAGGGCGTGCACCTCCTCGGTGCCCATGAGATAGGTCTTGCGCAAGTCCCGCACTTCGATGAGCGCCGGCACGATCAGCTCTGCTCCTTGAGGTCCTCGTCCTTCTCCACCTTCACCACCGCGTCGCCGGGCTTGAGCTTCTTGAGCGTGCGGTAGGGGCCGATCACCACCTTGTCCCCAGGCTGCACCCCCGCGGCGTTCAGGATCTCGACGTTGAACTCGTCGGAGAGCCCCGTGGTCACCGCCACCATCTCCGCCTTCCCCTTGCGGTCCACGAAGATGACCTCCACGTCCTCCTCGCCTTCCGGCGCCCGGGCCGCGGCGGGGGCCGCCGCCTGGCCGGACTTCGTCTCCTCGGCCGCGGCGAGGGTCCCGTCCGTCCCCTCCTCGCCGGAAGGCCCCTGCGCGGCGTCGCCGGAAGCGGTCTCCATCTCCTTGCGGGTCCTGGAGACCACGGCCTGGATGGGGACCACGACGGCGCCTTCCTTGGAGGCCACCTCGATCGCGGCGTGGGCCGACATGCCCGGCCGCAGGGAAGCCAGGCCGGGCCTCCCCTCCACCTCCACCGGGGGGCCCAGCTCCTTCGACGCGTCTGCGGCCCCCGAGCCGGGACCGGTCATGGACACTTTCACCGTGAAGCGGGAGACGTCCCTTTCTTTCAACGCCGTGTGGGCTATCTCGGTTACAAAACCTTCGAAAGTCCTGCCCTCCACGGCGTCCACCGTCACCTGGGCGCTCTGCCCGGCGCGCACCTGCGCCACCTCGGTCTCGTCCACCCTCACCTCGGCCAGCATCGCGCTCATGTCCGACAGGACCAGGATCACCGTTCCGGGGTTGTTCATGGTGCCGATGATCACCTGCTCCCCCAGCTTGGCGTTGACCTTGGTCACCAGCCCCTCGATGGGCGCCTCGATGGTGGTCTTGGCCAGCTCGTCGCGGGCCTTCTCCAGATCGGCCTCCGCCTGGCGGATCTGCTCCTCCAGGGCCTGGGTCTGGATGCGGGTGGTCTCCACCAGGAGCCGGGCCTGGTCCAGCATCTCGGGGGACAGGACCTCGCTTCGGGCCAGAGCCTCCTGGCGCTGCAGCGTCGTCTGATGGGTGGCCAGCGAGGCCCGCTCCCTCTGCAGATTGATCCGCGCCAGCCTGAGGTTGGCCTCCAGCCTGGCCACCGCCGCCCGGTACTGCTCCGGGTCGAGCTGCAGCAGGACCTGGCCGCGGCGCACCCGGTCCCCCTCCTTCACCCGCAGGTCCACGATCTCGCCGGGGACCTGGGAGGAGATGTTGACGTAGACGCGCGGCTGGATCTCGCCGGAGGCCTTCACCGTGGAGACGAGCCGATCGACTCTCTTCACCTCCTCTTCGTACACCTTGGTGCCGCGACGGGAGCCCTGCTTGAGGCTGGCCAGGACCACGGCGGCGATGACCACCACCAGCCCGACGACGATCAGGACCTTCTTCATGGCCGGGTCACCCTGCTCAGCCGGAGATGGCCTTGAACGCCACGTGGAACATGGCGAACAGCGCGTAGGGGAGGAAGGTGATGGAAAAGGCGATCCCCGTTGAGAGCCTGGTGGCGGCGCGGAAGCCGATGGCCATGACGCTGTAACACCAGATCGAAAAGACGTCGACCCAGCTCAGCAGGGCGTTGAGCGCGGGAAGGCCCGTGTCGGCCACGGCGGCGAGATTGGCCCGGACCATCTGGTCGGCCGGCGTCTCGATCGGCGCCGGCTTCAGCAGGGAGAGGAGCAGCAGCACGAAGCTGGAGATGACGAAGATCACCCAGGCATGGGCCATGGCCCCGAGCATCCTGTGCAGCTCAGGATTCCTCCGGGTGTGGCGATCGAGCAGCCAGCCCCACGCGCCGACGAAGCACAGCGTCGCCGTCGTGGAGAGCAGCAGGGCGCTCTGCGGCGCGTCCTTGAACACGGTGTTGGCAAGGCCGGCCACCCCCAGGACGCCGAGGTAGATCCCGAGGCAGGCCAGGAAGTTCAGCCAGGCCCGCCCCAGCTTG
This sequence comes from Candidatus Polarisedimenticolia bacterium, assembly GCA_035281445.1. Lineage (GTDB taxonomy): Bacteria > Acidobacteriota > Polarisedimenticolia > JACPZX01 > DASXTC01 > DATEEA01. The sequence continues at coordinate 7,338 of DATEEA010000035.1, forward strand.
ATCTCGGCGAGAGCGCCCATCATCACGAACAGGGTGGTGTAGACGAGAAGGAAGAAATGGAACACCATCACACTCCAGCCCACGACGTTCTGCCCGTTGGCCAGGGCCAACTGGGCCTGCGTCCGCTTGCGTATGTCCTCGGTTTTCTTCCGGATGTGCTTGTCCATCTCGTCCTCGCCCGCCAGGCCGCTCAAGTTATACCTCTCGATCTGGGTGGTCAGGATGGCCACCCAGTCGGCCTTCATGGCGTAGACGCCGAAGGCGATCGACAGGACGAGGAGGTAAAGAGCCATGGGCGCGATCCAGCTCGGGCGCCGCACGATCTCCTGCATGGTGGGGCCGGGGGACATGATGACCCCCGTCATGCGGGCGGCGGACCCGGTGGCCGGTTGTTCCTGGACCGTCACGTTCATGAGAGCACCTCCCAGCTTACTGGATCTCCACCTTGAGGTAGTCGTCCAGCGTCCCCTTGGCCCTCTCCAGCGCGGTGAGCGACTTGCGGTAGTCCACCAGCGCGCGGTTGAGGGTCCCCAGGGCGGTGGTCAGGTCCTCCTGGAACTCCAGGACCTGGAACGATGTGGACATGCCGTTCTCGAACTTCTTCTGCTCGGCCTCCACCTTCTTCTTCTGCAGCTCGACGTTCTTCTCGGCGGCCTCGATGCGCTTGCGGTTGGTGTCGATGGCGCGCGCGGCGGTGCGCACGTCCACCTCGGCGATCAGCTTAAGGTTCTCGTAGTTGGCCACCGCCTGGTCCCGCGACAGCAGCGCGCTGCTGTAGCGAGCCCGCGCCGCGTTGTTTCCGATGGGGATGCTCACGGTCGCGCCCACGGTCCACGAGGGGAAATCACGGTCGGGGATGAACTCGAGGGCGTCGGCGAAGTCCTGATCCTGAGGGGGGATGATGACCGGGTTGTTCGGATCGGCGATCAGGACCTGCGGCTGCTCCACGTCGCCGGCCAGGCCGGACACGGTGTACTGCGCGTAGCCCACCAGGTCCCAGCGGAGCTGGGAGCGGTCGAACTTGAGCTGCGACTCGGCGTTCTCGATGGCCAGCCGGGCCTGCTTGAGGTCGGGGCGCTCGCGGAGCGCCTCCTCCAGCTCGGACTGCAGGTTCACCGTCCTCTCCATGAACTCCGGCTTCTCGCTGGGCGCGATCGGCTGCGACCACAGGTCGTCCGTCTTGGGAAGGTTGAGGACGAGCCGCAGCGTGTCCTCGGCGTCCCGCACGGTGTTCTCGGCGACGATCACCCCCTGCTCCCGGTTGGCCACCTCGGCTTCGGCCGTGGTGATCTCGATGGGAGGGAGCGTTCCCACCTGCACCTTGATGCGGTTCAGCTTCAGCAGCTCCTGGGCCAGTCTCAGCGACTCGAGGTTCACCTCGAGGTCCTGGCGGGAGAAGACCAGCTCCCAGTAGGCGTCCTCGGTGCGCTGCAGCACGGCCAGGACGCTGTCGAGGAACTCCGAACGGCTGATCTCCAGGTTGGTCTGGGCGATGCGGATCGGCGTGGCGTTGATCTCGCTTCCCCACCCGCGCAGCAGAGACTGGTTGTAGGCGAGCACCAGGGCCGAGAAGTAGGTGGTGGGAAGGAGCTGGTTGGCCGAGGTCGAAGTCCGCCGCGTCATGAAGAGGTCCGCCGAATAGCTCCCGCCGAAGCGCATGCGATCCGAGAACCCGGCACTGTAGCGGTGCAGCGTCTCGTCCACGGCGATGACCTCCAGCGGCGTCTGGATGTCGTTGGGATCGATGTCGAACACGTTTTGCGTCGGCGTCGAGTTGTCCTGCTTCTCCGCGCTGAACCCGAGGTTGGGATCGAAGAACGCTTCCTGAAGGAAGACATCCTGCTCGCGGATCCTCGGGGTGAACCGCGCGAGCTGCACGTCCAGGTTGCTGCGCAGACTGAGCTGGATGGCGTCGGCCAGGGTGAGGGTGCTCGGCGACATCCCGGGGGGGAGCGGCAATGGCCGGGGCGGGGTCTCGGGGGCCTGGGCGAACGCGGGCAGGCCCGACATCACCACGCAGAGGACCGCGGTCAGAGCGCACTTGCTCAATCCCATCATCACACCTCTCTCGTCACGGATAGACGCCAGGGATGACACCGAACGACGCCGCGCGGGCCATCGCGCCCGTCCCGGCAGGGATGCTCTGTCAATACGCATGATTGGAGATAAGAGTTTCCTCGCGAGCCTGGGAAGCGCCGATACTCTCACCGGCGGGAAGCCGAGTCAAGGGCGGCGGGGGATCCCGCCCCCTTCAACGATCAGACAGGGACGGAGTTACGCTCCTTCGGAAGAGCCTCGGGCGGCGGTCCGGGGCTGGCCAGGTGGCAGGCGGCCAGGTGTCCGCCTCCGATGTCCACGAGAGGGGGCTCCACTGTCCGGCAGAGGCCGATCACCACGGGACAGCGCGTGTGGAAGCGGCACCCGGGTGGAGGGGCGGCCGGGCTGGGGACATCCCCCGGCACGATCACCCGCCGGCGGCGGGTCTCGGGGTCCACCACCGGGATGGCCGCCAGCAGCGCCTGCGTGTACGGATGCCGGGGAGAGCTGAACAGCGCCCGCGTCGGCGCCGACTCCACGATCCGGCCCAGGTACATGACCGCCACCCGATCGCTGATGTGCTCCACGATCCGCAGATCGTGCGCGATGAACAGGTAGGCCAGGGAGAGCTTCTCCTGGAGCTCGACCATCAGGTTGAGCACCTGGGCCTGGATGGAGACGTCCAGCGCCGACACCGGCTCGTCGGCCACGATGAACCGGGGGCGCAGAGCCAGCGCCCGCGCGATGCCGATGCGCTGCCTCTGGCCGCCGGAGAACTCGTGGGGGTACTTGGTCATGGCCGAAGGGTCGAGACCGACCGTGCGGAGCAGCTCGGCCACGCGCTCCCGCCTCTGCGCCCCCCTGGCCAGGCGGTGGATGGCGAACGGCTCGCCCACGATGGTGGCCACCTTCATCCGCGGATTGAGCGACGAGTAGGGATCCTGGAAGATGATCTGCATGTCGCGGCGGGCGGCGCGCAGGGCCCGCGCGTCGAGTCTCAGCACGTCGCGGCCGTCGAAGGTCACCGATCCCGAGGTCGGCTCGACCAGCCGCAGGATGGCCCGCCCCAGAGTGGTCTTTCCCGAGCCCGACTCCCCCACCAGGGCCACGGTGCCCCCCGCGGGAACCGTCAGGTCCACGCCGTCCACGGCCCGCACCTGGCCGGTCACCCGCCCGAAGAAGCCTCTCCGGATCGGGAAGTGCTTGACGAGTCCCCGGACCTCCAGCAGCTCCGGCATGCCCTCAGCGCCCCCTCGCCGCGTCCCAGCCGCGGCCTTCCACGGGCGGGGGCGCCTCCGGCTCCGGCTCGTGAAGGAAGCAGGCCACCCTGCGCGGGCCGTGCGCCGCGCCGCCGGCCGCCGGCTTCAGCAGTGCCGGGGCGCGCGCGGAGCAGGCGCTCATGACGTCGGCGCACCGGGGGTGGAAGGCGCACCCTTTGGGAAGACGCAGGAGATCGGGGACCGCCCCCTCGATGGCGGCCAGCCGCGGCCGGCCCGCGCCCGGCGGGACCCGCGCCCCCGCCGCGCCCGGCATCGAGCGCATCAGCCCGCGGGTGTAGGGATGCAGCGGATCGCGGAAGAGCGCGCGGACCGGGGCCTCCTCCACGATGCGCCCCGCGTACATCACCGCCACCCTGTCGGCCGTCTCGGCCACCACGCCGAGGTCGTGGGTGATCAGCAGGATGGTGAGCCCGTAGCGGTCCCGCAGCGACAGCAGCAGCTCGAGGATCTGGGCCTGGATGGTGACGTCGAGCGCCGTGGTCGGCTCGTCGGCGATCAGCAGGCTGGGCCGGCAGATGAGCGCCATGGCGATCATCACCCGCTGCAGCATACCCCCGGAGAGCTGGTGGGGATACTCCCCGGCCCGCCGCTCGGGGTCGGGGATGGCCACCTCCTCGAGCATCCGCACGGCCTCGCGGCGGGCCTCCTTGCGGGAGGCCTTCTTGTGGATCATCAGCGACTCGCCGACCTGATAGCCGATGGTGAAGACCGGGTTGAGGGCGGCCGCCGGCTCCTGGAAGATCATCCCGATCTCCGATCCCCGCAGGGCGCGCATGCCCTTCTCGGGAAGGGCCAGCAGGTCCTGTCCCTTGAAGGACACCTCCCCTCCCACGATCCTGCCGGGAGGCTCCACCAGGCGCATCAGCGACAGCGCGGTGACCGTCTTGCCGCACCCCGACTCCCCCACCAGCCCCAGCACCTCCCCCCGCGCCATCCGGAAGGAGACGTCGTCCACGGCCTTCACCACACCGGCTTGCGTGAAGAAGCCCACCCGCAGCCCGCGCACGTCCAGCAGGTGCTCGCGGCCCTCGCTCACGCCTCGCCCTCGCCGTGGGTGGAGAAGACCCCGCGCATCGTGTCGGCGATCTCCCCCAAGGTCGCCTTCGCCTCCACGGCCGCCAGGATGAACGGGAGCAGATTGTCCGCACCCTGCGCCGCCTCGCGCAGGGCGCCGAGCGCCCGCCCCGCGGGCGCGTCGTCCCGCCCGGCGCGCAGCGCGGCCACGCGATCCGCCTGTCGGCGCTCCAGCGCTGAGTCGAGCCGGTGCAGGGGGACGCGGGCGGCGGGGCCGTCGGCGTGGCGGTTGATCCCCACCACCCCCCGGCGCCCCGACTCGACCTCGGTGTGATAGCGGTAGGCGGCTTCCTGTATCTGCTTCTGCACGTAGCCGGTCTGGATGGACGCCACCGCTCCGCCGCGCGCGTCGAGGTCCTCGATGAGAGCCCGCGCGTTCGTCTCGATGCGAGCGGTGAGAGACTCGACGAAGTACGACCCCGCGACAGGATCCACGGTGTTGGCCACCCCCGATTCCTCCGCCAGGATCTGCTGGGTGCGCAGGGCGATGGTGGCCGACCTCTCGGTGGGAAGGGCCAGCGCCTCGTCCATGGCGTTGGTGTGCAGCGACTGGGTCCCGCCGAGCACTCCGGCCAAAGCCTGCACCGCGACCCTGACGATGTTGTTCTCCGGCTGCTGGGCGGTGAGCGTGGAGCCGCCCGTCTGCGTGTGGAAGCGCATCATCAGGGCCCGGGGGTCGGTCAGCCCGAACCGCTCGGAGAGCAGGCGGCCCCAGAGCCGCCGGGCGGCACGGAACTTGGCCACTTCCTCGAGCAGGTTGGTGTGGGCGGCGAAGAAGAAGGAGATCCTGGGGGCCAGCGCTGCCACCTCCTGCCCTCTCTCCCGGGCCGCCAGCAGGTAGGCCAGCCCGTTGGCCAGCGTGAAGCCGACCTCCTGCACGGCCGTGCACCCCGCCTCCCTCATGTGGTAGCCCGACACCGAAATGGGGTTCCAGCGGGGCAGGTTGGCGGCGCACCAGGCCAGGGTGTCCGTCACCAGCCGCATGGAGGGGCCGGGAGGGTAGATGTAGGTCCCGCGGGCGGCGTACTCCTTGAGGATGTCGTTCTGGATGGTGCCCGAGAGCGCCTCGGCAGGGATGCCGCGGCGGCGGGCCGCGGCCACGTACAGGCACAGCAGCGTGGAGGCCGTGGCGTTGATGGTCATCGAGGTGGAGACCCGATCCAGCGGGATCTCCGCCAGCAGCGTCTCCATGTCGTCGATCGAGTCGATGGCCACGCCCGAGCGCCCCACCTCGCCCGCGGCCATGGCGTGGTCCGAGTCGTACCCCATCTGCGTGGGGAGATCGAACGCCACCGAGAGGCCGGTCTGACCCTGCTGGAGCAGGTACCGGAAGCGGCGGTTGGTCTCGGCGGCCGTGCCGAACCCGGCGTACTGGCGCATCGTCCAGAAGCGCCCGCGGTGCATGGTCGGCTGGATGCCCCGGGTGAAGGGGGGCTCTCCCGGAAAGCCGATGTCGCGGACGGGGTCGAGGCTTTCGGTGTGACGGGGGGTGTGAACGACGTCGGGCTCGAGGCCGGGGTCGGTGGAGAACGGGCCTTGCCGCCCGGCGGCCGCCGCGCCGGCCGCGTGCCTGGCCGCATCGGGTTTGTCGCTCATGCCGCGGTCAGTATATCATCGGCCCCATGAACGACTTGCGCGGCCGCGGCTTCCGCACGGTGGAATGGAGCGACGAAGGCGTGGTGATGCTCGACCAGCGCCTGCTGCCGGGGCGCGAGGTCTATCTCACGCTGCGCACTCCCGAGGAGGTCGCCTCGGCCATCAAGGACATGGTCATCCGCGGGGCCCCCGCCATCGGAGTGGCGGCGGCCATGGGCGTGGCCCTGGCGGCCGTGCGGGCCCGGGCCCTGGCGCCGGAGGCCTTCCGCGCCCGCCTGGAGGAAGCGTGCGGCCTGCTGGGATCCACGCGGCCCACGGCGGTGAACCTGTTCTGGGCCATCGAGAAGATGCGCGCCGTCGCCGCATCGCTCCAGAACCGCACCCCTCCCGACATCGCGGCCTCGCTGGTCCACGAGGCGCTGGTCCTGCGCAAGGAAGATGAGGAGGCCTGCCGCAGGATGGGAAGGCTCGGCGCGGAGCTGCTGCCCGCTTCCGGGACGGTGCTGACGCACTGCAACGCCGGGGCGCTGGCCACCGCGGGTTACGGGACGGCGCTGGGGGTCATCCGCGCGGCGGTGGAGGCCGGCAAGTCGATCACCGTCCTGGCCGACGAGACCCGGCCCTTCCTGCAAGGGGCGCGGCTCACCGCGTGGGAGCTGGCCAAGGACGGCATCCCCGTGCGGGTGATCACCGACAACATGGCCGGACACTTCCTGAGCCGCGGGGAGGTGGCCGCGGTGGTGGTGGGGGCCGACCGCATCGCCGGCAACGGCGACACGGCCAACAAGATCGGCACGTACTCGGTCGCCGTACTGGCGCGGGAGAACAACGTCCCCTTCTACGTGGCGGCGCCCCTGTCCACCATCGATCTGTCCCTTCCATCCGGCGACAGGATCCCCATCGAGCAGCGATCGGAGAAAGAGGTGACCCACATCGGCGACCACGCCATCGCTCCGCAAGGCGTTCCCGCCGCCCACCCCGCCTTCGACGTCACCCCCCACCGCTACATCGCCGCCATCGTGACCGAGGCGGGTGTGGCCAGACCCCCCTACGGGGAGTCGCTGAAGGGTCTTTTCGGCCGGGCTTGATCGGCCAGGCCATTTTTTCCATTGCCCGTTCAGCCGATCGGCGGTATAAGAAAGGCCCCCCCGCTCTCAGAGGATCGGCATGCCCTCTCCCCCAGCGAGCGGCTTGCCTGCCTGGAAAGGAGCATTTTGATGAAGCGCTCCGCAACGGCCCTTCTCGCAACGCTGTCCTGCACTTTCGGCGGCGCCGCCCCTCCGTCGGGCGGTCCGCGCATCCTTCCCTCCTGCCCGCAGTTCCCCGAGCTGAACGGGCCTGGCGTGCTGTGCGAGGACTTCGACACCGACCGCAACGGGGTGCCGGGGATCCAGTGGACGCGGCTCCCCCTTCCGGCCGGTTTCTCCGTCACGGGGGACCAGGGTGACGACATCCTCGGGTACACCATGGACGGCGGCACCGCCCCCGCGGGAACCGCCGCGGTCACCTGCTTGGACGACGCGGGAGGCTTCGTGGGGTGCGCCGCGCCCGTGGCCGAGGAGAACGACTGGCACCTTCACTCTCCGTTCGAGGGGCCCGGGGAAGGGTACGACCCCTTGGGCCTGCCCGGCATCGGCGCTCCCGACGGCGGGAAGGCGCACTCCGGATCCCGCTCGATGCACATGGGGCGGCACCTCGACCCCACCTCAACCCTCGGCGACACCATCCGGCTGCGGCAGGTCTCCGCGTTCGTCCTCGACTCGACAGGAAGGCCGGGCCTGCCGGGGCTCAACATCGGCGCGGAGAGCACGCTCTCGTTCTGGCACATCATCTCGATGCCCGATAACGAGAATTTCGGACAAGGACTTCTCGGCAACAGCGCGTTCGGCGGAGGGCAGGTTCAGATCGGCTTGATCGGTCCGGGGTCAGGCTCCGGGCGCTGGCATCGGCTAGCTCCCTCCCGGAATACGTATGACTCCATCAGCGAGACGGTGGTCAGTCTCTGTGACTTCGATCCCGGCGACGACGTGCTGCCCCCCAAGGACGAGACGATGTGCGACAGGAGCCCCTTGTGGGCGGATCTGGGCGACGTTCACGGCACAGATGCGGGCTGCACCGTGGACACGGACGGTAATGACGCGTTCCACAGGGACTGCGGCGCCATCTCCGGATGCGTTCCCGGACCTGGCTGCACGGAGACCGGCTCGGTGGGAGCCGGGGTTTGGGCCCGCTCGACCTTCGACCTCTCGCCCTATGCCGGCCGCACCGCCAGGCTGCGATGGATCGGGATGACTCATGGAGGATGGTCGTTCGGCACCTACCGTTCGGCGCTGGAGCCCGATCCCGGCCAGTCTGCTTACCAGTACTTCGAAGCCGACGACGGCTGGTGGATCGACGACATCGTGGTGACCGACCTGCGCCGCGCTCCCGGCCGGCTGCCCTCCGGCGCGCCCGAGGAGCCCTGATGGCGGCGTCCCCCGGGGCTGCGCGGAGAGGCTCCCTTCTCCCGGATGGTATCCTCGGAGCATGTCCTCGGCGCTGAAGAACGACCTGGTCCTGGGCATCGAGACCTCCTGCGACGAAACCGCCGCTGCGGTGCTGCGCGGCCCACGGGTCATCCTCTCCAACGTCGTGGCCACCCAGGTGCCGGTTCACCGGCGCTACGGAGGGGTGGTCCCCGAGCTGGCCTCCCGGCAGCACATCCTCTCCATCGACACGGTCGTCAACGAGGCGCTGGAGAAAGCCGGCGTCTCCCTTCAGGACCTGGGAGGGATCGCCGTCACCTACGGGCCGGGGCTGGTCGGCTCGCTCCTCGTCGGGCTGTCCCTGGCCAAGGGGATGGCCCTGGTGCTCGGCCTGCCCCTGGCCGCGGTCAACCACCACGAGGGGCACATCCGGTCGATCTTCATCGAGAACGAGGGCGTCCCGATGCCGTGCATCGTCCTGATGGTGTCGGGGGGGGACACGTCGCTCTACCTCCTCCCCGAGGAGGGATCGTTCCGGGCCCTGGCGCACACCCGCGACGACGCCGCCGGCGAGGCCTACGACAAGGTGGCCAAGCTCCTCGGGCTGGGCTATCCGGGAGGCCCGATCATCGACAGGCTGGCGAGGCAGGGAGACCCCAAGGCGGTGCCGTTCAGCCGGCCGCGGATGACCGACGGGACGCTGGATTTCTCCTTCAGCGGGCTCAAGACGGCGGTGCTGCGGCACGTGCAGGCGATGGAGCCGGCTCGAGCCGGTGGCACCGCGACCGCGGTAAGGCCCCGCACGTTCTGCGGTCACGGCGCCACCGGCCTCTCTCAGGCAGCCACCGGGGGTGGTCCGGAGACGGCGGCCCAAGATAGCCCGCGTGAGGTGCTCGACCTGCTGGCCTCCTTCCAGGAGACGCTGGTCTCGTACCTCGTCGATCAGACGGTGAAGGCCGCGCGCGCCCACGGCGCCCGCTCCATCGGCCTGAGCGGAGGCGTGGCGTGCAACAGCCGCTTGCGCGAGGCGATGCGCGAGGCGGGCGGCAGGCTGGGTGTCCCCGTCTTCCACCCCAGCCCGGCGCTCACCACCGACAACGCGGCCATGATCGCCGCCGCCGGCCACCACCACCTCGTTCGGGGACGCGCGGCCGGGATGTCCCTCAACGCCGACCCCTCCGCGCGGCTCTAGGCAAGCCCTGTGCTCCCCTTCTATTCAACGGACGTGCCAGAGGGGCCGCTGCCGGCGCCACGCGGCTTTCCAGCCGGAGCGCCCATGGGGCGCCTCTCACTCTGAGACCTCCTGCGGCCGGCTGTCTCACCGGCGCGCCGGATCGGTGCGTTATACTGACCGGCTCATTTCAGGCGGGGGTCATCAGGAGCCATGCGCTCGGACAGGATCAGGAATTTCTCCATCATCGCCCACATCGACCACGGCAAGTCCACGCTGGCCGATCGGATCCTGGAGAAGACCGGCGCCCTGACCGCCCGGGAGATGGAGGACCAGGTCCTGGACGACATGGACCTGGAGCGAGAGCGCGGCATCACGATCAAAGCCCACGCAGTGGCCCTGACCTACCGTGCCCGCTCGGGCGAAGACTACCTGTTCAACCTGATCGACACCCCGGGACACGTGGACTTCACCTACGAAGTGAGCAGGAGCCTCTCGGCCTGCGAGGGGGCCGTCCTGGTGGTGGACGCCACTCAGGGCGTGGAGGCCCAGACTCTGGCCAACGCCTACATGGCCCTGGAGAACAACCTGGCCATCCTGCCGGTCATCAACAAGATCGACGTGCAGAGCGCCGAGCCCGAGCGCACCCGCGAGCAGATCCGGGACGTGATCGGGCTGGACGCCTCCCAGTGCCTGCTGGCCTCGGCCAAGGAAGGGATCGGGATCGAGGAGATACTCGAGGCGGTGATCGAGCAGTTCCCGGCCCCCCAGGGCGATCCCGAGGCCCCGGCCAAGGCCCTGGTCTTCGACTCGTGGTACGACGCCTACCGCGGCGTGATCATGCTGGTGAGGGTCATCGAGGGGACCATCGCCCAGGGGGCGCGCATCCGCCTGATGGCCACCGGGCGGGCCTACGACGCCGAGGAAGTGGGTGTCTACACCCCCAAGATGAGCAACACGCGCCGGCTGTCGGTGGGTGAGGTCGGCTACGTCATCGCCGGCATCAAGAACGTCTCGGAATGCCAGATCGGCGACACGGTCACCGAGGACCGCCGCCCCGCGGCCTCTCCCTTCCCCGGCTTCCAGACCATCAAGCCGCTGGTCTTCGCCGGGCTCTACCCCACCGACGACACCGACTACGAGAGCCTGCGCGACGCCCTGGAGAAGCTGCGGCTCAACGACTCGTCGTTCTTCTACGAGCCGGAGAGCTCCACCGCGCTGGGCTTCGGGTTCCGCTGCGGCTTCCTGGGGCTGCTGCACATGGAGATCATCCAGGCGCGCCTGGAGCGCGAGTTCGGCCTCGATCTGCTGACCACCGCACCGGGGGTCGGATACCGGGTGCTGACCACGGCGGGAGAGCTGCTGGAGATCTCCAACCCCACCAAGATGCCGCCCGGGCAGGAGATCGCCGCCATCGAGGAGCCGATCATCACGGCCCTCATGATCACCCCGCCGGAGTACCTGGGGGCCATCTTCAAGCTGGCCGAGGAGCGTCGCGGCATCCAGAAGGAGATGAAGTACCTTTCACCCCAGCGCGTCCTGCTGACCTACGAGCTGCCGCTCAACGAGATCGTGCTCGACTTCTACGACAAGCTGAAGTCGCTCTCGCGGGGCTACGCCAGCCTCGACTACCATCTGGCCGGGTACCGCGAGTCCGAGCTGGTGAAGCTGGACATCCTGGTCAACGGCGACCCCGTGGACGCCCTGTCGCTGATCGTCCACCGGGAGAAGGCCTACCTGCGGGGGAGGGCCCTGGCCGAGAGGATGCGCGAGGTCATCCCCCGGCAGCTCTTCGAGGTGGTGATCCAGGCGTCCATCGGCAGCCGCATCATCGCCCGCGAGTCCGTCAAGGCGCTGCGCAAGAACGTGCTGGCCAAGTGCTACGGCGGCGACATCACCCGCAAGCGCAAGCTGCTCGAGAAGCAGAAGGAGGGAAAGAAGAGGATGAAGCGGGTGGGGCGCGTGGACATCCCCCAGGAAGCGTTCCTGGCCATCCTCAGGATCTGACCGGCATGCGCAAGAGCCGCGTCCGCGACTACTCCGAGGCGGCCCTGGTGGCGGTCATCCTCTCGCTGTTCGTGCGCACGTTCCTGTTCGAGGCCTACCGCATCCCCACTCCCTCCATGGAGCGCAGTCTCATGGTGGGCGACCACATCCTGGTGGACAAGTTCGCTCTCGCCCCGCGGCTCGACTTCGAGGGGGGGCTGCTCCCCATCCGGGACGTGCGCCGCGGCGACGTGGTGATCTTCAAGTTCGAGAACGAGGCGGAGAAGGACTTCGTGAAGAGAGTGGTGGGGCTGCCCGGAGACGAGGTGAAGGTGCAGGACAAGGCGCTCTGGGTGAACGGAAAGAAGCTGGTCGAGCCGTACGCGCGCCACGACGATCCGGAGACCTTGAGGGAGAGGGACTTCCTGGCCGCGGTGACCGTCCCGCCAGGGCACTACTTCGTGATGGGGGACAACCGGGACAACTCGGCCGACAGCCGGGAGCTGGGGTTCGTCCCCCGCTCGAGGATCCGCGGGCGGGCCCTGTTCGTGTACTGGTCGGTGGACTCGGCGGAGGGAGGCGACACCGAGGCGGGGAGAGGGTTCATGAGCGCGCTCTCCCGCACGAGGTGGGACAGGACCTTCCTGGCGGTGCGCTGATCCGGGAGCCGACGAGCCCGAATGGCCCGAAGGACCCGCTTTCCACGGCAACGCTTGACGCGTGCATGGGGCGGGCACATATTCGCCCCGCGCCGGGGGGAACGGCGCGGAGGCCGGCGCCGATGGGACAGGGTCGCGAGCGGGGAGCCATCACCGTCAAGACGCTCTTCTCGTTCGCCTTCCTGCTGTTCGCCTCCTACCTGGCCTTCAAGTTCGTCCCCGTGTACATCGCCGCCTACGACTTCGACAACGCCATCAAGACCCAGGCGCAGTATTCCGGGGCCATGAAGACCAACGACGTCATCCTCAAGGAGCTCCTCAGCAAGGCCGCCGAGCTGGAGCTGCCGATCACCAAGAAGGACCTCAAGATCACCCGCACCCAGTCGCGTCTCACCATCAAGGCGGACTACGTGGTCCCGGTGAAGACGGCCTTCTTCACCTACCAGTGGCGGTTCACCGAGGAAGAAAGCGCCGTCCTGTTCTGATCAGGGAAGGTGCTGGCGAACCCTGTCGGTGATCTGGGTGCGCAGGGCCTCGGCCTCCCGGAGGATCCTCTCGGCCCGCTTGCGCGTCGCGCCGACCCCAAGGCCGGTGCCGGCAGGGATCCCGGCCAGGTAGGCCCGGGCGGTCACGATGCCCCCGACCACACCGGCGAAGGCCAGCGAGGCCGCGGTGCCGATCTCCCCGAGTCCCTTGACCCCGACGCGCCCCAGGGCCTTCATCGACAGGTTGAGCAGGAGGTGGCAGCTCTCGGCCGTCCGCAGCGGGACCTCCGAGGCGAACAGCAGCGCCCGGAGGCGATCGGGCTGCCGTTCGGCCTCTCTCACCGCCCGGGACGCCTTGTCGAGCTGCTCCACCAGGGCCAGCAGGTCCCTGCGGATGGAGAGCGCCCGGTCCCCGATGCCGCGAAGCTCCTCCTCGCCCTTGGCGCTGCGGCACTCCTCGATGTGATCGAAGCAGACGGTGGCGATGAGGGGAGCGGCGAGGCAGCCGGCCATCGCACCGGCCGACCCGCGGGTGACCGACCAGGGCTCGGTCAGATCCTTGAGCGCCTGTCCGGCGTCGAGCATCGAGGTGGATCGGGTCATGCCGTGACTGTTGCCCATCAGAAGGCGCGGATCAATCCAGAGGGACACCGCAAAGTACGGCGAGGCGTCGATCGAGTCAAGGAATCAATCGGCGGGAGCGTCTTCCGGGTACACGATGCGGCGGTCGCGGACCACCAGCTTGCCCCGTTTGATCACCGCCGTGACGTGGTTGATACCCGGACGGTACGCAAGGTGCAGGTAGCTCGGGACATCCAGGACCACCAGATCCGCCTGCTTGCCCACTTCCAGGCTTCCGATCGTGCCGCTTCGTCCGATTGTTACGGCCGGATTGATGGTGGTGGAGGAGATCGCCTCCTCCACACCGAGCCCCATCATGAGGACCCCCAGGGCGATCATGAGCTGCATCGACTGGGTGTAGCAGGTGCCCGGGTTCAAGTCGGTGGCCAGGGCCACCGGCAGGCCGGCCTCGATCATGCGGCGCGCCGGGGCCCACCGGGCCTGCCTCATGCAGAACGAGGCTCCGGGAAGCAGCACCGCCGTCACTCCGGCCGCGGCCATCGCCCGCAGCCCTTCATCCGACGCGTGCTCCAGGTGGTCGGCGCTGGCGGCCCCCAGCTCGGCGGCGAGCTCCGCTCCTCCGCCGGCGCTGAGCTGATCGGCGTGCAGCCTCGGCCTGAGCCCCGCCTGCCTGCCGGCGGTCAGGATGCGGCGGGACTCGTCGATGGAGAAGACCCCCTCCTCGCAGAAGACGTCGCACCCCTCGGCCAGCCTCCCGGCGGCGGCGGCCGGGATCATCTCCTCGATCACCATCCGGACGTACCGGGCGCGGTCCTCGCGGTGCTCGGGGGGGACGGCGTGCGCGCCCAGCAGGGTCGGAGAGATGTCCAGAGGATGGGACGCCGCGGCGCTGCGCAGCAGCTTCAGCAGCCGCAGCTCCTGATCCACCGAAAGGCCGTAGCCGGTCTTGGCCTCGCAGGTGGTGATCCCCTCCAGCAGCATCCGGTCCATCCGCTGCAGGACGGCGTCGAGCAGCTCTTCGTCGGAGGCGGCGCGGGTGGCCCTGACCGTGGAGAGGATGCCGCCTCCCTCGCGGGCGATCTCCTGGTAGGTAGCGCCGGCCAGCCGGCGGGCGAACTCGTGCTCCCGGCTCCCCGCGAAGGGGAGGTGGGTGTGGGCGTCCACGAAACCGGGGAGGACCACCTGGCCCGCCGCGTCGATCACCTCGGCCTCGTCGTCGAGCGCGACCGAGCTCTCGAAGGCGTCCCGGGGACCGGCGAAGACGATCAGGCCGTCCCTCACGGCGAGGCATCCCCCTTCGACGAGCGCGAGATCGCGCAGCGCGTGTCCGAGCCGGGGGGCGGGGCCGGCCAGGGTCAGGAGCTGGGCGGCGTCCACGATGACCAGGTCCGCCCGGATCAAGAGGCTCCTTTCTACTCCGCGCCGGGGTCGGCGCCGCCGGCGGCGGCGGCCTTCTTGCGCATGAACTTGAGGCGGGACGCGAGATCCTCGTCGTCTTTCCGCATCTCGATCAGCTTGAGGTGCTGCTCCAGCATGCTGCGAAGGCCGGACTCGAAGGCGTCCCGCTCCAGCTTCAGGTCCAGGATGACCGCCTCCAGCTCGCTGACCCGCTGCTGCGCGTGGGCGATGAGCTGCTCGGCCTTCAGCTCTCCTTCCTTGACGATCATCTCGCGCGCCTTGTGCGCCTCGTCCTTCATCTCCTGGGACAGCTTCTGCGCGGTCAGCATCGTCTCCTTGAGGATCCTCTCCCGCTCGCGCAGCTCGCCCAGCCGCTCGCGCACTTCGGCGATCTCCTCCTGCAGCTTCCCGTTGGCGACCACCAGCTTCTCGAACTCGGCGCTGACGAGGCTGAGAAAGGCCTTCACCTCCTCGGGGTCGCAGCCCCGCATCTTGTGCTTGAACTCGTGGCTCTCGATCTCGAGCGGCGTGATGACCATCGCGTGTCCCCCTGGCTCAGGCGGCGCTTCGTTGCGCCGCCGCGCGGGTCCTTCTGGAGGCACCCGGCCGCCGTCATATTTATGTCCTGCCGCCGGCGTGGGCAACCCGCCCCGCGGGCCGGCGGCCGATTGTACCTCAGGCGCCTGGGCGCGCCCCCGGGGGCCTCTCGCCGAACAGGGCCCGTCCCACGCGCACCATGGTGGCTCCCTCCTCGATCGCCACCTCGAAGTCGCCGCTCATCCCCATCGACAGCTCGGGAAGATCCTGCCCCCTGGCCGCCAGGCGGTCCCGCAGCACCCGCAGCTGGCGGAAGAAGGGCCTGGACCGCCCAGGATCGTCGAACAGGGGCGGAATGGTCATCAACCCCCGGAGCCGCAGCCGCTCCAGCGACGCCAGACCCGACGACAGCTCCTCCAGCCGCCCGGCGTCCACGCCGTGCTTGGTCGGCTCGTGCCCCAGGTCCACCTGCATCAGGACGTCCAGGCGCCTCCCCAGGCGGCCGGCCGCCTGGTCCAGCCGGCGCCCCAGGTCCAGGTTGTCCACGGAATGGATCCACTGGAACAGCTCGGCCGCCCGGGCGGCCTTGTTGGACTGGAGATGGCCGATCAGATGCCAGGTCACCACGCCGGACTGGCCGGCGAGGGCGGGCGCCTTGGAGGCGGCCTCCTGCACGCGGTTCTCGCCGATGTGGCGCAGACCCGCCAGGACCGCTTCCAGGATCGCGGCGGCCGGC
Organism: Candidatus Polarisedimenticolia bacterium; assembly: GCA_035281445.1. Taxonomy (GTDB): domain Bacteria; phylum Acidobacteriota; class Polarisedimenticolia; order JACPZX01; family DASXTC01; genus DATEEA01. The sequence goes on from DATEEA010000035.1 coordinate 23,344, forward strand.
ACGGTCTTGGTGACTCCGACGAGGGTGATCGACCCGGGGTCGCGCCCGGCCCGCCGGGCGGCCGCCTCGATGCGCGCGGCGACCTGCTCCAAGACGCGGTGGCCCGCGCTCATCCCAGAAGGCCGGCGCTGATCCCTTCCGGCTGGTCGGCGCGGGCGTCCATGGCCATGTTGGCCAGGCGGTCGGCGTCGGCGTTCTGCTCGCGCCGGACGTGCTGCACCTTCACGTCGCCGATCTCCCGCATCAAGGAGACGGCCGCGGCGTGCAGCCTCTGCAGCACGGGGTTCCTGACCCGGTACCGGCCCTCGATCTGGCGCACCAGCAGCTCGGAGTCGGAGCGGATGACGACGCTGCGGGCGCCACGCCGGCGGACGAAGCGCAGCGCGGCGAGCAGGCCCGCGTACTCCGCGACGTTGTTGGTCTGGGTCCCCAGGTACCCGTACAGCGAGGCGACCTCGCGGCCCGCCGCGTCCTGGACGAAGACGCCGAAGCCGGCCGCGCCGGGGTTGCCCCGGGCGCCGCCGTCGATGTTGGCGATCAAGGCGGCCTCGTCAGCCGGCGGTGCCGGCCGCGGGAGCTTCGGGGAGGTGATAGAGGATCCTCTTGCAGGAATCGCACTGGATGAGACGATCGTTGCGCTTGATCTCCTGGAAGATCTGGGGCCGGATGCGGACCTTGCACTCCTGGCACCGCTCGTCGCGCGCGCGGGCCAGGGCCACTCCGTTGCGGCCCCGGGCGATGCGGTTGAACAGATCCAGCACGTCGGGGCCGAGGCCGGCGCGGGCCTCCTCCAGCTCGGCCGAGACGCGGGCGGCCTCCTGCTCCACCTGGCGCTTCTGTCCCTGCACGGCCGCCTTGCGCGCTTCTCCCTCCTTGCGCGCCTCTTCGAGCGCCTTCTGCTCGTCCTTGACCCTGCGCTCGCCGGCCTCGTTGTCCTCCATCAGGGCCAGGATCTTCTCCTCCACCCCGTCGATCTTCTGCTTCACGCCGGCGATCTCGTGCTGCATCGCGCGGTACTCGTCGTTGGTCTTCACCAGCATGAGCTGGTCGTTGTACTTGCGCAGCTTCGCCTCGAAGTCCTGCAGCTCACCCTCAAGGCGCCGGCGCTCCTTCTGGTGATCGGACAGGGCGGCCCGGGCCGCGTCCAGCGATCCGGATGCCGCCTGCACCTCGGCGTCGATGGTCTGGGCCTGCCTTGGGAACTCCTCCAGCTTCGCCTGGAGGCGGGAGAGCTCGAGAGAGAGATCCTGAAAGCGGATCAGGTTTCGCAGGACCGGGTCCACGGAAGCCCTCGGGGTGAACGGCAGGAGAGGGTCATGCTATTCCGGCGTCCAGAGGCTGTCAAGAACGGGCGATCAGGCCTGAGAGATCGGGGACCGGATCGACGAACCTCACGCCCATCCCCACCCGCCCCGTGGAAAGGAAGGAGAGGCTCCCCTCGCGGGCCCAGGTCACCAGGCCCTTGGCGTGGACCGTCCGCTCGGGGAACTTCATCTCCATCGCCAGCAGCGTCCCCTGGCCGAACACGCGCACCGCGCGGATCATGATGCCGGTGGCGGAGATGTTGCCGGAATACCCGGTGAAATGCTGGCCTCCCTCCACGCCGTAGATCACCTCGACGCGCTTGCGCCTGCGCAACGCTGCCTGACGGCGCTCCATGCGCCCGATTATCCTTCCATGCCCCTGCGCGATTCAACCTCCGCTCCGAGCCCGCTCGAGCGCGGCGCGCGCGTCGAGAGCCCCCGCTCCCTGCCGGGCGCGCGGGCCGGGGATCGGGCGCGCCGTCTCCACCAGCAGCCTCTTGAGGCCGCCGGGGGAAAGGCCGGGACGGGCCTGCAAGAGGCAGGCGGCGACCCCCGCCGCCAGCGACACCGCCACGCTGGTGCCGTCCACGTGGTGATGGTGGGGAGTCAGGAGCTTGCGGGCGGCCAGCTCGCGCTCCACCGCTGCGCCTTCCTCACCCGGCGCGTGGCGCCGCTCGAACAGCGCCGGGGCTTCCAGGGACTTGCCCGCGCCGGGCAGGGTCGGCGCCGCGACCCAGGCGGCCGGAGCCACCAGATCGGGCTTCGCCACGCCGGCGGACCGCCCGTGGCTGTTGCTCCACAGGACGGCGTTCCGCAGGCCCGGCCCGCCCGGGACGTATCCACCGACGGTGATCGCCTCGGGCGCCGAGGCCGGCGGGACCAGGCTCCGCCGGCCGTCGTTGCCCGCGGCCGCCAGCACCGTGACCCCGCGCGCGGTGAGCTCCGCGACGGCGCATCGGACGCCGTCGCGGGCGCGGGCCCTGGTGGGATCCCCGCCCACGGCGAGGCTCACCACGCGCAGATCGAGACGCGCGGCGCTGTCCAGGAGCCAGCCCAGAGCCCGCGCGATGGCGGCGTTGCCGACGCGGCCGTCGGGCTGCAGCACCTGCACCAGCGCCACGCGCGCCTCCGGCGCCGGCCCCGGGTACAGGCCTCCCGCGAGCCGCCCGTTGCCCGCGGCCACCGCGCTGCACATCAGGCCGTGCCACTGGCGGCCTTCCCGCCGATCCCATCCTGGCCACCGCGGCAGCTCACCGGCGTGGAACGAACCGTGGCGCACGGGTTCGAGCGCGGCATCGGCCCAGGCCGCGATCCGGTTGGAGGGGAAGACCAGCTCGGGGTGCGGATGGAAGCCGGAGTCCACGAAGGCGATGGTGACCCCGGCTCCGGTGGCGCCGGGGTCCAGCCCGAGCCTCGCGCGCGACGGGAGCACCGCGTCGTGCCCGCCGCCTGCCGCCGTCTCGACGATGGCCTCCTGGACGCACGCCGCGCAGGCCCCGGAGTCCGGGTCCCACGCCGCCGGAGCGCGCCGCCGGAGCGCGGCCATGACTCCGGGCGGCCACCATGCCGCCGGCAGGGGCGGCCCGGGCCCTTCGGAGCCGTGCACGGGACAGGCCGGGCTCATCTACGCCGGCGGCAGCCAGAAGGTGACCATCACGCCCCCTCCTTCGCGGTTCTCCACGCGCAGCCAGCCGCCGTGCGCCTCGACGATCTCGCGGCACAGAGGGAGTCCCAGGCCCATGCCGGCCGGCTTGGTCGAGAAGAAAGGCACCAGGGAGCGGCGCAGGACCTCCTCGTCCATCCCCGAGCCGCGATCCATGATCCGCAGGCGCGCCCCTCTCTCCGGGGCGGACTCGATCGACAGGAGCACCTCCTCGGCGGGGCTCCCCGACTCCCCGGCGTTCTTGATCAGGTTGATGAGCGCCTGCTGGATCTGCATGGGGTCGAACCAGCCGGTCCCCGCGGGAGCCGGACCTTCCAGCCGGACCGCGCAGAGCGCCCGCAGCTTCTCCAGAAAGGGACCCCACTCCACGCGCTCCTTGCCCGGGCGAGGGAGCCGCGCGAAGCGAGCGTACCCTTCCAGGAACGAGGTCAGGTGCGAGGCTCTTTCCTCGATGGTGGCGAAGATCGTCTCCAGGCGGTGGGCGTGCTCGGGCATTCCGGCGATGCGGCGGGCGGAGTGGGTGAGCGAGGTGATGGGCGCCAGCGAGTTGTTCAGCTCGTGGCTCATCAGGCGGATGACCTTCTTCCAGATCTCCACCTCCTGCCGGCGCAGCTCATGGGTGAGACGCCGCACCATGAACAAGGTGTGCCTGCGCGTGTCGAGATGGAACTCTCTCTGGGCGACATGGAAGGTCTCCTCCTCGCCGCCCTGATCCACGGTGAACAAGGCGTCGGCTCGCGCGGCGAAAACCTCCCGCATCGCTCCCGGGCATCCCTTCAGCACATCCTCGAAGCGGTGTCCCTGGAGCCTCTCGCCGGGCGAGAAGAGGTCCCTGGCCGCGCGGTTGGCGTAGACGATCCGATCCTCGGAGGCGGTCAGGACCAGCGCCATGGGGGTGGCCTGGAGGACCGTCTGGAGCATCACCTCCCGCTGGCGGATCGCGGCGCGCTGCTCGCGCAGGGAGTCGCCGATGTCGTTGTAGAGGGACAGGAGCGCCCCGATCTCGTCCTGCTTTCCGGCCGCCAGCCGGAGGCTGAAGTCCTTGTCCTTGAAGCTCTTGATCCCGTCGTCGAGGCTGGCCAGCGCGCGCCGCACCGGGACCAGCGCGCGCCCCACCAGCAAGAGCCCGGCGGCGAGACCGGCCGCCAGGACCGCGGCCAGCACGAGGGCCGGGCCGCCGCCCAGCCAGGCCGCCGCCCACCCTCCCGCCGCGGCCAGGCCGAGCGCGAGAAAGAAGCGGAGCCGCAGCCGCGATGCAAGGCTGAGCAGGCCTCACCCTCTGGGCCGGCGCTCCATGGCGATCCCGAGCCGTTCCATCCGGCGGTAGAGCGCCTGCCGGCTCAGGCCGAGCGCGGCGGCGGCCCTGGAGACGTTCCCCTCGGCATCCACGAGCGCCCGCTCGATGCGGACCCGCTCGGCGGCTTCCTCGTCGCCGGCCGGGGACGGGGCCCGCGTTGCCAGGGTAGCAGACGGCGCGGCGAGCCCCAGATCGGCGGGACCGATCTCCCCCTGCTGGGCCACCAGCAGCGCCCGGTGGACCCGGTTGCTCAGCTCGCGCACGTTGCCCGGCCAGGGGTGCTCCAGCAGCGCCCGGCGCGCCTCCGCTCCCAGGCGGCGCGGCGCGCCTTCCGGCGGGGCCAGCCTGGACAGGAAGTGCTCGGCCAGCGGCAGGACGTCCTCGGGCCTCGAGCCGAGCGGCGGCACGGCCAGCTCGATGACGTTGAGGCGGAAGTAGAGGTCCTCCCTGAAGCGCCCGGCCGCGATCTCCGCCCTCATGTCGGCGTTGGTGGCGCAGACGATGCGCAGGTCCACGGCGATGGTCGTGCTGCTCCCCAGGCGCTCGAATTCACCGGACTGGATGACGCGCAGCAGCTTGCGCTGGCCGGACGCCGGCAGATTGCCGATCTCGTCCAGGAAGAGCGTCCCGCCGTGGGCCGCCTCGAACCGCCCGATGCGGCGCCTGCGGGCGTCGGTGTAGGCGCCGGCTTCCGCCCCGAACAGCTCGCTCTCCATCAGCTCCTCGGGGATGGCGCCGGCGTTCACCTTGATCAGCGGGCCGGCCGCGCGCGCCGAGTTGGCGTGGATGATCTCGGCCAGCTTCTCCTTGCCCGCCCCGCTGGGCCCGGTGATCATCACCGGCACCGCGGCGCGGGCCACCTGGACGGCCAGCGACACCACCGCGTGCATCTCGTGGCTGGCGTAGACGGCGCCGCACAGGTCGTGGCGCCCCGCCAGCTCCTCGCGCGCCGAGGCGCCCCGGCCGCGCAGGCGCCGGTTCTCCATCTGCAAGCCACGCAGGGCCAGCAGGTTGCGCACCGTGGCCAGCAGCTTCTCGTCGTCCCATGGCTTGGCCAGGTAGTCGCTCGCCCCTTCGCGTGTGAGCCGCACGGCGGTCTCCAGGGAGGTCCAGGCGGTCACGAGCAGCACAGGGATCTCCGGGTCGAGGGCGCGCAGGCGGCGAAACAGATCGATCCCCTCCTCTCCCGAGGTCTGGCCCGGAGAGAAGTTCATGTCCTGGATGACCACGCCGTGGCTCTGGGAGGCCAGCATCTGCAGGGCCGCGGCCGGGCCGGGCGCGACGGCGCAGGTGAGGCCGTCGATCTCCAGCAGCACCCGCAGCGCCGAGGCCACGGCGGGCTGGTCTTCGACGATCAGGACGTCGGGCATGTGGGGGAGGTCTCCGGGGCCGGCTCCCGGCGCGCGGCCCTCCGCCGCCCGGGGAGCGACGGACATTCTATCAGCACGATGGAAGCCAGGGCCGGCGCGGCTTCCAGCCCGCCAGGGCCGTGAAGCCGCGCCGGATCGACGCCCCCGCCGCCCGGCCAGCGGCGGGCGGCATCAGACGTTGCGCGTGGCGATGGCGGGCGGGATGCGCGTGGCCCTCATCGCCGGGCCGAGGGCCGCGCCGAAGCCGGTGGCCCACAGGATGGCCACGCCGGCGGCCAGCAGCCTCCAGTCCATGCGGGCTCCGTCCACGAACGTGACCAGCACCATGTTCAGGGCGTAGGCCCCGATCAGGCCCAGGGAGATCCCCAGGCTGGTCAGGATCCAGTTCTCCAGCAGGAAGTAGCGCAGCACGTCCACCCGGCGGGCTCCCAGCGCGCGGCGGGTGCCGATCTGCCGGGTCCTCTCGGTGACCGAGAAGGCGGTCAAGCCGACGATGCCGACCGCGGTCACGAACACCAGCAGGCCGATGACGATGTTCAGGCTGAGCACCACGGTCTTCATGCTCCGCTGGAAGTTCCCCTTCACCTCGGCGATGGTCTGCACCCGCACGTTGCGGCCATCGTCGAGAGCGATCATCCGCTCCTCCAGCGCCTTCAACACCTCGGTCATCGCCCCCCGTTCGACCCGAACCAGATAGTGGGTGCCGCCGGCGTAGCTCCCCGAGGTGGTGCCGGAGAAGAGACCGTACGGGCCGATGTTCCAGGCGTAGGGGTTGTAGAACTTGTCGAAGACTCCCACGATGCGGAAAGCCCGATCGGCCCGGGCCCCTTGAAGCGCCTTCCCCACCGCCCCGCCTTCGGGGAACAGCAGATCGGCGTAGGCTTTGGAGATGACGACGTTGAAGCTGGAGGCATTGGGATCGATCTGCACGTCCTCGGGAGCGAGGTTGCGTCCTTCGATGATGGCCACGCCGAGCGTGTCCAGGGTCCCGTCGTCGCCTCCGTAGAACTGCGTGCGCAGCGGCTCGTTCTGCGTCCCCGCCTCCTTGAGGGTGCCGGAGCTGCCCCCTCCCTGCCAGGGGAGCAGCGGCGTGTTGCTGGCCGCCGCCACGCCGGGAAGCCCCCGCAGCAGCGCCAGGTCCTGGGCGATGGACTGCTCGATGTACTGCTCGTCGCGGAACTTCTTGTCGAACGGGGTGCTCCGCACCGACAGCAGATGGTCGTCGTCGAACCCCGACTCCTTCGACAGCTCCCGGCGAGTGTCGAGGATCAGTCCGACGCAGTTGGCCACGATGGCCAGGGTCAGCGCCACTTCCACCACGATCAGGCCGAAGCGCATCTTGTTGCGCCCCATGGCCCTCAGGATCGGTCCGAACTCCATGGAACGTCCCTCCTACCCGAGACGGAGATGGGCCGCCGGCGGCAGCGTGCAGACCCGCCAGGCGGGATAGAGGCCGGCCAGCAGACCGGCCACCAGGGAAAGCAGGATCGAGGCCCCGGCCATCGCCGCGTCGAGGTGGAACACCTCTCCGAAGGGGAAGGACTTGTTGAACAGGAACAGCACCCCCATGGAGAGCAGCAGCCCGATCGCTCCTCCCACGATGCCGATGAACTCGCACTCCACGACGTGCTGCAGGAACACCGCCCTGCGGCTGGCGCCCAGCGCCCGCCGCACGCCGACCTCGGGGGCCCTGGCCAGGAACTTGCCCAGCAGCAGCCCGGTCAGGTTGAGCGCGCAGACGGTCAGGAAGAGAAGCGAGATCAGCATCATCCCCTTGGTCTCCTCGGGGACGACCTGGAACTCCTCGATCAGCGCCGGCAGCGGCGTCAGCCTGACGTCCAGGGGACGCTGGAAGCGGCCCAGCTTCTTCTGCTCCATGACGTAGGCCTCAAGGAAGTCGCGGTACTCCTGGACCTTCCGCTCGTCCTCGAGCTCCACCCAGAACTGCAGCCACGCCGTCTCCGAGTAGAGGAAGCCTCGCGGCGTGTTGTCGGTGTTGGCCTTCCAGTTGTCGGTGTTGCCGGCGGTGCGGATCTCCATCGGCTCGACGAAGTTGAACGGCATGTAGATCGCCTCGGGCTCCTGGTAGGCGAACTGGGTCATGTCGTACATCTTGATGGTGGGCCGCCAGGGAGCCAGCACCCCGACCACCTTGAACTCCCTCTCATCGAGCCGCACCGTCCTGCCGACGCTGTTCCCGCCCCCGAACAGCGTGTCGTTGGTGGCGTGATCGATGACGATGACCTGCTCCGGCCCCTCGTCGGCGGATTCCGGCCACGGCCCCCCGTGGGCGAAGGGAACCTCGAACATCCGGAAGAAGTCGCTGAAGCAGAGCCGGACCACCGCGCGGAACGGGCGGCCCTTGTCCTTCTCCGGGTAGACGTAGAGGTTGGCCTTGAAGCCGCCGTTCTCCCTCGCCGGGATGCCCGACTTCATGATGCCTCGCATGTCGGGGTAGGTGATGTGCGGGGGGATCGGCTTCTCCGCGTCGCCGGGGTAGGCCCGCGCCGGGTCCCAACTGTCGAGGCGCACGTAGTGCAGCCTGGACGACCTGTCGGGCAGGGGATCCTGGGCCAGGACGTGGTGGAGGGTGATGAACGACGTGGCGATGGTGATCCCCAGCGCGATGCCGCCGATGATCAGGATGGAGAGGACGGGGTTGCGCCGGACGCTGCGCGCTGCCAGCCAGAGGTTGTAGCCGAGCATCTCCGCCTCCCTCAGGACGCCGTGGCCTGCGTCCCGGAAGGGGCGCGCAGGGGCGGGCCGGGCGGGGCCTGGTCCACGTCCACCACGCGGCCGTCCAGCATGTGGACCTGGCGCAGGGCCCGGTCGGCGCACTCCGGGTTGTGGGTGACCATGACGATGGTGGTCCCCTGCTCGTTGACGCGCTCCAGCAGGTCCATGATCTCCCACGCCGTCGCGGTGTCCAGGTTGCCGGTCGGTTCGTCGGCCAGGATCAGCGCCGGGCGCCCGGCCAGCACCCGGGCGATGGCCACGCGCTGCTGCTGCCCTCCGGAGAGCTGGGAGGGCACGTGCCGGGTGCGCGAGGCGAGACCCACCAGGGCCAGGGCGCCCTCGATGCGGTCCTTCCTCTCTCCGCGAGGCAGGCCGCGGTACCGCAGCGGCACGTCCACGTTGTCGAAGACGTTGAGGTCGGGGATCAGGTTGAAGCTCTGGAAGACGAACCCGATCTTGCGGTTCCTGATGCGCGACATCTCGTCGTCGCCGAGACGGCTGACGTCCTGGCCGTCCAGCAGGTACGTTCCCTTGTCGAAGGTATCCAGCAGCCCGACGACGTTGAGGAAGGTGGTCTTGCCCGACCCGGACGGCCCCATGATGGAGAGGAACTCGCCGGTCTTCGCGCGCAGCGAGAAGTCCCGCAGGGCATGGGTCTCCACCAGATCGGTCCTGAAGATCTTGCTCACGTTGGTCATCTCGAGCATGGCCTGGTCTCCTGATCCCTCACGGGCGCACCAGCACCGTGGCCGCCCCTTCGAACGGTGCCATGTCGGAGAGGATGATCTCCTCCCCCTCCTCCAGGCCGTTCACGATCTCCACTTCCGACACGCTCACCGCTCCCACTTCGATTGGCCGCAGCAGGGCCAGCCCCTCCTTCAGCACGTACGCCTTGTGGCCTCCGCCGCTCTCCAGGAAAGGACCGCGCGGGACCTTCAGCACGTTGGACCGGGCGTCCAGCACGATCCGCGTGCTCACCCTCTGGTTCTGCTTGAGGCCCGCCGGCGCCTGGCCCGAGAAGACGGCCCTTCCCTCCACCTCGCTCTCGCGCACCTCCGGGGAGATGGCGGTCACCTGGCCCGGGTACTCCCTTCCCTGGAAATGGATGACCACCGGCGTTCCCGGCTCGACGTCGTCGGCGTAGTTCTCCGGAATGCTCAGCTCCACCTCGTAGGTGGAGAGGTCCACCACCGTCAGGAGCGGCTGGTTCACGGCGACCGCGTCCCGATCGTCCACGTCCAGGGTGGCCACCATCCCGTCGAAGGGGGCGATGATCCGGAGCTGCCCCACCCTGCGCTGCTGCTCGCGCACCACCGACTCCTGCCGCTCGATCTGGAGCCGCCGGTTGTGCAGCTCCACCTCCAGCGTCTCCGCCGCCAGCTCCGCGGACCGCCGCGCGTTCTGCAGCTCGAGGGTGGCCACGGTCACCACGTCCCTGGCCTTCTCGTAGTCGGTCTTGTTGAGAAGCCCCTCGTCGAAGAGCCGCTGCGACCGCTCCAGGTCGCGGCCCGCGGCGGCGTGCCGCACCTCGAAAAGCTCGATGTTCTGGGCGTTCTGGATCCGTGCCTGCCGCCCGGCGATCTCGTCGCGGGCCAGATCGGAGCGCAGCGCCAGCAGGGTGGCCTGCTCCTGCTCCAGACGGCTGGTCAGCTCGGGGCTGTCCACCAGCGCCAGCAGCTGCCCCTTGCTCACCACCTCGCCCGCCCGGGTCATGACCTGGACGATCCCCTGCGCCGGGCTGAAGAGCCGGGGATGGAAGGCGGCCACGATCGTCCCTTGCACGGACAGGTCGCGCAGCAGATCGCCGCGCGACACGGCGCCGACGCGGAGTCTGGCCAGATCGACGGCCTTCTCCGCCCGGGCCCAACGGCCGATGGCCGGAGAGAGGGCGGCCAGCGCCAGCACGCCGGCGACCCCGGCGGCGCTCAGGATCTTCCCGCGCGCTCCCAGGCCCCGCCTGCGGGCCACCGGAACATCCATGGAGGAGGTGTCGGGGATCATGGTCCCGCGCCGAGCAACGCGCATGCCGCCGCGGCGCCGGAGGTGGAAGCGCCCGGACCGGCACCGGTTTGCGGCCGCGGCCGGCCGCCGCTCCGCCTGTCCGGTTGACACCTGTCCGGCGCTCCGCGCGGACAGATGTCCGGCTGCCGGCTCAGCGGGAGGGTGTGGCGGGGTCGTCGCCAGGCCAGATCGCCACCGACGATCCGACCCAGCTCAGCCCTTTGTTGTGATCGACGCCGTGCATCTTGCCGCGGGAGAGCCGGCAGAGGTTGATGGCCAGGGTCAGATCCGGCGACCCCTCCGGCCGCAGGTACATCATCCGGATCTCCGCCTTCACCCCGGCGCCGTCGGGCGCGACCAGCGCCGGGGCGTACTCGACCTTCTGCTGGAGGATCCACCCGGCCCGCTCGGGGCCGGGGATGGCGTCCAGAGCGGCGCGGTCGAGGTCCACCTTCACTCCCTGCCCGGCGAAGGAGAAGATCGGCTTGAGGATGAAGCGCGACAGATCGGACGGGAGGGGCCCCGCCCTGTCCAGCCGCACGGCCCGGGGCGCGGCGGGATGCTCGATGAAGGGAAGGGTGTACTTGGACCAGATCCAGTACCAGTTGGGATGGGACACCCAGGTGACATCCAGGTCGTCCCGATAGTCGAAGCACATCGGCGTTCCGGCGCGCTCCAGCTCGTCGAAGACCACCCGGTGAAGGACGCGGCTCACCGGTATCATCGGCCCCCGGCCGGAGCGGGAGGGGGCGAACAGGCGCCTCCCTTCGCGCCGCAGCCCGGTGACGCAGACGGCCCGCACGCCCAGCAGCCGCGCGGTGGCGTGGAAGTCGGGCCTGGTCTTCTGCCGGTCCGGATGCAGGTCGAGCAGGATCACCCGCTCCGGATCCTCGCCGGCGATCACCGTGCTCCGCAGCAGATCCAGGTACGCTGCGCGGTCCAGCCCCGAGAAGAGCGCCGTCCACCGCGGCGGCATCCCCGGGATGGACGCCAGGACTTCCGACCAGATCTCGCTCTGGACGAGCTGCATCCCGTACAGGGACGAGAAGCCCTGCAGCTCGATGAGCCGCGGCTGGAGCGTCCCGTCCTCCCCCCTCACGATCCCGAGGTCGATGGCCAGGAAGTGCGGCAGCGCGTCGGGGCGGGGCGTGTCCCACCTGGCGGGCACGGCCTCGGCGCAGGCCCTCAGGACCTCCGGGCGGCGGATGATCGACAGGACCTCCGCGGAGACCTGCTCGCAGCGCTCCTTCAGGCCGGACGGAAGCATCAGCGGCGTCTCGGCCAGCCGGAACTCGAACCGCGGCGTCTCCAGCCGCTCGTCCATCAGCCGGCACATCGAATCGTACAGGCGATCCGAGTAGTGACGGTTGAAGAGCCGGCGGTACCGCGGGTCCATGGAGGATCTCAGGACAGAAGGGAAGGGTCGTCCACCAGAAACCGGCTGTCGCGCATCAGCGGCACGCCGTCCACGTCCACGTCGAAGCGGCGCCCCACGATGTCGATGTGCGTGGAGGAGCTCCATCGGGCGCCGGTGTGCTCGCTGTAGGGGTGCCCGAACGCCAGGTGCAGACCGGGGATCTTCTCGTCTTGCAGGATCTGGCCGATGACGTCCTTCACCGCCAGGTTCGTCCCCAGCGCCAGCTCTCCGACGCGGTTCGAGTTGGCGTCGGTGGAGGTGTAGGCGCGGAAGTCCTCCAGGATGTCAGGGCGATCGCAGCGGGCGGCCACGATGCGCGAGTCCTCGATCTCCACGGTGAGCGGGTGCCGCCTCATGTCGCCGTACTTCGGCGCCAGCCAGTCGCCCAGCACCCCGTCCACCACGTACACCCCGTCCACGCGGGCCGGGGAGGTCAGCACCTCCCCGCCGGGGAGGTTGGCCCACTTGTCCGGGCTGATGATCCCCGAGGTCTTGAGCCACCGGATGTCGGGGGAGAAGGAGGCCGTCAGCCGGGTGCCGGCCGGGGTGGAGGCGGTGAGGGAGCGCGCGCCGGCCGCCCGCTCGTGCACCCAGCGCGACAGGGAGTCGATCTTGCCAAAGTCGGCCCGCATCCCCTCGACCATGATGCGGGGGGTGATGTTGACCATGTGCGCGTGGCGGATGCGCCGCCGGTTCACGATGCGCGTCATCTCGATGCGCATGGCCAGCTCCCCCGGCCGCGCCGCGGCGGCGAAGCAGCTGACCGCGGCGCGCTCCATGGCCTCGGCGAGGAGGCCGGGGAAGGTGGTGAGGGGGCGCGCGGCGACGTCCTCCAGGACGAAGGGGACCACGTCGCCCCCCGCCGCCGCGAGCTGCTCGCGCAGCGCGGCCCCGATGGGCAGGGTCTCCTCGTCGGTGATCAGCACGACGCGCTCCCCGGGCCGCACCTTCAGGCAGACGAAGGCGGCGCTCCGGGCGCCCTGACGGAACGCCCCGTCCACGGGGATGCTCTCGAGGTTCCTGGCACCGCCGGCCGCCATGAAGGACTCCTTCATTCCAACCCCAGCCCCTGCTCGGTCTCCCGGACAACGTAGTCCATGACCGAGCGGAGATCACCCGTCTTGCGGTAGGCCCTGAGCTGCCGTTCGGCCCCCGTGCCCTGTTCCAGGATGCGGCGGATCCCCTCCACCTCCCGGCGGCTGCCCAGGTCGTCCACCACCTCGTCCACGAATTCCAGGAGCTCCTGCACCAGGCCGGCCACCGGGACCTCCTCTTCCTTGCCGAAGTCGATCAAGCGCCCCTCCGTGCCCCACCGCGCGGCGCGCCACTTGTTCTCCATGATCAACGAGCGGCGGTAGTGGCGGAAGGTCAGGTTGCGGGACTGCAGCAGCCAGAGCTTTGCGGTGATGGCCTGGATCAGGGCGGCGATGGCGATCGTCTCGTCCACGGTCATGGGGATGTCGCAGATGCGGTACTCCAGCGTCGTGTAGATGGGATGAGGGCGGATGTCCCACCAGATCTGCCGGCCGTCCAGCACGCACTGGGTCTTCACCAGCAGCTTCACGTAGTCCTCGAACTCGCTCCAGGACGTGAAGCGGTCGGGGATGTTGGTCCGGGGGAACTTGTCGAAGACCTTGCACCGGTAGGACATCCAGCCGGTCTCGCGCCCCAGCCAGAACGGCGAGTTCACCGACAGCGCGAGGATGTGCGGCAGGAAGTACCGCGCGGCGTTCATGACGCGGATCTGCGTCTCGCGGTCCTCCACCCCCACGTGGACGTGCAGTCCGAAGATGAGGTTGGCCCGCGCCACCATCTGAAGATCGGCGATGAGCCGCTCGTAGCGCGGGTTGCCTCCGGTGATCCCCACGGAGGCCCAGTGCGAGAACGGGTGCGTGCCCGCGGCGGCGATGCGCAGGCCGTTGTCGCGGGCCAGCCCGGCCAGCGCCCGCCGGGTCGCCGTCACGTCCCTCCTGGCCGCGGCGATGTCCGCGCAGATGTCGGTCCCCACCTCCACCACCGCCTGGTGCAGCTCCGGCTTCAGGCGGTCCTTCATCACCTCGTGCCCCTGCCGGAAGATCTCGTTGATGTGCGAGCGCAGCTCCCGGCTTCCCGGATCGATGACCTGGAACTCCTCCTCGATTCCGATGGTGAAGCTGGGACGGCTCACGCTCACTCCCTCAGGACGAGGCGCCCGCGCCGGCGCGCCGCGCGGTCCAGGCGCCGGCGGTCTCCACCGGCCGCGGGTGCAGCGCGCGATCGATGAGCAGATCGGCGGCCGCCTCCACCACCCATTCGAAGTTGGCGGGGCCGACGGAGAAGGAGTCGCAGTCAGGGGCCGGGTTCATGAAGTCGATGGCGTACGGCACGCCGTCGCGCACCGCCAGCTCCACGGTGTTGAAGTCGTACCCCAGCTCGCGGCACAAGGTCAGACAGTCCGCCTCCAGCCGCTTCAGCAGGTGCGGCTCCACCGCGCCGGCCTGCCGCACGTAGCGGCGCTCGAAAGGCTGCCGCGGGTCGTAGGGCATGACCCGGACCCGCTCCCTTCCGATCACGTAGCAGCGGAAGTAGTCGGTGAAGTCGATGGCTTCCTGGGCCATCATGCACAGGGTGTGCGTGCGGTCGTAGGCGGCGAAGAACTCCTCCCGGTTGCCCGCCTTGTAGACGTCCCGCCATCCCCCACCGTGAGCCGGCTTCAGGAAAAGGGGGAACTCCAGGTGGGAGAAGACCTCCTCCCACTCGATGGGGAACGACAGATTGCTGTACGACTCGGCCGAGGTGTTGGGCGGGTGCTCCTTGTGGGGCAGGACCACCGTCCTGGGCACCGCCACCCCGGCCGCCCGGGCCACCACGTTGCACAGGAACTTGTCGTCCGCGCTCCACCAGAAGGGGTTGTTCACCACCTGCGTGCCGCGCGCAGCCTCCGACTTGAGCCACGTCCTGTAGAAGGGGACCTCGTGGCTGATGCGATCGAGCACGACGTCGTACCCCGAGCGGACGTCCTGCCGCACCGCCCCCACGCGCACCGGCTCGGCGCTGACCCTCCCCGCGCCGCGGCGCTCCACCGCGGCGGCCAGCGCGGGAGGGAATGTGCGCTCCATTCCGAACAGGACACCAACACGCCTCACCGCTCTCCTCCGTCTGCCCCCGGAAACCCCGTGACTGTGCGGCGTTTCCGGTATATTACGAGAACGGGGCGCCGCCCGTAAAGCCGCGCTCCCCAGCGCCGCGGCCCGCCCGGGCCGTCCGGGAGCCGTGATGAACCGCGAGCATCGGGAGTGGGACAGTCCGTCGCTGGGCCGCCCGATGGAGCTGATCTGGTACGGGCACTGGGGCCGCCCGGTGCTGGCCTTCCCCACGTCGCTCGGGCGCGCCTGGCAGAACGAGGAGCGCGGGCTCATCGGGGGCCTGGCCGACAAGATCGAGGGAGGGGAGATCCAGGTCTGCTGCGTGGACTCCGTCGACGGGGAGTCCTGGTACAATGGCGGAGCCCATCCGGCCTGGAAGGTGCAGCGGCACGACCACTACGATCGCTACCTCGCCGACGAGGTGATCCCCTTCATCCGGGACAAGGCGCGGCGTGAGGACGTCGTCGCCTACGGCGCGTCCTTCGGCGCGTACCACGCGGTGAACTTCGCCTTCCGGCACCCCGATCGGATCTCCAGGACCATCGCCTTCTCCGGAGTGTTCGACATCCACCGCTTCCTGGGCGGCCACTGGGACGACGCCTGCTACTTCCACTGCCCCACGGCCTACGTGGCCAACTACGACCAGGAGTGGACGGCGCGCATCGGCAGGATGGGTATCGTGCTGGCCACCGGCGAGCACGACCACCTGGTCCGCGAGACAAGGGAGTTCTCGGCCTTGCTCTCGTCGAAGGGGATCCCTCACCACGCCGAGGTCTGGCCCGGCGTGTTCGGCCACGACTGGCCCTGGTGGACCGAGCACCTGAGACGGTTCGTTCCATGAGCGGATCGCCGGCGGATCGTGCCCGGAGATCGAGCGTTACCTCCGTCCGGGTCGCTCCCGCAGCGCGCCGCGCGGGACACGGCGGCGCGGTGGGACCGGGTGGGTGGACACCCGAGCGTCATGGAGCGGCCGTGAACCGGCTTCGCTTTCGCCTCTCCCGGCCCTGCTTGCGGCCCCTTTTCGCGGTTCTACAATGGAATCGAGCCCCGCTGCGCTTCGCAAGGAGAGTCAAGTCATGGCCTGGAGGAGGAGTACGGTTCAGGTGTTCGCGCTGATCTACGGGCTCGCCTTCGCCGTCGTCGGACTGGCCGGTTTCATGGACCAGGGGATGGCGCACGAGACGCAGCACTTGTTCGGCGTCTTCCCGGTCAACGGGCTGCACAATTTCTTCCACCTGTTGATCGGACTGGCGGGGATCGCCGTCTATTTCGGGACGGCGCTGTCGGCGCGCTACTACGCTCAGACGGTCGGGATCATCTACCTGGTCCTCGGCTTTCTGGGGTTCGTCACGCCGGATCTGTTCGGCTTGATGCCCATCGGCGGCGCCGACATCGCCCTGCACTTCATCGCGGCGGCGATCGCGCTCTACTTCGGTTACGCGCCCGCCTCGGCGGTGGAGACACGCCGGCCCATCACCCACTGAGCAGGCGTGGGGAGCACGGGCCGCGTCCCCCGCCGGGGACAGGTCCGACCGCGGCGGGCTTCCCGGCCTGTCCCCGCCGCGGAAACCGATCGGCGCCGCCAGGCAGGCGCCAGCCCCGCCCGGAGGACCCATGATCAAAGGGACGGCCGAGAGCGTCTCGCCGTGGATGGCCACGTCGGACGTGCTGCGCAGCGCCGTGCTCGACCGGGACGCGGCGGCGGGCGTGTGCGTGGTGGGTGCGGGGATCGCCGGGCTCACCACCGCCTACATGCTGGCCAGGAAGGGGACGCTGGTCGCGGTGCTCGACGACAAGGAGGTTGGAGGGGGGGAGACCGCCCGCACCACCGCGCACCTGAGCAACGCCCTGGACGACCGCTACGCGGAGATGGAGCGCATCCACGGCGAGGAGATGACCCCGCTCATCGCGGCGAGCCACACGGCCGCCATCGACGCCATCGAGCGGATCGTCCGCGACGAGCGCATCGACTGCGACTTCCAGCGGCTGGACGGATACTTGATACCGGCCGACGCCGAGGGGATGCGTCTGATCGAGGACGAGCTGGGCGCGGCCCACCGCGCGGGTCTCATCGAGGTCGAGATGCTCCGGCGCCCGCCGGTGGAGTGGTTCGACACCGCCCGTTGCCTGCGGTTCCCGGGACAGGGGCAGATCCACCCGCTGCGCTACCTGGTCGGCCTCACCCGGGCCCTGGAGCGGCTCGGCGGACGAGTCTACCGGGGCGCGCACGTCGTTCGTCTGGAGGAAGCGGGCGGCGCGGTGAAGGTGCAGACGAGCCAGGGGCCGGTGGTCACCGCCGGCAGCGCGGTGGTGGCGACCAACAGCCCCATCAACGAGATCCTGGGTGTCCACCTCAAGCAGGCCGGCTACCGGACGTACGTCATCGGCGCGCGCATCCCCCGGGGGATGGTGCCCGCGGCGCTCTACTGGGACACCCTCGATCCCTACCACTACGTGCGCTTGCAGGGAGGCAAGGCGGCGCACAGCGGCTACGACACGCTGATCGTCGGCGGCGAGGACCACAAAACCGGCCAGGCCGACGACGCCGAGACCCGCTTCGCCCGGCTCGAAGGGTGGACCCGCCGGCGCTTCCCGGCGGCCGAGGACGTGGAGTTCCAGTGGTCGGGCGAGGTCATGGAGACCTACGACGGCCTGGCTTACATCGGCAGGCAGGAGACCGAGAGCCGCGTCTTCATCGCCACCGGGGATTCGGGGATGGGGATGACCCACGGGACCATCGCCGGCCTCATGCTCCCCGACCTGATCCTGGGACGCGGCCATCCGTGGGCCGCGCTGTACGAGCCGCGGCGACGCAGGATGGGCGCCCTCGGCGAGATGACCAAGGAGACCCTCAACGTGGCCCGGCAGTACGCCTCTCTGGTGGCGCCGGGAGAGGTGGAGTCGGTGGGGGAGATCCCGCCCGGATCCGGGGCCATCGTGCGCCGGGGGCTGCGGCTCATCGCCGCCCACCGCTCCTTCGACGGGAGGCTGCACGAGCGCTCCGCGATCTGCGCGCACCTGGGGTGCGTGGTGCAGTGGAACTCGATGGAGCGATCGTGGGACTGCCCCTGCCACGGGTCCCGCTACGACGCCATGGGGAAGGTGCTGCACGGGCCCGCGGTGTCGGATCTGGCGCCGGCCCGCCACGGCGACGACGAGGAGGAGGAATGAGCTACCGGCCGGCAGCCTTTGTCCCGCCTGCCCCGTCGGGGCCGAGGCGCACGACCTCCCCGAACCCCAGCTCCCGCACGCCGGGCTCGATCGCCTCCAGATCCCCCACGACGATCCAGATCGCCTGGGCCGGCCGGATGTGCGCGGCGGCGGCGCCGTTGAGGTCCTCGGGCCGCAGGGCGCGCGCCCGGCGGGCGTACTGGTTGTAGTACTCCGCCGGGCGTCCGTAGTTGATCATGGCTTCGGCCGCCGCCGCCAGCGAGTCGAGCGTCTCGAACCGTCCCGGCAGGCGGGAGACCGTGCCGCGAAGGATGCTGTCGTATTCCTCGCCGGCGATGGGCCGCTCGCCGGCGATGCCGCGCAGCTCCCTGGCCACCTCGATCATCGATTCCTTCGTCTTGTCGGTCTGCACGGGCGCCACCAGCACCAGCGGCCGCTGCCCCCGGGCGTCCAGCAGCATCGCCGAGACGCCGTAGCTCCAGTGTTTGTCCAGCCGCAGGTTGCGGTTGAGCCGTGAGGTGGCCATGCCCCCGAACAGCCGCATGACCGTCTCCATCGCCAGATCGTCGGGCCGGCCGCCCTTCTCCGACACGTGCGCTGCCACGATGACCGACTGGGGGGCGTCCGGCTTGTCCACCAGGTACACCTTGCCGCCGCTGCCCGGCGGCACGACCGGGACGTTCTTGCGCGGCGGCGTCCCCCGCTTCCACGAGCCGAAGGAGGCCTGGATCATCGGGAGCGCCTCGTCCATGGTCACGTCCCCGGTGACGATCAGCGTGGCGTTGTTGGGGAGGAACCAGCTCCGGTGCCAGGCTTCCAGGTCCTTGCGCTGGAGCCCGCGCACGCTCGCCTCGTCCCCCGAGCCGGTGAAGGGGATGCCGTAGGCGTGCCCTTCTCCGTAGAGCAGCCTCGGCGCGATGCGCAGCGCGGCGGTCACCGGCTGCGCCATCTCCTGCGCGATGCGCGCGATCTGCCGGCGCTTGCCTATCTGCACCATCTCCTCGGGAAAGGACGGGTTCAGCACGATGTCGGCGAACAGCTCCAGCGACGGGCCCAGGCTGGATGCCAGCCCGCGCAGCCGGACGTACGACTGATCCAGGGAGTTGCTCACCGACACCTGGGCTCCCAGCTCGTCCAGCCGATCGGCGATGGCGAAGGCGTCGCGGGTCCTGGTCCCTTCCTGCATCTGGGCCATGGTGAGCGTGGCCGTCCCCGGGGTCCCGGCGGGATCCGCGGCGAAGCCGGCGTCCACGGCCAGGTCGAGGTTCGCCAGGGGGGCGCCGTGCCTTTCCAGCAGCATGACCTTGAGCCCGTTGGGCAGCTCGCGGCGCTGCACCTCCGGGAAGGAGACGTCCGGGGGATCCCCCAGCGCGGGGAGGACCTTGCGATCCACCGTCTGCGCGGCGGGCTTGTGCTCGGGGGCCGGCGTGACCAGCAGGGTGTAATGGGGCGCGTCGAGCCAGGCGCGGCTGGACCGGAGCACCTGCCCGGGACCCGACGCCTCCACCATCTCGAAGATCCGGAGGTAGGCGTCGGGGGCTCCGCCGTAGACCATGCTCGCGGCCAGGATGTCGGACCGCCCGCCGAAGCCGCCGAGCCTCTCCATGTCCTTCACGAAGCCCGAGACCATCCGGGCCCTGGCCCGGGCCAGCTCCTCCGGGGAGGGGCCCTCTTCCAGGAATTCCGCCAGGACCGCCTCCATCTCCGCCTCCGCGGCGGCCGGATCGACCCCCGGCTTGATAGTGACGCTGATCGAGAACATCCCCGCGATCTGGCGCTCGATGGGGACCACCGCCACCGCGGTGGCCAGCTCTTTCTCGTACACCAGCCTCCGGTCGAGGCGGGCGCTCTTGCTGCCGCTCAGGACCCCCGCGGCGAGGCGCAGGTCGGCCGCCTCCCGCTCCCCCCAGGGGGGCGCGTGATACACGCGGTGCAGGCGCGCGTGCGGGACCCTGTCCTCCATCGAGTCCCGCACGTCGCGCTCGAATCGGGGAACCCAGGCGCGGTGCCGGGGGAGCGGCGGTCCGGGCGGGATCGATCCGAAGTACCGGGTCACCAGCTCCAGGGCGCGCTCCGAGCCGATGTCCCCGGCCAGGACCAGGACGCAGTTGTTCGGCCCGTAGTACGTGCGGTACCACTCCTTCACGTCCTCCATGGTGGCCGCCAGCAGGTCCTCGGTGTAGCCGATGGTCGGCCAGGAGTAGGGATGGGATGCGGGGTAGATCGACTCGGCGATCCGGGACGGCACCCGCCCGTAGGGCTGGTTCTCCCCCTGGCGCTTCTCGTTCTGCACGACGCCCCGCTCCCTTTCCAGCATCTCCGGAGAGAGGTTGCCTGCCAGGAAGCCCATGCGGTCGGCTTCCAGATAGAGCGTCCGCTCGAGCGCCGACACCGGCACGTCCTCGAAGAAGTTCGTCCGGTCGGTGTTCGTGGTGCCGTTGCGGTTGTTGGCCCCCAGGTCGTCCATCGCCTCGCGGAAGCCGTGCGGGTGATTCTCGCTGCCGTTGAAGAAGAAGTGCTCGAACAGGTGCGCGAAGCCGGTGCGGCCACGGCGCTCGTTGCGCGAGCCGACGTGGTACCAGAGGTTGACCGACACGATCGGGACGCTGTGGTCCTCGTGGACCAGGAGCGTCAGCCCGTTGGTCAGGACGTGCTTGGTGAAGGGGATGCGTAGCTGTTCCAGGGTGCGATCCTCCTGGGCCGCGGCCGGAAGCGGCGAGGGCCCGGCCGCCGACACCGCGGCGAGGGCCAGCGCCGGAAGTCCACGAAGGCGGGGCATGACAGGGTCAGCTCCTGCCGATACAGTAAAAGTGCCTGTGGCCGCGCAGGAACAGCGCGTCGCCGGCGATGACCGGCGAGGCGTCGAACCCGTCGTCGAGCTTGCCCCAGCCGATCACCTCGAACGCGTCGCCGTGCTTCACGACCACGGCGTTGCCGGCGCGGTCCACGATGTACACCCTGCCCGCCGCTCCCGCGGGCGAGCCGTAGACGTTGCCCAGCCCTTCCAGGCGCTGCTCGGAGTAGTGCGCCTGGCCCGTGGCCAGGTCCACGCGGGAGAGCGCCGCCCGGAGCCGATCCAGGAAGTACAGCTTGCCGTCGTACAGCAGCGGCGAGGCGACGTAGGAAGTCCCCCGGTCCACCTTCCAGGCGATCCGCTCGCCGCCGATGTCCCCCTCGGCCCCCGGGTAGCGGATGGCCAGCCCGGCCGGGTTCTGGTAGCCGCTCATGACGTACAGCAGGCCCCCCGCCGCCACGGGCGTGGGGATGCAGTTGAGGCCGAGCCCTCCGACGCTCCAGGCCTCGGCGCCGGTGGCCACGTCGTAGGCCCGCACCCGGTTGGTGGCGCTCACCACGGCCAGCGTCCGGCCACCGTCCTCCACCACGTACGGGGTGGTCCAGGAGGTCGGCTCGTCGCGGGCCGTCCGCCAGCGCTCCCGGCCCGTCCGCTTGTCCAGCGCCGCAATGAAGTCCTCCCCCTCGTGATCCCAGTTCACCAGCAGGGTGTCGCCGTGCAGCGCCGGGGAGGCCCCCTCGCCGAACTGGTTGCGCGTGCGCATGTCGCCGAAATCCCTGCTCCAGAGAACCGCCCCTTTCATGTCCAGGCAGTGCAGTCCGCGCGATCCGAAGAACGCGTAGATCCTCTCGCCGTCGGTGAGCGGCGACGCCGACGCCTGGCTGGCGGTCTCATGGCCGGCCTCGTGCGGCACCTGCTCGGCCACCGTCGTCTTCCAGATCGTCTTTCCCGTCGCCCGGTCCAGGGCCATCACCGCGAAGTCATGGGTGACGGTCGGCGCCGGGCGCGGGGCTCGCGGGCCTCTCCTCTGCGGGCCCTCGGGCCCGGGCGGCTCGGGAGGCCCGGGCGGGGCTCCGCCGGGCGGTCCGGGGGGCGATTCAGGGGGCGATCCGGGCTGGGGGTCCTCCTGCGCGAACCGGGCCTGGGCGACGGCGCCCGAACCGTGCGGGTCGGCCCGCCCGGCGGGCGCTTCCACCGGCGGGGCGGCAGGGGCCTCCTTCTTGATGGCCACGGTGAGGTAGACGCGGTCGCCCCAGACGATGGGAGTGGAGTGACCCTCTCCCGGAAGCTCCACCTTCCAGCGGACGTTGCTCCCTTCACTCCATTCGTGCGGCGGGTCGGCGTCCGGAGCCAGGCCGTTGCCGAGCGGGCCCCTGAACGAGGGCCAGCCATGGTCGGCCTTCGAGGCTTCCGTCAGAAAAAGGCCTGCGGCCGGGCCGAGCAGGGCGAGCAGTGTGACCATCAGCGCGGGCAGGGGACGTCGCATGGGCGGCTCCTTGGGCGGCATGATCGCGATGCGGGAGGATATCACGCGGCGCACGCCGCCAGAGGTGGTAGAGTGGCCGGCATGAGACCCGGCCCGCTCCTTCCGGCCCTGGCCATGGCCGCCCTGTGGGCGGCCGGCGGGGCGCTCGCCGCCGCGCTCGGCCCCGGGGATCGGGCGCCGGCCATCCGCTCCGAGACCTGGCTCAACGCGCAGCCCGTGGCGCCCGAGGCGATGGCCGGCAAGGTCCGCCTGGTGGAGTTCTGGACCTTCGGCTGAATCAACTGCGTCCGAACGGTTCCCGCGGTGCGGGAGCTGCACGAGACCTACGGCGGCCGGGGGCTGCTCGTGCTGGGGGTGCACTCCCCGGAGTTCGATCACGAGCGGGACGCCGCCAACGTGAGGCGGGAGATCGCGCGCCAGGGCATCCCCTTCCCCGTCCTGATCGACAACGACTTCGCCATCTGGAAGTCGTTCGGCAACAGCTACTGGCCGGCGCTCTACCTGATCGATCGCGAGGGGATCGTCCGCTGGGCGCACGCCGGAGAGCTGCACCGGGCGACGCCCGCGTGGAAGAAGCTGGCCGCCCTCATCGAGGATCTCCTGCCGCCGCCGGCCCCGCGGGATCCCTGAGCCGGATCAGGACCGGGCG
The DNA here is from genome assembly GCA_035281445.1 of Candidatus Polarisedimenticolia bacterium. GTDB lineage: Bacteria > Acidobacteriota > Polarisedimenticolia > JACPZX01 > DASXTC01 > DATEEA01. Next base: position 46,357 of record DATEEA010000035.1, read on the forward strand.
CGCAGCGCCGCGGTCAGTCCGGAGTGCAGCAGCCGGTGGAAGAGGTGCTCGCCGGCCTCCCGCCGCACGGAGAGCCGCCCCGCCTGATAGGCGCGCGAGGCGAGACCTCGCTGGACCTGCTTGCAGATGGCGGTGTCCTCGTCCTGGATGCGCTGGCCCACGTTGATGCTGGCGATGTTCCTGGCCCGGGACGGGCCGGACTCCACGTCGGGGAAGTAGAAGTCGAAGATCACCTCGGTGCGATCCACCCCCAGAGGCAGGACGAGGTTGGTGTCCATCACCCCCTCGTACCAGTTGATCATGAAATTGGGATAGATCCAGTAGTACAGCGCCCGATCGCCGCCGCGCACGGCGCCGGTCTCCGGCTCGGCCCCCTGCTTCACCACCGGGCTGTGCTGCAGACAGTGCCGCTCGCCGTTCTCGATGGCGTACCGGCCGTAGTCGAGCACGCTGTCGAGCCCCTTGTGCAGGTAGGGGATGTGATACCCGCCGTCGAGGTAGTTGTCCACGAAGACCTTCCAGTTGCACTCGAAGGCGTAGTGGCGCCTTTCCATCCAGTGCAGCCCGGAGAGCCCCAGCGGCCGGACCTGGGCGGCGAGGTCCGCTCCCAGGAACTCCTCCAGCGTGGGGCCGGAGGGGGCGATGCGGACGAAGACCCAGTTCTCCCAGACGGCCACGGCCACCGGCACCAGGCTGCTCGCGGAGCGGTCGAAGGCGGCCACGCCCGAGAAGTCGGGGGTCACCTTGAGCTCCCCTTCCAAGGAATAGGTCCAGCCGTGGTACGGGCAGCGCAGCGCCGAGGCCCTGCCGCACGGCTCGGTCATGACCGCCGCCGCGTGGTGGCGGCAGACGTTGAAGAACCCGCGCAGGACTCCGTCGCCGCCTCGCACCACCACGATCGGCTCTCCGGCCACCGTGGCGGTCAGGTAGTCCCCCTTGCCGGCGACCTGGACGGCGCGCCCGACCATCTGCCAGGTGGCCGCGAAGACCCCCTCGGACTCCAGCTCGGCGACCCTGGGGTCCACGTACCACGACGCCGGTATGGTGAGCGCGCGCTCCAAAGGGGCCGAGGGATCGTAGGAGCCGAGCACCTCTTCCAGGGTCTTCACGCGGTCCACGGCGGCGTGGCCGTCTTGCGGGGCGGATTGAAGAAGGGAGTCTTGACCACGCGCGCCGTCACCTGGTGCCGCACCGCCTCGACGGTCATCTCCATCCTGAGCGTCGTCCCCGGCGCGTTGTGGGGGCGATCGATGGTGGCCAGCGCGATGAGCTTCTTGAGAGTGGGCGACCAGGCGGTGGTGGTGGCCTTGCCCACCTGGCGGCCGTCCCGATAGACCGGCACGGCCGCTCGGGAAGCGGCCGCCGGGATCTGGGGGGCCAGCCCCACCTTGTCGAACAGCCCCTCGATCTCGTCCCAGCTCAGCTCCAGCCCGACGACCTCGCGGGCCGGGCCCCGGCGTCGCTCCTCCACCAGGGCGGCGCGTCCGACGAAGCGCTCCTTGTCGAGCTGCACCAGGCGCGACAGCCCCATCTCGAAGGGGGAGTACTTCTGCGGCTCGATGAGCGCCTTCTTGCTGCTGTGGAAGTCCACGTCGATGAGCAGCAGTCCGGCCTCCACCCTGGCCACGTCGAGCGCCAGCATCCCGGCCGGATGGATGTCGAACGCGCGGCCGGCCTGCATCAAGGCGTCCCAGATCCGGGGCGCCTCGTCCCAGGGCATCCAGATCTCGTAGCCCAGATCGCCGGTGTAGCCGGTGCGGGAGATCTCCACGGGGACCCCGGCCAGCCGGCAGGATGTGACGCGGAAGTACTTCAGCCTGGAGAGATCCGCGTCGGCCACCTGCTTCAGGATGGCCGCGGAGGTCGGGCCCTGAAGGGCCAGCGCGGCGACCTGCTCCGAGATGTCCTCGATGGATACCTCCATCCCCGCGGCGTTCTGCGTGAACCAGCGCAGGTTGGGGTCTGCGGCCGTCCAGCGGTACGTGTCCTCCGCCAGGCGCGACACCGTGCCGTCGTCGATGACCTTGCCCCGCTCATCGCACCAGGGGGTGTAGAGCACCTGGCCGACCGACACCTTGCGCATGTCGCGGGTGATGACCCGGTCCACCAGCCTCGTGGCGTCCCTGCCGGTGATGCGGTACTTGAAGAGCGGGGACACGTCGATGAGGGCGGCCGCGTTGCGGATGGCGTTGTACTCGTGCTCGTGGTGGACTTCGTACGAGCTGACGGCGTAGTAGCCGGCCCATTCCCGGTAGCTCAGGCTCTCGCACAGGGCGAGCGTTCTGTCGTGAAGCGCCGTGCCGATGGGCAAGGGTCCCCCGCCGCAGGTTGTCGTGGGCGGGCATTATAAATAGACTAGGGCGTTTCCGGCAACCGCCCATCCAGACAGGATCCCGACGATGGCCGCGTCCTACGACGTGATCGTGATCGGTGCGGGCCACAACGGCCTGACGCACGCGGCCTACCTCGCCCGCGCGGGCAAGAAGGTGATCGTGCTGGAGCGCCGCCATCTCGTGGGCGGGGCCGCCGTCACCGAGGAGATCTTCCCCGGCTTCACCTTCTCGGTGGCCTCCTACGTGGTTTCGCTGCTGCGGCCCGAGATCATCCGCGAGCTGGACCTGCCGAGACATGGGCTCGAGATGCTGCCGCTCGACGGCACCTTCACCCCGATGCCCGGCGGCGACTACCTGTGGCGGGTGAACGACCACGCCCGCACGCGCCGGGAGATCGCCCGCCACTCCCGGCGGGACGCCGAGGCCTACGACGAGTACGGCAAGGCCATGGTGGAGATGGCGCGGTTCGTCAAGCCGATCCTGGCCATGACCCCCTTCGATCCGGCGCGGCCCGGCCTCAAGGGGATCCGCGATCTGATGTTCCTGCTGCGGCGGTTCCAGCGTCTCCCCGAGCAGGACAAGTACAACCAGATCCAGCTCATGACCATGAGCGCGGTGGACTTCCTGGACCAGTGGTTCGAGACCGACGTGCTGAAGGCCACCATGTCCGCCTCCGGGATCATCGGCACCTTCCTGGGGGTGCGGTCGCCGGGCACGGCCTACGTGCTGCTGCACCACTACATGGGAGAGATTGACGGAGCCTTCCGCTCGTGGGGCTTCGCCCGCGGGGGGACCGGCGCCATCTCCAACGCCATCGCCTCGGCCGCGCGCGAGGCGGGGGTCGAGGTGAGGGTGAGCGCTCCGGTGGCGCGCATCCTGACCGGCAACGGCCGGGCCCGGGGAGTGGTCCTGGACAACGGCGACGAGCTGCTCGCTCCCGTCGTCTCCTCCTGCGTCGACCCGCGCCTCACCTTCCTCAAGATGATCGGGGAGAGGCACCTCGACGGGGAGTTCGTGGAGGAGATCCGCAGGTACAAGTTCCGCGGCTCCTCGGGCAAGGTCAACCTCGCGCTCGACGCGCTGCCCGACTTCCGGTCGCTGCCCGGTCCCGGGCGTCACTTGCGCGGAGCCATCTCCATCTCTCCCGGCGTGGACTACATGGAGCGGGCCTATGACGAGGCCAAGTACGGCCGGTACTCCAGCCGCCCGTACATCGACATCGTCATCCCCAGCCTGACCGATCCCGGCGTGGCGCCTCCCGGCAAGCACGTCATGTCCTGCTTCGTGCAGTACGCGCCTTACCACCTGAAGGAAGGGACCTGGGACGAGCAACGGGAAGCCTTCGGCGACACGGTGGTGGACACCATCGCCGAGCACGCTCCCAACCTCAAGCAGATCATCCTCCACCGGCAGGTGCTGACGCCGCTGGATCTGGAGCGGGAGTTCGGCCTCAGCGAGGGGAACATCTTCCAGGGAGAGCTGAGCCTGGAGCAGCTCTTCTTCCTCCGTCCCGCCCCCGGCTGGGCCCAGTACCGCACGCCGATCGCCAACCTCTATATGTGCGGATCGGCCACCCACCCCGGCGGCGGGATCATGGGCGCTCCCGGCCGCAATGCCGCGCTCGTCCTGCTGGCCGACTTCAAGAGAGGAAGGGTTCGCACGTGACCGCGCCGCGCGAGGTGGTCATCGTGGGAGGCGGCCACAACGGCCTGGTGGCGGCGTGCCTGCTGGCCCGCGCCGGCCTGAAGCCTCTGGTGCTGGAGCGCCGCGGAGTGGTGGGGGGTGGCTGCGTGACGGAGGAGGCGGGGGAGGGCTTCAGGATTCCGACGCTGTCGCACGCGGCCGGCCCGATGCTCCCCTGGCTGGCGCAGGAGCTGGCGCTCCAGAAGCACGGCCTGGAGGCGCTGCGCCCTCCGATGAGGCTCTTCGCCCCGTCCCCTTCGGGAGGGCCCGGCGTGCGGATCCACGAGGATCCCGCGGGCACCGTCTCGGACCTCAAGGCGATCTCGGCCAAGGACGCCGGCCGCTACGCCGAGTTCCACCGGACGTTCATGAAGCTGGGGGCGTTCCTTCGTCCCACGCTGTCCATGACCCCGCCGTCGCTCGAGGCGCCGGGGGCGTCTGAGATCTGGTCCCTGCTGAAGATCGGGCGGGCCTTCCGGGCCCTGGGGCGCAAGGACGCCTACCGCCTGCTTCGATGGGGGCCGATGGCCGTGGCCGACCTCGCCGCGGAATGGTTCGAGTCCGATCTGCTGCGCGCGGCGGTGGCCGCGCGGGGGATCCACGGCAGCTTCGCCGGCCCCTGGTCGGCGGGGACGAGCGTCCCTCTGCTGATGCAGGCGGCCCTCGACGGGTGGGCCATCGCGCCGGCCGCGACCTTCCGCGGCGGGGTGGGCTCGCTCACCCGCGCGCTGGCCGAGGCGGCGCGCGCCGCGGGAGCGGAGATCCGCACCGGGGCCCCCGTGGTCCGGGTGACCACGGCGGGGATGAAGGTGGCCGGGGTGGCGCTGGAGAGCGGAGAGGAGATCCCGGCCCGCACGGTGGTCTCCTGCGCCGATCCGAGGACCACCTTCCTGGAGCTCTTCGACCCCGCCGATCTCGAGCCGGGCTTCCTCCTCAAGATGAGGAATTATCGCGCTCCAGGGGTGGTGGCCAAGGTCAACTACGCCCTTTCGGGGCTGCCCGCCTTCCATGGCGCGGCCGGAGCTCCCGAGCTCCTCTCGGGCCGCATCCACGTCGGGCCCGGCGTGGACGCTCTCGAGCGCGCCTTCGACGCCTCCAAGTACGGAACGTTCTCACCCAACCCCTGCCTCGACATCGCCATCCCCACGGTGGCCGATCCGTCCCTGGCCCCCCGGGGAGCGCACGTCATGTCGGTGGTGGCGCAGTACGCCCCCTACAGGCTGCGCCAGGGAGACTGGGATTCCCGGCGATCGGAGCTGGCCGCGGCGGTGGAGCGGACGATCGAGCAGCACGCTCCCGGCTTTTCGTCGCTCGTCGTGCAGCGCCAGGTCATCACCCCGGCCGAGCTGGAATCGGAGTTCGGCTACGCGGGCGGGCACATCCATCATGGAGAGCAATCGCTCGATCAGCTCTTCACCATGCGGCCGATCCTGGGCTTCGCCCGCTACCGGGGCCCCCTCGAGGGACTCTATCTGTGCGGCGCGGGGACCCACCCCGGCGGCGGGATCACGGGCGGGCCGGGCGCCAACGCCGCGCGCGAGATCCTGAAAGACCGCCGCCGGCCCGCCTCGCGCTGACCTCCGCCATGGGATGCCTCCTCGCCGCCGCTCTGCTGGGCGGGGCGCTTGCGCCCAGCGCCGGCTCCGGCGCCCCCGCGGCCACACGCGTGGAGATCGTCCTCGGCCTGCGGGAGCGCGGCGAGCCCACGGCCCTGTGGGTGGAGATGGCCCGCAGGCACGCCCGGCCCGAGGCGGCGGACCTCGGGGCCGAGCTTCCGGCCAGGCCGTTCGACGAGGACGAGCTGAGGTGGGTCGAGCGGATCGTCCCGAGGGCCGCCCGCTGGGAGTCCCTGGCCGGGGAGGTGGCCGCCCCGTTCCATCCCATCCCGCCTCCTCCCCACGTGCTGGTGGTGCTCGGCAACCAGGGGGCCGACGATGCCTTCACGCACGACGCCTCCACCATCGGGTTCGACCTTTCGAAGCTGAGCGCCCTCTACGGCCCGGCGGCGGACGAAGGCAATGCCGCCCGCGTCGATCGGTTCTTCCGGCACGAGATGACCCACCTCATGCAGAAGGCGTGGCTCGCCCGGCACCCCTTCGAGACCGGGTCACCGTGGCGCGAAGCGCTTCTCGACCTGTGGCTGGAGGGGCTCGGACACTGGCACTCTCTCAGCGACCCCTGGCGAGCCACCGCGGCTGGCCCGGGCCCGAAGGCGGCCGCGGCGCTCGCCGCGCTGGAGCCGCGCTTCGTCTCGCGCATGGCCGCTCTGGCCTGCGCCCCGCCGGCCGAGGCACGGCGGCTGATGGCCGACCTCTCCCGGGGGGCCTTCGAGGCGAAGTGGGGGGCGCTCCCCACCGCACTCTGGGTCGAGGCCGAAGCGTCCCGGGACCAGGCGGCCCTGCGCGCCTTCGTGCAGGCCGGTCCGGAAGGGGTCCTCGATCTGGCCGGGCGCAACCTGTCCCCGGCGCCGCGTGCCGTCCTGGACGAGGCCCGCCGGGCGGCCGCGATCTGCCGGGGCCGCTGATCCCTTCGCCCGCCTTGCCCGCCCGGGCCGCCTGTGGCAGACTCGGCCCCTGCCTATGACTGTCTGACACGTCCCGCCCCCCGAGCCGCTCCGATGCGCGCGTTGCGCGTCCCCCTCCTGGCCCGCCTCTTCAACCCATCGACGGAGAAGGAGACGACGTGTCTCTCTACGACTACGGCTGGAACAAGGACATCGAAGCGACCTGGCGCTCGGCGGACCACGGCGGTCTGGAGCCGGCCCGGGTGCTCGGCACGGGAGGAGGGCTCTGCCGGTTGATGACCGAAGCCGGCGAGCGTCCGGCCACGACGGCCGGCAGGCTGCGCCGGGAGGCCGCAACACCCGGCGGCCCGGCCGTCGGGGACTGGGTGGCGGCGCGAGCGGCCGGAGGAGGGGCCCTGCGCATCGAGCGGATCCTGCCTCGGCGCACCTGGCTCTCCCGCAAGCAGGCCGGTCGGCGCACGGGCGAGCAGGTGGCCGCCGCCAACCTCGACCTGGTGATCGTGGTGATGGGCCTGGACGCCGACTTCAACCTGCGCCGCCTGGAGCGGATCCTGACGCTGGTCGCGCAGAGCGGGGCCATGCCCATGGTGCTTCTCAACAAGAGCGACCTCTTTCCCGACCACGCGGAGAGAGCCCGGCAAGCGGCCGCGTCTGCGGCGGGCGCTCCGGTGCTGGTCGCCAGCAGCCTGACGGGAGACGGGGTCGAGGCGGTGCGCGCCGCGATCCTTCCCGGACGGACCGGCGCCCTCATCGGGTCGTCGGGTGCGGGCAAGTCCACCCTCATCAATAAGCTCCTCGGCGAGCCGGCGCAGGTCACGCAGGATGTGCGCCCCGGCGACGGCCGGGGCCGGCACACCACCACGCGCCGGGAGATGTTCCTCCTGCCCGGCGGCGGGTTGCTCATCGACAACCCCGGCATCCGCGAGGTCCAGCTCTGGGCCGGGGAGGAAAGCCTCGATCGCTCCTTCCAGGACGTAGCAACCCTTGCTCCGGGATGCCGCTATCGCGACTGCGCCCACGCCGGCGAGCCGGGGTGCGCGGTGCGGGACGCCGCGGAGAGTGGCGCGCTTCCCCCCGGGCGGCTGGAAGCCTACCGGTCGCTCCGGGCGGAGCTGCGCTATCTGGAGCTGAAGCAGGACGGCGCCGCTCGCCGGGAAGAACGGCGCCGATGGCGCTCCATCCACAAGGCGCTGCGCAAGCCGAAGCGGGGAGTCTGAGCCGGCGGAGGGCCGGAGCCGATCCACGGCGTTGATTGGAGAGGGTCGTTCATGGTACGAAGGTGGTCATCCCCCCCTCACAAGCCCGCCCGCCCCGGGCCGCGCGCCGGGTTTCCAGCCGCGCGGCAGCTCGTGGCGGCAGGCGCTCACAGGAGACGACATGGACCGCTTCCGACACTCTGCGGCGCCGGGCGCCGGGCTTCGATCCATCATCCCTCTGGTCTGCCTGGCCCTGGCCCTGCCGGGAACCGCCTTGGCCGCCATCAAGATCCCCGAGCAGGTCGCCGCGGGGCAGAAGCGGGAATGGGATGGTGTCCCAATGACCGAGGCGCAGATGATGAGGATGGACGAGATCATCAAGTGCCTGGAGATGCTTGGCGTGATCACCAAAGTGGTGGACGGCATGCAGAAGACGTTCGATCTGGGAAAGGCGGCGAAGTGCCTCAAGGAAATGTTGCGTCCTTCAGAGAAGGGCAGGATGCCGAGGATCTGCGTGGACGTCGGCTCCACGACCAACGTCGCCGGGACATTGAGCGGAAGGAACGCCGAGGGCGACTGCGATCCCAAGCTCGCCCGCATGAACATCAAGGCATCGCTCCTGGATGGAGCCAAGGAGCGCGCCGTGAGCGCCCTGGCTCACGAATGGCTCCACACGACGCAGGCCTCCGGTCTGACGGGCGCCGCCGCGGCCAGAAACGAGGCGGACGCGAACTGGCTGCAGATCGAGATCCTCACGCGGCTCATCGCGGACCTCCAGGCGCAGATTGACAATCCGTCCACTCCCGCGGGGGACAAGCCCGGGCTCGAGAAGCGCAAGCAGGCCGCCATGAACGAAAAGGGGATCGTCGAGCGGTCCTACGAAGAGAAGGCCAAAGAGGCCGGCGGCGCCGGCTCGCAGGGACCGGGGAGGACCAAGAAGGTCGGAGCCTCGACTTTCTGGCGCCCGGACGGAGGCGAGTACTTCTCCTCCTACTCTTATCCCGTGGTCAGGTCCTTCAGCTCCTCGCCGGAGTCCGACGGGACAGTGCAGGACTTCGACCTCTCGCCGCACGGCATCCGGCATCCCTTGACGATGGTGCTCCTCGACGGCATCTCCGGTCCTACCGGCGGCGAGGTCCTCGCCGTGGCGGGGATCGACGACCCCAACATGAACGACACCGGCACCACGGGCGGCATCGTCTACCTCGAGGCTCGGGAGGGACAGACCTCCCTGCTGTCTCCCTCCGTCACGCTTCCAGGAACCCATCCCAGCTCGCTCGTGTACCAGCCTGCGTCGGACAGGCTCTGCCTGCTGGACACGCTGGGAGAACGCATCCTGGAGGTCCAGGCATCGACTCCCGGGGGCCTGCCGGACGTTCCGGGCCCGGCGCCATGGGCCACGGCTGCGACCTTCCCGGCCATCGGCCAGTCCCTCACCATCACCCACGACCCGATCACCGGACTTGACGACCACGTCCTGGCCTACCGCCACGACGCTCGCACCGAAGGCCTCTCCAGGGTTCTGGCGGAGCAGAATCTCGCCGCGCAGGTCTTCCGCGTGCAGCGGCAGGTCGGGTCGGTCGGCAGCCTCACCTACGGAGCCGAGGTCTTCCTGATCCCCGGCATCCGCGACGTGTTCGACGTGAGTCGATCGGCCGATGTGGTCGGGGCTCCAGGAAGCATGCTGGTCCTCCGGGTGACCGACAGCCTGGGCCTCACCGACGGGCCCATCGTGTCGGCCGGGGGCATCGGAAACCAGGTCCGTACGACGATGCTGTTCGATCCCCAGCCCACCGGGACCCACCTCAAGCTGACCGATGTGTCGCATCCCGCGCTGGCTTCACCCGAGATCCTCGTCGTGCAGCCGGCCGCGGCCGGCATCCCCGCTCTCTCCACCGTCCCGCTCGCTCTCCTCGCCGCGGGCATTCTGCTGATCGGCTGGATTGCGATGTGGCGGACCGGAAGAATCTGAGTCTGAGGAGGCGCTGGGGCGAAGATCGCCGTTCCGGCCGCCGATGCCCTGGCCGCGGCGCACCAGCGAGGGTTCGGCAGGACACCCGATGGATCGTGCATCGCCTGCCGGACCGTCACGACGCCGGCCTGGACCGTGGCCACTCACCCTACATGGAGATCCTGCCCCAGCCGGGCAGCCTGGAGGCTTGCTTCATCCATGAAGCGAGCTGCGCTTCGTCGAGCTCGTCGTCCTCGCGGATGTCGAGATAGCGCACGTCCTTGTGCCTGGACTCGCCGGGGGGGACGGGGCGCAGCGACACGCCGCGGAAGAAAGCCACCTTGACGTAGTTCGCGAACGTATGGAAGCTGAGGAACCAGCCCAGGCCCTCGACTCCGTAGAACGGCGAGTTCCATTTGACGGCCTTGCGCACGCCGGGGACGCTGCGCGCGACGATCGCGTCGAGGCGGCGCCCGATGTCGCGTTTCCAGCCCGGCATGGCCGCGATGTAGGCCTGCACCGGGGCGTCCCCCTCGCCTTTCGCGATCTGCGGATTGCCCCCTGAGAGGACCTTCGGCCTCGCCGGCATGCTGTTCGCGGCCACCGCGGCCTTCACGAGCGCCTTGAAGGCGCCCACGTCGACGCGCTGCCCTTCCCGGATGTCGATCGCCCTTCGCGTGCTGCCTCCCAGGCTGGCGTTGAAGAGGGACGCTGGGTCCGGGATCCTGGCTCCCCGGGCGAACGTGAGCTTCACGACTTCCGAGTACGCCTCCCCGGTGCAGACAATCCCATGGTGCGCCCAGACCGGAGTGTTCCACTTCCACTCCTCGGCCATCCCGGGGTCTGCTTCCAGGATCAGCGCCCGCATGCGGGCCAGCGTTTCCGCGCGCCACCCCCCGAGGCCGAGGATCCGCTGGTCGATGCGCCGGGAAGCGGAGGTCCCCGCGACGGCGCGGGACGGGCGCCTGGCCGCCTTCGCTGCAGCCCCCCTGGGGGCGCGCTTCTTCGGGGCCTTTGCCGGCCTGATGGGCTTCTCTCCGGCCATTGTTCTCCGGGACGACTTGATCGAGCGCCGCTGCCTCATGGCCTGACAGGACGTCCTTATCTTCCGAAACGGACCCGCGGGCGGCGGCCCGTGAGCGGGGCAGTGGAGCTCGCTGAGAAGATCAGTCCCCGAGCTGTTTTTCCACGGTGATGATTCTCTTCACAGCGTCCCGAAGTTCAGGAACGTCGCTCGTGACCGCATCCCAGATGATGTCGAGATCCAGGGCGAAGTACGCGTGGGAGATGAAGTCCCGTAGGCCTGCGATCTCCCGCCAGGACACCTCTGGATGCCGGCTGCGCAGATCAGCCGGGAGCTTCTTGACGGCTTCACCGATGACGTGAAGGTTCAGAAGAACCGCGTCGAACCTGACGTCATCCCTGAACACATCGTCCTTCGAGCGGCCCTTCGTGTACCGGACAACCTTGTTGCATGCCTTCTCGATGTCTTCGAGAAGCAGCAGAGGATCACGCGACACGGACGGCTTCCTTCTCGACGTACGGCCTGACGCGATCTCTCAGGCCGCTCTCGGTGACGAGGTCGACCTCGGCACGAAGGAGATCCTCCAGGAAGATCCGAAGTTTCATGAAGTTGGAGAACGTCGGCGACTGGTCGAAGCCGACGAGGAGGTCTACATCGCTTCCTTCCGCTGCCTCGTCACGCGCCACGGAGCCGAACAACCGCAGGGACTTCACGCCGAACCGTCGGAGGTCGGCCTTGCATGATCCCAGAAGCCTCAGCGCCTCATCGCGTCGCATCCGTCACCATCCTTGAGCAGAGTACCGCGCACCGCTGCGGTGGTGGCCCCATTCTACCCCCAGTTCGAGGCAGATGCCCGGCAGGCGCGTTGCTGGCAGATCCGTCTCGGGGCGACATGAATGACCTCGTAGAGATCGTCGGGTCCGGGAGCCGGCAGCGCCTTGAGCCCGAAGTCGTCCAGGATCAACAGGTCCGGCCGAACGTAGCCGGCCAGACGCTTCTCGTAGGTGCCGTCGGCCCGCCCCCCGTTGAGGTGCGCGAGCATCCGCGACGCCGTAGTGAACAGCACATCGAAGCCGCGCCGGCAGGCCTCGTGTCCGAGAGCCTGCGCCAGGTGGCTCTTGTCCACGCCGGTGGGCCCGCGGATGAGCACGGCCTCGTGGCGCTCCACGAACCGGCAGGTGGCCAGGTCGAACACCTGCTGGCGGTTGATGGAGACGTTGAACGCGAAGTCGAAGCGGGATATCGAATCGTGGCCGCAGTAGACAGCGACCCTGATGCGTGCGCAACCTACGCCTGCAATTTTTCTGAGGCTCTGACAATCCATGGCGATGTCCGCAAGCCTTCCGTGCGAGGGGCTCTGGTAGGCGCCGGCAAGGACGTTGACGTCATAGTGGGCGGACCACCGTGCCAAGCCTTCTCCCAGGTCAGGAACCATTCGCGGTTTATCGACCGCGCAACAGACTCTATCGAGAGTGTGTCAGAGTAGTTTCACAAATTGAGCCATCAGCATTCGTGATGGAGAACGTGCCCGGTCTCGATCAGATGGGGATCCGCGAACAGATACTGCAGGATCTTTCGCTGCGTGGGAGATACGAGGTCAATGCTCACGTCCTGAATGCGGCGGACTTCGGGGTTCCGCAGACCAGCCCGAAACCGGCAAGCTGTCGATCGAAGGAGCGCGGCTTCCCGGCGAGCTCTCAGCGAAAGCGCCCGCTACGGCGCGCGGCGCGCGCCATCGCTTCGAGCCATCTCTCGTCCCGATGCGCTTGATCCGGTGCATCGGACAGCTTCGACGCGATCTTCTCGGCGATGCGATGCGCCATCTGCACGCGGACGATGGTGTCGAGTTGCGGCCGCCGGTCGAGAAACGTCTCGATCAACTCCAGGTCCGGCGCGGAGAGACCCGCCGCACGATGGGTTTCAGCCGCGGCGACGGGTTCTTCCGCCATCAGGGCGAGCGAGGGGCGCGACTCCTCGAACGGCGCTTCGTGAACCACGACGGTGCCCGCCACATAGTCTCCCAGCCGCTTGCTCTGGGAGCTGAGCACCGTCGAGAGGATCCCAATCGCATAAACTCCGGGGAGTTGGTCAACGAGGCGCAGCAGATTCCGCGCGATGGCGTCGTTGGGAGTGATCTGAAGCCCGGAGTCGCGGATGACCCGGAGTCCGAGCCTGCGTTTGCCGGGCGTCTGACCGCTCCACGCTATCTCGAACCCGAGGAAGTAGCCGTACTGGATGCAGAAAATGATAAGGACCAGAATCGCGAGCGCCCAACTCGAGCCCAGCATGGCGACCTCGGCGGCGGCCAGGACGATGTATGGGATGATGACCACGAGGGACAGGCCGAGTTGGATCGCCGAGTCGATGGCCACCGCGAGGAAGCGGCTCCCCACGCCCGCAAGCGTGAACTCCAGCGGGATCAGCTCCGGCGTCTCGATGATAAGCTTGTGGCCCGCCGACCTGGGCACCCTGTCCCTCGCGAGGAGCGCAGCATGATCTCGCTACGATGGATCGAGCAGCGCCGCATCCACTGGCTCCGCCTCGAATCTTTCGTGGACCGCAGCGGCAGCCGCGGTCTGCAGTCGCTGCCTCACGACGAGCTGCGCGAGATGGCTCTATTGTACCGCCAGACGGCCGTCGATCTGTCCACTGTCCGTGAGGACCCCACCGGCGCGCGGCTTGCGGAGTATCTCAACCAACTCCTCGGCAGGGCGCACAACGTCATCTACCGCGCGCCCCGTGATGGCAGATGGCGCGTGGTGGGTTTCTACACCTGGACGTTCCCGCGCGTCTTTCGCGAGACGTTCCGGGTCACGCTCGTTTCGTTCCTCATGTTCACGGGCGCTGCGATCGCCGGCTGGCTCCTCGCGTCCAGCGACCCATCCTTCCAGAGGTTCTCGCTCGGTCCCCAGATGCTTGACACGATCGAGCAGGGGGAGATGTGGACGCATCGCATCCTCTCCATCAAGCCGGCGGCGGCCAGCGGCATCATGACCAACAACATCGCGGTCTCCTTCACCATGGCGGCGGCGGGGATCACGGCGGGGATTGGGACGGCCCTGCTTCTTCTCTTCAACGGCGTGATGCTCGGAGTGGTCGGTGCCGCATGCCTTCAGCACGGCATGCTCCTGTCGCTTTGCGCCTTCGTGGCGCCTCACGGGGCGCTCGAGCTGCCGGCGATCTTCATCGCCGGGGGCGCGGGCCTGCTGATCGCCCGCGGCCTGCTGTTTGCCGGTCATCTCCCGCGTCGCATCGCGATCGCGCGAGACGGAGGCCGGGCCGTTCAGCTCATCCTGGGGATCCTCCCGATGCTCGTGCTGGCGGGGATGATCGAGGGCTTCGTATCTCCCGAACCCATCCCCGAATGGATCCGCATTTCGGTGGGATGCGTCCTGTTCCTCGCGCTGGCCGCGTACCTCGCGCTCGCGGGGCGGAGGGTCAGAGCAGCCCCCTCTCCTTGATCTGAAGGTACTGGTTCACCATGGCGACCGCGAGCGAGCCTGCCTGCACGTCCGCGATCCAGGCGCCGCCCCGCCTCAGGTTGCCAAGGAGCAGTTGTCTCCGCTCGAGCACTTCGAGCGCCGCCACGTAGCGGTACATGGCGCGGGCGTCCTTTGGGGCGTCCTCGGCCGCCGTCCAGAGCGTCGTCTGACCGATGGCGACGAAAATCACGAGGTGCTGGGATCCGATCTGCATCGCCCCCTGAACCACATCGGGAGTGGTGGCGGTGTCCGCGAGGTCGGTGAGCCAGATCACCAGCGCGCGACGCTTCTGCACCTGGAGCAACGCCCTTGCGGCGCCGAGATGATCGGCCTCGGATCGCTCGGACCTGACGTCGGTGAGCGCCTCGAGCAGGAGCCTCAGGTGCCCTGCGCCGCTCGCCGGCGGCACCCGTTGCTGCACGCGCCGACCATAGGTGAGCAGGCCGACGCGATCGCCCGAATGCAGCGCCACCTGCGCGACCCCCAGCGCGGCGCTCGCCGCATGATCCAGCTTCGTCAGGGATCCCGCGGAGGCCTGGAGGAGTCGTCCCGCATCCACCACGATCCATACCACCTGGTCCCGCTCGATCCTGTACACCCTGCTGATCAGACGGCCGCGGCGCGCGGTGGCGGTCCAGCACACATCCCGCCATTGATCGCCGTCGCGATACTCGCGCAGGCTCTCGAACTCCCGTCCCGCGCCGCGCTGCCGCTTGTGCAGCCGCTCATGGCCCGCCTGGCGTCCGCGGGTGAGGTAGAGCGTGAGACGGCGCGACGTCTCGAGGTTCGGATAGACGCGGATCGTCTGCTCGATGGGGGCCACCGCCCAGCGCTCCGCGAGCCCCATCGTGCTGACGTAGCGCAGCCAGGCCATGCCGAAGCTCGTGTTGCCGCGGCGCTGCGGCCGGATCGCGTAGCCGGCCATGGCGCGTGAACCGGCAGCGACATCGAACGTGAGCTCCGGTGGCGCGCCGCGCAGCGCGACGGGAACCTCGTCGAGAAGCCGCGCGGTGATCGCACGGCCTCCCTTGTTGGCGACTTCAATCCGGACCCTCACGTCGCTCTCGAGCGCCAAGGCGTCCTCGAAGCTCCGCGTCACGACGAGGGCGCCCGGCTCGGGAATGCGGCGCAGATCCAACCACCACGCGACAAAAGCGGCGGCGTCCCAGGCCACGAGCGCGGCCAGATAGCGCGAGTCGAACCACGCGGGCCCGACCCAGACAAAGCCGGCGAGCAGAATGTAGGGAAAACGCGGACCGAACGCGAACGACCAGCGTCTCGTCCCTCTGGCCTCCGCCGCGCGCGCCGGCGGATTCAGGGGAGCTTCAATCATTTCGGAATCGCCACCGAACGGACGATCTCGTCGACGACCTGATCGGGAGTCACGCTCTCGAGCTGGGCTTCGGGCTTGAGGATGACGCGGTGGCGGAGCACAGGACGCGCGATGGCCTTGACGTCATCCGGGATGACGAAGTCGCGTCCCTCGACGGCCGCCACCGCTTTGGCGAAACCCAGCAGGCCGATGGCGCCTCTGGGGCTGGCCCCCAGGCTCACCGAGGGCCACTCGCGCGTCCGCCGCACCAGCGTCGCGATGTAATGGACCAGTGCGTCCTCGACCCTGATGCCGCCCAGCTCGCGGCGCGCCGTGGCGACGGCGCCAGCGGGCAGCGCGGCAAGATCCATCCGCGCGATGTCGCGCGCGTCGAAGCCCTGTTCGTACCGCTTCAGGACGTCCTCCTCGACGCCGGCCGCCGGGTAGTCGATCAGGATCTTGACGAGGAAGCGGTCGAGCTGTGCCTCGGGGAGCGGGTAGGTTCCCTCGAACTCGACGGGGTTCAACGTGGCGAAGACGGTGAAGAGCTCGGACAGCGGGTACCGTTCGCCGTCGATCGTCACCTGGCGTTCCTCCATCGCTTCGAGCAGCGCCGATTGAGTGCGCGGTGGCGTCCTGTTGATCTCGTCCACCAACAGCAGATCCGTGAAAACGGGGCCGGGCCGCAGCGCGAACTGAGCCGTCCCGGGGTTGAAGATGTTCGTGCCGATGACGTCCGCGGGCATCAGGTCGGGTGTGCACTGCACGCGCTGGAACGACACCTGCAGAAGACGAGCCATCGCCTTCACCGACAGCGTCTTCGCCAGGCCGGGGACCCCTTCGAGGATCGCGTGACCGCCGCACAGCAGGCAGAGGATCATCTGATCGATGGCTTCGCGCTGGCCCACGACAACGCGTTCCATTTCCGTGCGAACGTGACCGACGAGACGGCCGATTTGCTCCATTCGATCTCCTGAAGCTAGGCGCGAGAGGCGCGAATGAGTCCAAGCTGTTGAGCGTGCTCGTGAAGCAGCTGCACGAGCTGGAGCGCCCGCCACTCCTCCACCGTTCCGCCGCGGAAGATCCCCTCGCATTCACGCAGCGTCCCGGCGATGCCCGCGCCCCGGCCGGTCGTCGATCGCAGGCGTTTCTCGACCTCGGCGGCGCCGGCGCGCATCGGGATCCCCCGCCGGGCCAGCAGGGACCGGAAACGATGGTGGGCGATGTGCACCGCCGTGGTCCGCGCGCCGGCGCGCTCGTAGAGGCCCCCGACGGTCTCGACGAACTCCACGGGGTCGTGGCGCGACACCGGCGCCGGCGCGACGACGGCGCCCGCCCGGCGCGTGTGCGTCAGGACAGCGGCGAACAGGATGAGCATCGCCTGCGCCGCGCCCCAGGGGACCGGCGTCCCGCGAAGGTACGAACCTAAACTCCCTTCGTGCCCGTGGAAGTACTCATCCCAGAGGATCCTGACCGATCCAGGCGCACCGACGACATTGAGAAAATGCGCGAGATTCCCGGCCTGCTTGATGCCGGCATTCGTCAGCGGGGTCGGCCCGGACCACCACAGAAACCGTCCCTTTCCTAACATCACGGCAGCCACGCCGGGACGGCCGGCGCACTCGTACAGCACGACCTGGGGCGCCTCCCCGTCGAACGAGGCGCGCGGCGCGATCGACAACGTCAGGGCGCCGCGGGTGGCGTCGCTGGGATGCACGGCGTTGCAATCGGTGCCCGGCTTCCCGTGCTCGTCTTCCGGCTCCGGCCAGTGCGGGACGACCTTGGTCGCCTCGGAACCGGTGGCGAGCACTGCGCCGCCGTCGAGCAGGAACTGACGAATGGCGCGCAACTCGCCGTCGCCGATCGTGCGCGGCTCGGCCAGGATCAGGAGCGTACCAGCGGGCTCGCGCGGCAGCTCGGTGGGCGGTCTCCGCCAGCGCTGAACGTCGAAGCCAAGGTCCTCGAGGAGCAGGAACGCCGCCAGGGCGCCGCTCGCCCCGCTCGAGTAGGTGGTCGGCACCGTCGATGTGTCCTGTGGCTCCGGAGCGAGAAAGGACGAAACCGTCGTGACCACGACGAACAGGACCGCCGAGACGATCAGGATGCGACGGTCGGTGGGGGCCATGCGATCGTCACTCCCGTGCTGCGAAGGTGCGTTAACAGCCCGGCCAGATCTTCCTCGGTGGCCGGTCTCCCGCCGTACCAGATCCGCTCGAAGGAGCGGGTCATCTCCCGCAGATCGGAACCGAGTGGATGACCCGCGGGGAGAGCCCGCAGGTACTCGCGATGGGTGCGCTCCTGCCTGAGGTCCAGGATCCCCTCGACGCCGAGTTTGAGGATCGCTGCCCAGTAGGCGCAGCGCACCGCGTCGCGGTAGCGTCCCAGTCGCGCCGCCGCGGCGGCGTCAGCCGCCCAGGAGGACCAGTCGTTCGGCATCGGCTTCTCGGGCGCGACCGTGCCCAGACTCCGCGGCACCCTTCCACGCGCCACACGAAGGACGCAGACCATGGCGAACACCACGAAGCCGGCGAGCAGGATCCAACCCAGGATCTGAAGGGGCGTTTCCGATGCACCGCCGAGAGGCTCCAGCATCCTGTGGATCCAGGCGGTGATTTTCTCAAACAATCTCTGGATGGGGCCCGGTTCGCTCAAGCCGCGGAATTGCCTCCGGCTGAGGATCTCCTGGAGGCGACGGGACGCGTCATCGTCGCGGGGGGCCACGGGAGCCATCGCGGCGCGCCCCTCGCCCGCCATGGTCTCGAGCAGGACCATCAGGTCCCACCATCGGGCGTCGGTTTCCGGCGACTTTTCGATGGCGCGCAGGGTCTGATCGATAGCGCGGCGATTCACGGTGATGCGCCCGTCTCCTACGATCACGCTCCAGGATTCCGGCAGGTGCTGTTCGATGCTCCTCCGGATCTCTTCGCGCGCCGGATGCTCGCGCGTCCTCAGCGCGGTGCGCGCCGCGGCGGCATGGGCCTCGAGATCGGCGACATAACGCTCGAGCGGCATCTCCGCATCGGCTGGGGCGACGCCCCATGACGAGAGGAACAGGGCGAGCAGGCAGCCGCTGGCGCTGGTCCTCAGGATGCTTCCTCCACGCCGCGGCCGCGAGGAAAGCTCATTGCGGCGAGACCGTTCTCGCTGCCGGTTCGAGCATCGCCATCTCGAGATCGAGGGCCTCCTTGCGCACCCTGAGATCGAAATAGAGCAAGGCCATGCCGATGCTCAGCAGCGGGCCCGTGAGCGCCCAGCCCACGCCGCCGCCGAGAGCCTGCCCCACCAGGATCCAGACGGGGACAACACCGCCTTCGGAGAACAGAACGGTGCTCAGCAAGAACGGGCCCTGGAACAGGAACATGGAGACGTACGAGATCACCAAGGCCAGCACGTAGACCAGAATCGCGCGGACTTCGTATCCCTTCACCAGCAACACGCTGCGGCGCAGCGACTCGAAAATCCCGCAACGCTCCAGAACCAGCGACGGGATGGCGACGGCCAGACGCGACAGGAAATAGACGGCCCCCAGACCCGCCCCGAGTCCGATCGGCACTCCCATCGCGAACCCGAGCAGCGGATGGACCGCGCTGGCGACCACCACGGGAATCGCCACGATCATGACAAGTCCGATAAAAACGACCATGGCAATCACGATAAGGCTCAGGGAGAGGCCCAGCATGCCTGAGACCCGCCCCTTGACCAGGGAGTATGCCGACTGGATCGATGCGCCGCGGTCGAGGTGAACTTCGCTGAAGGCAACGATGAGGACCGCCATCGCCAAGGTGTTGAGCACGAAGCCGACCACCGCCGAGCCGAACGAAACCGCCGCGACCAGGATCATCGTGGCGAAATTGTCCGGGTCGCTCATTTCCAGGTCGCGCACCATGAGGTTCTGGAGCAGGAGCACGATCATAGCCACGATCGACTGGATCATCGCCAGCGGGAGCATGATGCCCACGAACAGACCGAGATGAGACCGGTAGCTCGTGAAGATCCGGTCGAGCAGCTCGCCCACTGACATCGGGCGCATGGCCAGTGCCTGCAACCCCACCTCCTCGCGCGCGCGGCGCGGTGATGCGATTCTACCCCAAGCAAGAAGAAGTGACTCAACCGAGGGGGTGATAGCGTCCTGTTCGAGACGATAACCGACGAGGCGCCGCTGCGGATTTGATTGCTGGTGGGCCCACCTGGGATCGAACCAGGGACCGACGGATTATGAGTGACCCCCAGGCCGATCCCGAGCCCACCCAGGACGACCTATCCGACTCATTTCCCGAGAGGTTATGGTGATCGATGGATCCCGTGGATCGCCCTGAATCGGGATGGAGTGGTAGCAGAACGGTAGCAGCTTCCGAAGCCGGCGAGGCGTCCTCCAGCACGCCGATCACGCAGCCGACCGCACAACCACCGAGGACCTGGCAGCTGTGGGAGCGGCCTATGTCCCCAAACTTTGCCCGCCAGATCCGGCTGAACTCCTGGATCTCCCTGTCGGTCGGTTGCATGTAAGCAACAGTAGGGCGGCCAGAAGGGAGAGGGAAGGCACCAACTATTGCTGCTCAGGGCAAACGGAGGCGCCTTATCGGTGGGACGGATGGCGGCTTGCTACTCCGCGTGTCCGGATCCTACCTCCGGAGCAGAAACTCGCAAGAGGGTGATGTGGATAACCGACGGCACCCTCCTTTGCCTCACAAGGCAAAGGCTGGTGCCTTCCCAGGGGTGCTGAGGCGGCATAACGTGATCTCATGAGCGATCCCTTCCACCTGGTCACCCAGTATCACGAAGCCATGCCGATTCGGATCAGGGAGTACTTGAACCATCGTGGCATCGTGGACGCCGTGATAGACGTTCACCTCCTCGGCTGGAATGGCGAACGCATCACCATTCCTATCTTCGACCACGAAGGACGTTTCGCCTGCTTCAAGCTTTCCCGCGATCCGGAGGTGAGGACTGGGCCGAAGATGCTGACCTCCGCTGGCGGGAAGGCCGAGCTGTACGGTTGGGAGCGGTTGCGTGTGAAGCCGCCGCGAATCGTGGTCTGCGAAGGCGAGTTCGACCGCCTCGTCCTTGAAAGCCACGGCATCGCCGCGATCACCTCTACCGGTGGCGCCGGCGTGTTCAAGACGGAGTGGGCCCGGGCGCTTCAGGAAGTCCCCGAGGTGTTCATCTGTTTCGACAACGATGAGGCCGGGAGAAACGGCGCTGGCCGCGTGGCCGACATGGTCCCACACGCACGGATCGTCCAGTTGCCGGAAGAGGTCGGCCTCTCCGGCGACGTCACCGACTACTTCGTCAAGCTCGGCGGGACGATTGATGAGTTCGAACAGCTCATGGAGGCGGCGGTACGGCCGCCCATGCGCTCGACGGCCATCCGCGCCGAGAACGAGAAATACGGCACTGCTGTCTACGCCAAGGAGGGCCTCTCACAGGAAATCGCACGGCTCAAGGCCCAGGTCCGCCTGGAGAAGATCGTCGGGGCCGGGACCGTCTTGCGTTCGATCGGAAAAACGCTCGTCGGCCTCTGCCCCTTCCATGACGACCATACGCCCTCGTTCGTGATCTACCCCCTTGCCCAGACCTTTCACTGCTTCGGGTGCCCGGCCCACGGGGACGTGATCGACTACATCAGGCGCACCGAGAAGCTCACGTTCGCGGAGGCCCTGTCGCGCCTGGACGAAATCGCACGGCTGCGATGAAGGGAGAAGGCCAGGCGCAGCGGCAGACGAGCCGGCCCGCGGTGTCCTCCATTCTGGAGGACGGGGCCGTCCTCGAGACGGTGTTCCGCCCCCGCGAACAGCGGACGCTCTTCTGCCTGGGAAAGGAGGGCACCTGGCGCTACGAGGAAGCCTCCTGGTCGGAGGAGAACGCCTGGTGCCGTACTCTCCCCGCAACAACCTTCTCCAGAATGGCGTCGTCCTGCTCCCCACCGGTCCAGAGGAGTACGGGTCAGAGGAAACGCTCATCGCTGAGATCCAAGCCTTCATTCACCGCTATGTGGACGTCTCGCCCCTTTTCGAGAAGGTGGCGAGCTACTACGTGTTGCTGACCTGGATCTATGATGCCTTCAACGAGTTACCGTACCTTCGCCTGCGCGGCGATCCGGGAAGCGGCAAAACACGCTTCCTCCTTACCGCCGGGTCGCTCTGCTACAAGCCCATCTTCGCAAGCGGCGCCTCCACTGTCTCGCCGCTTTTCCGGATCCTCGACGCCTTCCGCGGAACGCTGATCGTCGACGAGGGGGATTTCCGCCTCTCGGACGAGCGGGCGGAAATCGTGAAGATCCTCAACAACGGCAACGCCCGGGGCTTCCCCGTGCTTCGAAGCGAGATGACGCCGCGCAAGGAGTTCAACCCCACCGCCTACGCGGTGTTCGGCCCGAAGATCGTCGCCACGCGCGGGTACTTTGAGGTCCGGGCCCTTGAGAGTCGCTGCCTCACCGAGGAGATGGGCCAGCGGCGCCTCCGGGACGACGTGCCCATCAACCTCCCAGCCTCCCGCGAAGAAGAGGCGCTGCGACTCCGAAACCAGCTCCTCCTCTTTCGGTTCCGCACCTGGGGGAAGGTGCGGGCGGCCGAGGAGTTCGCCGATCGGTCCATCGAGCCCCGGCTCAGCCAGATCTTCACGCCGCTCCTCTCGGTGATCGAAGACGATACGGCGCGGAACGAACTTCGCGGCCTGGCCCGGCAATACCACCGCGAACTCATTGCCGACCGGAGCTTCGACCTTGAAACCCAGGTGCTCCAGGTCATCCACGACATCCTCGCCTCGGATGACACCCGGCTCACCGTGAAGGACATCGCGAGCTGGTTCGCCGACCGCCACCAGGACGACTACGATCGGAAGGTTACCCCGAAATGGATGGGGACCGTCATCCGGCGGAAGCTCCACCTCACGACCCAGAAAAGCCACGGCGTCTTCGTCATCCCTCCTGAAGAACGGCCGAAGATCGAGCGACTATTCGAAAGGCATGGGATAGACTGGAATCTGGCCGAACGCGTGTCCACGTGACTCTTGGCTATGCGCCCGAATCAGTTCGACCCGGTGGAACGTGCAGGAGGCGTGCGCTTCTGCCGTTTCTCGTAGCTCGCCCTCTCCTGCGCGAGGAAGTCCTTCAGGGCCGAAGGAATCTCAAGCCCTTGGACGGATACCTCCGCCCCATGGCCAGAGTTGATGGAGGTAAGAGCCTTTTGGAAAAGGGTGTACGGAGTCAGAGGATGAGAGGGCTGGATGTCCAGGAGCTTCTGGAGGCACTCGGCCGAGTTCAAGCAGCTTCGGAACATCCCAGCATAAGTGTAATGACTGGTAGTGAAGCGATCCCACAGCTCTGAGGCAGCCTTCTGTAGGGGCACATCCCAGTTGGAATTCAAGAGAGGGGCGACCCCGGATTCGGATGACCGCAAGTAGTCCATGGCCTCCCGATCAACGGCTGAATCAGGTTCGATGAAATCGATGGTGACCGGATCGGACATGGCGTTACCAGCCCAGCATTCGTACGCCGGGTCCCCGCGGTCCCCAGACCCGTTAAGAAGCTTGAGAGGAAACGCCTCATCTCCTTTCGGAAAATAGTAACAGCGCCCCGTGCTTCTCAGCCCCACGCGAATGACGATGGAGCCCGAAACTGGGAGAAACTGCCCGATCTCCATCTGGAACAATCGTGACTCGCCCGGCTTGAGCCAGATGAGGGGCGTACCACCCCCGTCGAATCTGAAGGGTTTGACCTCCTTGAGGTTCTCCCTCGTCGGGCCAGTTTCGATTGTGTATCCGTTCTCGTGGAAGCGCGCGACCGGAAGCAGCACGGCCTCAGCGCCGTGATTTTCGATCGCTCCAGTGATGAACACCGGGCTGTAGCTCAAGACCCGGACAGGATAGTCGACCACTTGGACGCTCACCTGTGCCAGGGCCGGGCGAGATGCGAGAATACAAAAGGCTACGACTAGGGCGCGTTTCATCGCCTGCCTCCTATGGGGGCCAGGAGCACATGTCTTGGTTCAGGTCGTCTAAGTGTCCGCGAATACAGTATAGGTCCTTCGAAGGTGCCGCGAGGTTCGCATGGAGTCGCGCAGGACCCAAGGTGCGCACACGGTTCTGGTTCATGAGGCACAGTTTCGTCGAGTCGTTCCAGGTGTTCTCCAAATCGTGGCGATTGGGATCCTCTGGATTGACGTTCCACTGGTGCGCCAGCTCGTGAGCTGCGACATCACTGAAAGAATTCTGGAGAGGAGCACCGGCGCACGCGCACAGACTCTGGATCGTATCGGTTAGCACCCAAGACCAATTCTTCGAGATCAAAGGAAGGGCGTTATCGGCCTGGGTCACGCCGCGGTCTCCAGTATCTACCGCGCCAGCCGCGACGAGCTGGACGTGATTGGTCTTCGGAACTACGGGTGCACCGGGTTGCACGTTCCTGAAGAAGACGTGGGTCCTCTCATCGATCTTCATCAGCGGCATAACCGTCCACGCAGGCAGGAAGCTACCGCCATCTACGAACTGCCATTCGCTGAAAGGATCTGTGAAACTGATCCCGAGAGTCGACGAAGTCGGAGAAATTTCATAGAAACCTCCGGCCACCTTCGC
This sequence comes from Candidatus Polarisedimenticolia bacterium, assembly GCA_035281445.1. Taxonomy (GTDB): domain Bacteria; phylum Acidobacteriota; class Polarisedimenticolia; order JACPZX01; family DASXTC01; genus DATEEA01. Next base: position 70,433 of record DATEEA010000035.1, read on the forward strand.
GACGAAGCTGTAGGGCGCTGCATCCCCAGGCGCCACGGGTCCGCCGTAAGGGTAGGCGCTGGTGAGCGGGGAGTTCACGACGATGTGGTCGACGGCTACAGCGCTTACGGTGCGTCTTTCGCCTTCTTGGGTAGCGGGCGTGAGGCCGGATAGGACGTGGACTTCTTCGCCGACCGTGAAAGTGCCCGGGCTGGCCACGAATACCTTGGCTGGGTCGGGTTGGCCGGCGCCCGATGTCTGATTGATGAATTCACCCGCCTTGTACATCCGATCGTATTCGACGTACGCTCGCTTCCACGCGGTGAAGACGCCGCTTCTAGCGATCTTCTTGAAGTTGGGTGGCGCCTGTAGGCTCGCCTCGACCTGGTAGTTGTCGCCCCCATAGGGGTTCGTGATCGTGAGAACAGTCCGCACCTTTCCCTGGGCATCCGAGGTGGCGCTGTCGGGACTCACTCTATTCGGATCCCCGTCTTTGTTGTCTCCGGCGCCCGTGGAAGCGTAGGGACCCTGATCTGGAGGATCAACGGCCCGGAAATAGATAGTGGTGCCGCCCACCGGTCGGGCCGCCTCAAGCACCGTGGCTTCGATGGTGATCGTCCGATCCCCAATCTGAAAGCTACTCGGATACTGATCCTCTGCTCTGTGTTTGTGGATTAGAACCGGCGTTGAATCACGGAGTGCGAACCGGATTCGGGGGTCTGCAAGCCGTATGATCCGCGTTGGTTCCGCCACGTCGCAGTACATCTCGCCAGTGGTGAAGTTGCGTGAGAACGTAACGGCGACAGGATCCGTGAAGCCATCGGCGATGACCTCCTTGAAGCCGTTCTGCCCGTTAACCATGTACACCTGACCCGTGGCACTGTCAGCGACGAGGAGTGTCGGCACCCCAGTATCCTCGGACAAGTCGATACCGGCGGCTCCGGTGAAACCAGTCGCAACCTGAGTGACAACTTCGCTCGGGGTAATCTTGTAAATCGAAGTGGTGCTGCTGACGTAGAGATTTCCGGCCGAGTCGAATCGGGCGCCGGCAGGATTGTTGAAGAAGAGAAGGCCTGTATTTCCCCAGTTCGAGTCGATGGTACCCGTGAGGGGCACACGGTGGACTGTATTATCATTTAGTTCCAAAATGTAGACTACGTTGGGCTCGCTGTCTCTCGCGGCCACCTCTTGCGCCGACCGGATTCGTCGTGGCTGTGCCAGCGGTGCGAAAGAAAATATTCGAGTTAGTCGAGGAGTCAATGTAGCGAATGTTTCCTATGTTGTTCGGGCTGTTTGATCCGTTCGCGAAATAAATGCGGCCGGTGCCGTCTCCTGGAGATGGATTGCTGACGAATGCCATCCCGAGCGCAGCTCGGCTGAACGCGGTTCCCGTACTGTCGATTTCAACCACGGAACCTGCGCCCTGATCGCCGACCCAGAGACTCCCTGTGCCTGGTTCGAAGGCAAGAGAGCTGATGTTCTGGAACGTAGGGCCGAAGCTCACGGTGAACCGGACCTTGTTTGAACATGCCTCAACCGCACACACCACCACGTCGCTCGTGACGGCACCGATAGGGACTGTGACCATGATCTGAGTTGTGCTGGCTGATTGAACATCGGCGGGCAGGTCACCAAACATCACGACCATGCCACTTCCGTCCGACACGAAATTCATGCCATCGATCGTTACCGTGATCCCCGGTTGGCCACTGTTCGGCGTGAGCATTGTGATCGTGGGAACTGCTCGCGGCGGGTTCAGATCGAAGAGGCCCGGGCTGGGCTCACCGGCTCCAACTACTTGATAGTAGTAAAGGTTAACACTTGCTGCGGCCCCGGCGTCAGTCGCGGGGCTTCCAGCCAAGTTGGCCGCTACGGTCGCATTCCCTGACATGAAATTTGGTGTACGGCTTCTGAGGACTCGGAAGTTCGGGGTTCCCGTTGTCCAGTTGAGAACGACATCGTTGCCCGATCTGGTGACCTCAAGGTCGGTCACCTGCGAATACGCGAGGGATGCGAGGGTGAGGAGTGGTATGAAGGCCAGGAATCGAACGAGCGGGAATTCACGGATGCGAGGTGAGTGCTTCGGGGCTGAGTGCCGTGCCATGCTTCGTCCTCTCAGGCAGAAGGCCATCGTTCGAGTGGACGCGGCGATTTCTCACCGAAGCAGGACACCGGGGGATGGCTGCTCCGATGGGCACTCGTACGTCCTCTATACGCCCGACCTCACAGCGCTGTCAATACCCAACTTGGTGGTCTCTTGGGTGGACTTCTGGACGTAGGGGACTTCCTACGATGGTCCAGCCGGACGGCGCAACGCTTCCTGCCGCCGTGGAGGCATGCGCCACACCCTTCAGGGCCTGTCCGGTTCGAAGTCCCCATGTCCCCCAAGTTCATCGGACTTGCCCTGCAGGGCAAACGGTGTGGCCTTCCCCTCCACCGTGGGTTCGGTACTCTTAGTGGCAGTGGGCCGACCCCGACGTCGTAAGGGGTGCCCCGTACCATAAAGCAGACACTCGAAAACTACCTGATACGGCATCGCAAGAGATCGCGGCTCACCCAGGCCGAGCTGGCATACCTTCTCGGCGTCTCGGACGGCACCAAAGTCTGCCACCACGAGGTGTTCACGAAGCGGCCGTCGGTGCGCTCCGTCTTCATCTACGAGATCCTCTTCGACGCGCCGGCGCGCGATCTGTTCGCCGGCCACTACGAGGAGGCGCGGCGACTCACGCTGAAGCGGATCGCCGTGCTCATCGAGAGCATCGCGCGGAAGGAGAAGGATCCTTTCCGCGCGCACAAGGTCGCCTTCCTGCGGGCCGTGCTGGCCCGCTCCGGCGTATCCGCTCTCGAGGAGGCATGAATGGTGACGGGCCGCGTGTCCTGGCGATTCACCCCAACCAGCACGGGTTCGGTTTCGCGGTCCTCGAAGGGCCCGCCCATCTGGTCAACTGGGGGGTGAAGTCGTTCCCAAGGGGCAAGGGCCGGCGCCTGACCCAGATGGCCTGGTTCATCGACCACTTCACACCCGACGTCGTGGTGTTTGAGGACGCCGGCGCACGCGGATCACATCACGGCAAGAGGATCCGAAAGGACTTGCGAGACCTGCGCGCCCTCGCCAAGTCGAAGAAAGTGCCGTGCCGCGCCATCTCGCGGCAACAGGTCCTCCAGGCCTTCTCCGTCGTGGGCGCCAGGACGAAGCACCAGATCGCCCTCACCATCGCACAGTCAATCCCCGAACTCGCGTCGCACGCGCCGCGCAGACGGAAGCTGTGGGTGACGGAAGATCGGCGCATGGGAATCTTCGATGCCGTGGCCTTCGGAACGGCCTTCTATTCTATAGAGGCTTGATCCTGTTGCCCTTCAGGGCAAAGGGTGGTGCCTTGCGGTCCTCGGCCGGCCCGGTAGCCTGAAGACAGTTCCTTCCCAACCCCCTTTTCCCCAACACAGGAGGAGTACCACCATGCGCAGAACCGTCGATCTGTCCGCTCACATCAACCAGGACGTCCGCAGAGGTCACCCGGCCGACTTCCCCGTCGCCTTGGAACCGCTCCATCACGGCGATCCCGATTCGTTCCGCTCCATCCGTCCCGTCCCACATCGCCTTGCCGTGGTCCGCGAGGACACTGGAGAGGCGATCGGCGTGGTCTCCGACCGATACAAGCTCGTCCCGCACCAGAGGATCCTCGAGATCGTCGAAGAGGCCATCGAGCCGCTCGACGCCGGTCCCGTTCCCCGTGGTATCTACGTGGACCGCGGAGGCGCCCGGATGCGGGCCCTGTTCAAGTTTCCCGCGCTCGCCAGGCCGGTCGCAGGGACGGACGAGATCTGTCCCTGCCTGAAGATCCAGAACACGTACGACGGCACGGCGCGGATCGGCGTGCAGATTGGAGCCTTCCGCTTCGTGTCCACGAACCTTGCCGTCGGTGGCGGAGGCGTCTTCGCTGGCGGGTTCATGTCCATCCATGCCGGGGAGGTGCCGATCGAGGAGGTGGGCCGCCAGCTCGCGGCGTACCTCCTTGGATTCGAAACCATCGTTGCCCTCTACGCCGCGTGGAGCGAGCAGCCGATTCCGGCCGAGGTGCTGGAGGCCATCCTCAAGCCGCTCCCGAGGCGGGCCGCGGAGGCCATCAACAAGGAGTCCGCCGGTGCCCGGACCGTCTACGACGCATACGGGGCGGCCACGCGGTACGCGACCCACGAATGCCGCAGCTATCGCACCGCCTTCGACATGCTCGCCGCGATCAACGCGGCGTTCCAGGAGGCTTTCCCTGCCGCCAGGGAAGCACCTGAACCGCACCTCCAGCTGGCCGGAAAGCCATGAACCGCCAGGAGGCGATCGCGTGGCTTCAGGCCATCCTCGACGACACGCTTGACCCGAACGACGACGCCGATGCCGGCCGCCGCAAAGCCGTGGCTCACGCCATCCGAGAGATGACACGACGGGAGGCGACTGGTCCGCGGCCGGCACGGTGTCCCAAGGTCGGCGAGTCCACAGTCCAGGTGTCGCTTCGCGAGAAGCTCGAGAAACGAGGGGAACGGTCCCTTTCCAACACCGACCTCCTTTCCCTGATTCTCGAGGGCGGAAAGGGCAAGAACCTTCACCACCTCGGCCGGCACGCCCATGGACCCGACCCGCATCGAGAAGGCCTTCAAGCGGGTGCTCGCCAAGGCTGAGCTGCCCACGCACTTCCATCCCCACTGCCTGCGGCACACCTTCGCCTCGCTGCTCCTGCAGCAGGGGGAGAGCCCCGTCTACGTGCAGCGCCAGCTCGGGCACGCCTCGATCCAGCTCACCGTGGACACCTACGGCCGCTGGCTCCCCATGGGGAACAAGGCCGCCGTGGACAAGCTGGACGAGGGACGTGGCGGATCGAAAGTCAGCGCAAGTGGTAGCAAAGTGGTAGCAAAACGAGGCTCGAGCCGGAAGGGCGTCTCGCAAGTAGTTGAAAAGGCTGGTGGGCCCACCTGGGATCGAACCAGGGACCGACGGATTATGAGTCCGCTGCTCTACCACTGAGCTATGGGCCCGGCCGAGGGGAGCGTACCGTGCGGGGCTGCGGCTGACAAGGGAGGCCGGAGCCGGCTACCTCTGGCGGCCGCCGGCCGTGGTGGCCCCGGGCACCGCCGAGGGCGGCGGCACGTCGGAGCGGGCCGGGGTGGCGGAGCGGTCGGAGGCGGACTCCTCTTCCTCCTGGGACGCGGCGATGGTGCGGCCGTGCAGGAGCTGCAAGTCGGCGTCGCCGGGCCACTGATCCAGCGCCTGCTCGGCGGCGTGGCCGGCGTCCCGCCAGCGGCGCAGCGTCATCAGGCTGTTGATCTGCCTGCGGGCCACCGCCTTCAGCAGGAGGTCCAGCGCCTCGCGAGCGGCCGGCTCAGCGAGCGCTTCGCGCTGCAGCCGGCCCACGGCCAGCGCCTCCTCGTAGCGTCCCTGGGCCGCCAGGGCCCCTATGCCGCGTGTCACGCCCGCGGCCTCGCCGTCTCCCGGCGCGCCGGGGAGCGCCGCCAGCACGGCGCGGGTCTCGCTGACGAACTCGGCCTGGCCGGGATCCTCGGGGCCGCTCCCCTCCAGCGCGCGCGCCTCGACCCAGCGGGCGAACTTCTCCGCCTCGATGGGGTCGGGGTAGGCGGCCCGGAAGCGCTCCGCGTGCCGCCGGGCGGAGGGCCAGTTGCGCGCCAGCAGCGCCGCGCGGGCCACGACCGGGCCGGTGAGGATCTCCATCTTGCGGCGGCTCTCGTCGTCGCCGAGCTGCGAGAGGGTCCTGGCCTCCAGCTCCTCGGCGGCGGCCAGATCGCCGCGCGCGGCGGCCTCCTCCACCAGGCGGGCGGCCACGGCGATGAGACGGTCCTTGATAGTGGTGCGCTCCGGGTAGAAGCGCATGGCCACCTCGGCCAGGTGGTAGGCGGCCTGGAAGCTGCCCGCGTCGTACTGCTCCCGGATGGCCCAGGCCAGGGTCGTGCGCAGGTCCTCGGATCGGTAGGCGAGGTGGGGGTAGATGCGGGCGGCGCTCACCAGGTTGCGGGCGGCGGCGCTGGGATCACGCGCCTGCAAGGCCCGCAGTCCGGCGTTGTGGTAGAGGAAGGCGAGGACGCGCTCGGGAGGGACGGGCCTGGTCAGGCGGTGGAACTCGTTGAACACGGTCTCGACACCGCGCTGCGACAGCTCTTCGGCCGTGGCGTACTTGTTGGTGAGGACGAACGTCTTGAACTGGGCAAGGTCCCGCCGCACGGCGAAGCCGGTGGGCGAGGTGGCCTCGATGTCCACTCGCCGCATGGGGGTGTCCAGCGTGACGAAGACGTGCAGGGGGGTCTCCGCGGCCGTCGCGTCGAGGCCGATGTGCCGCGCGGCGATGATGTAGAGCAGCGTCGCGGAGACGCAGTTGTACGTGCCCTGCCCCAGCAGGTCGGCGAAGCGATCGGAGGAGGCGTCGTACTTCACCAGCGTCGAGCGGTGCAGCACTTCCAGCAGCCGGCCCGCGCGGCGCTCGGGGCCGCCCCAGGCCCTCACCCCCTCGGCCACCTCTCGAAGGACATCGTCCAGCTTCGCCCGCTGCCGTGCGAGCTCTTCCTCGGAGTCGGCTCCCGAGGCGATCAGCGCCGCGTCGGCGAGCGTATGGTGATCGAGCGCGCCGTCGGCCAGGTCCTCCAGCAGCGCGGCATCGAAGGGAGTGTCCGTGTTGTCGGCTCTCGGTCCCGCGAACGACACGGCCCCGAACCAGGCGCACGCCGCCAGGAAGGCCGCGATGAACGCAGTCCTCGAAATGGTCTTGTGGCTCAACCTGTCTCCGAGTGTTGACGCGGGTCGACGGAAAGGGATCGGACGTGCCCGAATTTATCTCGGGGATCGATGAAGTCAAATCGCAACCGTGACGACGATCGATCAAGAAAAACTATAGGCGAGGATCGACGCGGCGGGCTCGGAGCGCGGGCGCGCCCCCACGCGCGTCAATTCTGGTTGAAGCGCATCTCACCCAGACTCATGCCTGCGTCCACCTCGATGAGGTGTTTCCCTTCGCTGCGATGCGGGATGTTCCGGGAGTCGCCCAGAAAGACGCTGCTGCGGGCCTGCACGCGGGCGTCGGGGGGAAGCCCCACTCGCATCTCTCCCATGCGCATCCTGACGAACAGCTTCGTGTCACGATCCACCTCCGGCCCCACGTCCACTCCCAGCTCTCCCATGCGTCCCCAGACCACGATGCTGCCCGCGCGGAGGTTGCCCAGGCCGCCGAGATCGAGCTCGCCCATGCCCCCGTTGACCTTGAGCTCGTCCATCTCCACGAGGTTGGGGCTCGCCACGCTCACCGAGTGCTCGCCCATCCGCAGGTCGAGCTCGGCGTGGCGCAGGGCCAGGCCGCCGAGCTGGAGGTTGCTCTGGCCCTTGCTGGCGTGGACGCGCAGGTCCATGGGGACCCCTTGCGGCAGGTAGACGGTGATGGCGTTCAGGCCGTCCTCGAACTCGAGGAACCCCTGGCTGAGCAGGCGGCGCAGGGTCGAATACTTGGGGCGGAAGCTCATGGTGTAGCCGGCGGCCCCCGCGCTGTCGCGGGTGAGCTGCTGCTCGAGCGTGTACATCGCCTCGTCGTACTTCCCCTCGACCTTGAACCCCTCTCCGGCGGGGGCGGCCCTCACCGTGAAGGTCCCTTCCTCCAGCCGGATGTTCACCGGCATCGCCCCTTGCGCCGGCATGGCGTCGCCCGGGGACAGCCCTTCGGCCTTCAGCGCCTCCACGCTCACTCCCGGGGCTTCCGCCTGGGCGGTGGTCATGCGGCTCTCCGGCAGCGGCATGGTCCGGAAGACGAGGAAGAGAAGGACGAAGAGAAGCAGGGCCACGAACGGCGTGGCCAGGCACCCCAGGGCGATCTTGGCTCCGGTCCTCATACGGCCTCATTCAACGAGTGCGCCGCCGGCGGCGTTCCCTTCGGGACGGGCATTCTACAGGATGGGCGGGCGGAGCGGTCCGGGCGGTCCATGAACGAAGGGCCGGCCCCCCTTGCGGGAAACCGGCCCTTGCTGTCCCCCCCTTGAGCGGACAGGAACTCCCCGAGGCGCATCCGGCCTGGGGTTCATCCGGCCGTCGCTCCCTCCGCAAGGAACAGCGCCTCGGGGATCTCGGAATGCCGCCCCTCTCATACGCCGATCCGCCTTAATTGTCAATGCAGCATTAACCGGCCGGGGACGGCCCTTCCCGGGAGGCTGCGGGCCGGCGCCGGCGGTCAGCGGGCGGGCGGGGCCGGCCCCACCTCGATGGGCGCCGAAGGGAGGGAGCGCAGCGCCAAGAACGCCTCCACCAGCCTCTCCGCCTCGGCCGCCCCGGGGGTCGCCAGCAGGAAGAGGGGCCCGCCCCCGGGGCGCCGGGTGGTGAGGATGACTCCGCGCCCCCGGCCGAGCTTCTCCAGGGACTCCTCCACGAGCTGGGAAGAGACCGCCCCGGGACCGGCCAGGGCCGCGGCCTCTCTCACCTGGCCCGGGAGGACCAGGGCCACCCCTCCCAGGCACTCGTACCGCTGCATCAGCGCGGCCATCTCCGCAGCGCCTTCATCCCCCAGCGCCGTCTCGGCGAAGGGGCGCACCCTGGCCCGCGCCCAGAGCCTGTCCATCGAGGGGCGCAGCTCGGCCGAGCTGACCGAGACGGCGGTCATGAGGAACTCCGCGGGGCGCGCGTCGGTGAACAGCGACGACCCGCGCACCGCGCGGGCCAGACTGCCCATGATCCCCGCCTCGATGCCGGCCGACGACGTCACGGCCTCCGCGACCCCGGGGTAGGCCAGCTTGGCGAAGCGGTCGATCTGCGGCAGGTGGTACCAGCGGGCGCCGGTGGAAAAGGTCGCCGGAGAAAGCCGCGCCTCGGCCAGCCCCTGCCCCAGCGCCGTGGGGAGCCCCTCCCACATGTAGCGCCAGACCAGCGACCCGGCCTCCCCCTCGGCGTGCGCCTGGCGGGCCAGCGCGTCGACCCGCCCGGGGGACATGCGGCGCATCAGGAAATGCGACGCCTCGTGCGCCACGACCTGGATCTGGTTCCGGGGGAGATCCAGCGGCCGGATCTCCACCAGCAGGTGGTCGCCGTCGGCCTCGGCGTGCGTCGGCCCGTTGGAGGGGAGCGCCATCAGAGAGATGGTCATGGGAGGGGCGGCCGCCGCGTCCACCCCGAAGAAGCGCGCCAGCGATTCCAGGTAGGGGATCAGCCCGCTGTCGCCCAGGAACCGCTCGAACACTCTCTGGAATCGGCGCACGTGCCCCATCTCCCGCCACACCTTCTCGAAGCGCGGCTTGAAGTGAAGCAGCGCGGCGGCCAGCGCCTGCCGGTCCTCGGGGCCGATCCAGGCCGCCAGCGACGCGGCCAGCGCCTCGATGGAGGAGGCCTTCATGGCCTGGGCCAGCAGGATCTGGTGCCAGCTCAGGACCTCTTCCTCGATGGGGAGGCACCCCGCGTGGTTGGCCACCGCCGCGGGGGTCCGGACAGGGGCTCGGCGCACGCGGGCGAATTGCTCCAGCGCCTGCCGGTCGGCCCGGTCCAGGGGGCCGAAGCGATCGGCCCAGTGATCCCGGTACACCGCCATGGTCTTGCCCACCGACGTGCCGGCCAGGTTGTCCACCCAGTGGACGAGATTGGCGGTGAAGGAGACCTCGGTCACCAGACGGAGGCCGCCGGAGGCCGCCGGCGCGGAGGGGCCCGGCGCCGCCGGGGAGGGGGCGCTGGCTTGCAGTGCGGACAGGGTGGACAGGGCGATCAGCGTGCAGAGGAAGGGCGCGAGGGGCATGGGCGGCGGATCGTATCACGCCGTGGGCGGGCCGCCAGGCGGCGGCCGGTCACTCCTGAGAGCCGGCGGCCGCCTCGGCGCGGGCGGGCCGGTGGCCGGGGCGGCGCGCGGCATTGAGCAGGGCCAGCCCGGTGTGCCCGGCCATCGCCTCCAGGATCTCCAGGTCGCCCGCGGCGTAGGGGGACAGCTCGCGAGGTCCCAGGTCGAGCACGCCCAGCAGCGTGGAGTCGGCGCGATCGAGCAGCGGGACGCAGAGCCTCTCCGGCTGGAACCAGGCCCGCCGGGTGGAGGCCACCTGCCGGGCCACGGCGGTGGGCCGCGAGGGGAGCTTCCCCTCCGAGTCGGCGGCCGTGACCAGGCGCAGCTCGTCGGGGCGCGCTCCCAGCGACAGCGCGACCCACGAGGGAGACAGGACTTGCAGGATGCCGGCGACCGCGCGCGCCGGCACGTCCTCGGCCTTGTCGCAGTCGTGCAGGTCGAGAAGGAGCGCCAGCATCGCCTTGACCCGGCGCTCGTGCTGGTCCGCGGCGCGGGTCCCCTCCACCAGGAACTGGACGGTGTAGCGGCTGGAGCCCAGGGTGATGCTGTCGCCGTGCTTGAGCACCGTCCGGCGGATCGGCCTGCCGTTGACCCGCGTGCCGCACGAGCCGGACCTGTCCTCCAGCACGTAGGTGTCGGCCTCCCTGCGGATGACCGCGTGGAAGGGGCCGACCGGTGAGCCCTCCTCCATGGGGACGGCCAGGCCTTCGACCGCTTCCGTACCGATGGGGAACGGGGACCGATCGATCAGCACGACCTTCTCGAATCCCTTGTCGTCCTTTATCTTCAGCCGGGTCGGCTTCAGCTCGGAATAGGGGATGGGCATGGCCCGGCCGAATATAGGGCCGGCTCCACGCGGGGGGCCACCGCCTCCGCCTCAGCGCGGGGCCAGAAGCTCCCGAAAAGCGTTCATGATGAGCGGCGCGGTGGCCGGACCGACCGAGTTGCGCTCTCCGTACTGCGGCTCGTCGCGCTGATAGGCGTAGGGGGGCTCGCTGTCCCACTGCGAGCGCGGGATGATGTACCCCAGCTCGTCGTTGGCCAGCCCTATCAGGAACAGAGGCTGATCGGACATCGGCCTCAAGGGCGGCTCCCGCTCCGCCCCCTGGAAGTCGGCGCCGGGGTCCTGCGGATCGGGGATCCCTCCCAGGGCCAGCTCCGGGTAGAGCTCACCGGGGACGAGTGCCATCCGGGCCGGCCCCAGATCGACCACCGCCACCTCGGTCTTCAGCGTGAAGGCGCCGGGGCGCAGCGCCGAGCGATCGGGCAGCTCCGACGGCAGCAGCCCCGCGCCCTGCCCGTCGAGCGCGTAGAGCCGCCGCGGACGGATGAGGCCGATGGCCAGACCCTCGGCGAAGCGCGGGTTGTCCATGGGGACGAAGAGCGTCCTGGAGCGCGCGGCCAGCCGGACTTCGGCGGGGGGACGGGAGGCGGCCTCGCCCAGGGCGGCCAGCGCGATGCCGGCGATCCTGTCCCCCAGGATCTCGGCCTTGCGCAGCCGGTCCTCGGGCACCTTGCCGGTCGCCGGGTCGGCGACCCTGACTCTGGCCGAGCCGATCTGCCCGCCCAGGTCGCCGGCGGCGAACAGCGCGACCCCTCCCCACTCGCGCTCCATGCGGGCCACGAGCCCCTTGGGGTAGTCGGCCGACAAGAGGCTGTTCTCTCCTCCGGTCACGCTCGGGTGGCTGTTCCAGTTCACCAGAGACGCGATCCCGTCCCCCGACGGCGTTCGCAGCCCCAGCGCGAGGACCGTCTCGTCGATCAGCTCGGGCAGCCTCGTGTCCTTGGCCATCCCCGGCGCCGTCCCCACGCCCACCCGCATCTCGGCCGGGCGGCGCGAGGCCCAGGCCGAGGCCAGCGCCTCCACCGCCCCGGAGCGCACCTCGGCCATGTACGCGTCGTCAACCGATCCTCCGATCGGCGTCCAGAGCCCGATGACGTCCGGTCCGGCGTGCGTGTGGGTGCTGGCCACGGCCACGTGGGCCAGGGCGATCCCGGGGTGCTTGCGGGCCAGCTCCTGCCGCAGCGCCTCCACGTCGTCGTGGAAGAACCCGATCAAATCGAGCACGACCAGGCCGACGCTCGTCCCGCGGGGGTCGGTCATCACCAGAGCCCGCGCGTACAGCTCGTCGGCCACCCCCGTCGCCTTGAGCCCGCGCTCCAGCCCGGCCATGTACACGGGCCGGCCGGGCAGGTCGAGCCGGGGGGTGATGGCCACGCGGGCCGCCCCCGCCATCAGCGCCCCGGCCTCCGCTTTCGTCGGCGGTATGTGGGGCTGCCCGCGCGCAGCCGGCCCGCCGGCCGGCGGATGGGCCCTGCACCCGGCCGCCGCGAGCGCCATAATGATGAGGAGGGACCCCCCGAGGGGACCCCGGTGAAGGAGGCTCATGGGGACGGATTGTATCAACTCCGCGAAGGGCCTTCCCCTTGACCTGTGGGTTGTGCTAGATTGACTCGTCCGGCGCGGGTCCCAGCCGGCGTGAACGCTCGAGTTCCCCACCCGCGCGCCCTCGCTTCAGGCCAGGAGTTCCAGTCGGTCGAGAGGGTCCGGCCCATGCCCGAACGGCATCTGCTTGCCTGCCGTCATCCCCGGCGCACGATTCGGGCCGAATAGCACCCGTTGGGTGCCAGGATTGTTTTTTGGTGATCATCCCGTGAAGAACCGTTCCAAGAGACCGCCTCGCCACCATGGCGGGCAGGCGCCCTCGCGCCGCGGCCCGTCCACCCAGTTCGATCAAGGACATCATCCCGGCCAGCATTCCGGCCATCCCCAGCGCGGCCCGGGCCAGCCCCACGGAAGCCGCGGCCCCCAGCGCCATCACGGCGGGCAGGGGCATTCCCAGGGCCACGGCCAGGGGGGCCATTCCAGGGGAAGGCACCAGGGCGGGCCGCGCGGAGGGGGCGGGCACGCCCGCGCCGAGAGCCAGGGGCTGCTGAGGCAGGGGGCGCCCGCGCCGGCGGTGGGAGAGACCACCGAGGGGCTGCTGGAGATCTACCCGGCCGGGCACGGCTTCCTGCGCCGCAAGGAGAACAACTACCTGGCCTGCGTGGGAGATGTGTACGTGCCGGCGCCGATCGTGCGCGCCGCCAACGTGCGGGAGGGGACGCTGCTGCGCGGTGTGGTGGCCCAGAACCGGGGGCCGCAGGGCCAGGCCACGGTGCAGCAGGTCGAGCTGGCCAACGGCCACCCCGAGGGGCGCCCGTTCATCCCCTTCGAGCGGCTGACCTCCATCGCCCCCAACAGGCGGCTGCGCCTGGAGACCACCTCCGACGAGCTGTCCATGAGGGTGCTCGATCTCATCTCCCCGATCGGATTCGGCCAGCGGGGGCTGATCGTGGCCGCCCCCAAGACCGGCAAGACCACGCTGCTGCAGAAGCTGGCGGCCAGCATCTCCACCAACCACCCCCACGCCAAGCTGATCGTGCTGCTCATCGACGAGCGGCCCGAGGAGGTCACCGACTTCCGCCGCTCGGTCAAGGGGGAGGTCATCGCCTCCTCCAGCGACGAGATGTCGCGGATGCACGTGAACGTGGCGGAGATCGTGCTGGAGCACGCCCGGCGGGAGGTCGAGCACGGGCGGGACATCGTCATCCTGCTCGACTCGCTCACCCGGCTGGCTCGGGCCTACAACCGCGAGCAGCGCGGCTCGGGGAAGATCCTCACCGGCGGCATCGACTCGCGCACCATGGAGAAGCCACGCTACTTCTTCGGCTCGGCCCGCCAGGCCGAGGAGGGTGGCAGCCTCACCATCATCGCCAGCGCCCTGGTGGACACCGGCAGCCGCATGGACGAGGTCATCTTCCAGGAGTTCAAGGGGACCGGAAACATGGAGCTGGTGCTCGACCGAGGCCTGTTCGAGAGGCGCATCTTCCCGGCGGTGGACATCAGCATGTCGGGGACGCGCCGCGAGGAGTTGCTCTTCAACCCCGAGGAGCTGGTGAAGGCCAACCTCCTGCGCCGGGTGCTGAGCTCGGTCAAGCCGGTCGAGGCGATGCAGCTCCTGCTGGACAAGATGTCCAAGCACCCGAGCAACGCCGCCTTCCTCAAGAGCCTCGTCCCGCCGTCCTGATCCATCCCGCGGCAGGGTGACCCTCGCCGGCGGATGTGCTAGATCATCGCCGCGTCCGCTTCGGCCGCCACCGGAGGACAGCGCCATGAAGCACGATCGAGGATCGTCAGCGCGAGGGCACGGCCGCCGCAAGATCGAGGTCTCGCCTCTGCAAGGGGGAGAGACCGCCGCCGATCTGGTCGATCGGCACTTCAACGCCTACAACGCCGCGCGGGTCTGGGAGATCTGCCGCCTCCTCAAGGAGAAGGTGCTCGTCCCCGACGTCACCGTCGGCGTGTCCCTGTCGGGCGCCATGATCCCCGCCGGCCTGGCCTCGTCGCTGATCCCCCTCATGGAGAAGGGGTTCATCGACTACATGATCAGCACCGGGGCCAACCTCTACCACGACACCCACTTCGGCCTGGGGTTCGACCTGTTCCGCAGCACCCCGTTCGCCGACGACGTGGAGCTGTTCCGCCGCAGGATCATCCGCATCTACGACATCACCTTCGATCTGGACGTGCTGCTGGAGTCGGACAAGTTCGTCTACTCGGTCATCGACCAGCCCGAGTTCCAGAAGACCATGGCCACCTCCGAGCTGCATCACCTGCTGGGCAAGTACGTGGACCGGGCGGAGAAAGAGTGCGGACGGCAGGGCCAGACTCTCCTGGGCGCGGCCTACCGGTGCCAGGTCCCCATCTACACCTCGTCGCCGGGAGACAGCACCATCGGGATGAACATCGCCGCCCGGCGGCTGACCGGGGGGGCCCTGCAGATCGACGTCTCGCGCGACGTCAACGAGACCGCGGCCATCGTGTACGAGGCCAAGCGCACCGGGGCCAGCGCGGTGCTCATCCTGGGCGGGGGGAGCCCCAAGAACTTCATCCTCCAGACCGAGCCGCAGCTCCAGGAGGTCCTGGGCCTGGAGGTGAAAGGGCACGACTACTTCATGCAGATCACCGACGCCCGGCCCGACACGGGCGGACTGTCGGGGGCCACCCCCGGAGAGGCCGTCTCCTGGGGGAAGGTCGATCCCGACAGGCTTCCCGACAGCGTGGTCTGCTACGCCGACACCACCCTGGTGCTGCCGCTGGTGGCCTCCTACGCGCTGACCCGCTGCGAGCCGCGGCCGCTCAAGCGGCTCTACGCGCGGCTCGGCGCGATGCTCGATCAGATGAGCGCCATCTACGGCAAGCAGCGCTCGGCCGGCAAGCGGGCCCGGCGCGGCACGGCCGGCCTGAAGGAGTAGAGCCCTCTACGGAATGACAGGGGTCTCCGCGGCGGGCGGCGTCTCCCCGGGCCCCCCCACGGGAGAGGCGCTGGTGAAGACCGTGTCGGGGAGCGTGTCGAAGATCTGCACGTCCTCCAGCACGATGTCCACCTCGCCCCCGTCCTGGGTGCGGCGGGTGGAGACCTTCAACCCTCCCACCGTGGTCCAGTCCACCCACTGCCATGCGGTCGGGGAGGCGCTCGCCCCCTGCCCCTCCAGCACGTAGGACCACCTCTCGATCATGTGGTCCTTGCGGTTGACGTAAAGGGTGTAGCGGTCCTTGGAGGTCAGCCCGGTCCCATCCTGGAAGGTCACCACGATCCTGTCGTAGGTGACCGGCCCGGCCTTGACCTCTCCCTCGTAGCGCAGGCGCACGCCGGGATCCTTGAGCTTGAAGGGCATGAACAGCCAGTAGGAGTCGTTGATGAGGTTCTTGTAGGCCATATCGACGTACCGGGCGGCGTCGGCCTCGAACAGGAGCTGGCCGTCCACCGAGGCCTGCCCCTGTTTGCTGACGTGATCCACCACCGCGACCATCGGCTTGCCGTCCCGGGTGGGCCCTTCCATCCGCGAGCGCTGGGCGGCCTTGTCCCAGTGGTGCGTGCGGACGCTGAGCTTCTTGTCCCCCTGCCGGACCAGGAAGGTGAACTTCAGAAAACGGGTGCTCTCCCACGTCCGGGCCCCGCCCATGGCTGCGATCACCTGGTCGGCGATCTGGATCGCCTTCTCGTCGGATCGTGATGGGTCGAAGGCTGCGGCCGGCCCGGCTTCCCCCGCGGGCGGCTCCGCGGCCGGGGCGGCCGAAGGCTGCGTCTGGGAGGCGAGCGCCGGGGCGGGCGCGGCGGCCGCCGCCAGGGTGGCGATCAGTCCGAACGTGGCGATCCTCGTCATCATGTCTCCTGTGCTCCGAAAGAATGAGGCGGGATTATAGCGCCGGGGCGGACGCTCGCACGCCCTGGGGCGCCGCCAGGTCAGATCCCGGGGCCCTCCAGAAAGGCCCTCAGCCGCCGGCTGCGCGAGGGGTGCCGCAGCTTGCGCAGCGCCTTGGACTCGATCTGGCGGATCCGCTCGCGGGTGACGGCGAAGTTCTGGCCGACCTCCTCCAGCGTCCGCTCGGCGCCGTCCTCCAGGCCGAAGCGCATCTTGAGGACCTTCTCCTCGCGCGGGGAGAGGGTCTTGAGCACCTTCTCGGTGCTGTCCTTGAGGTTCTCGCGGATCGACATCTCCAGCGGCGAGATGACCGAGGGATCCTCGATGAAGTCCCCGAGGTGGGAGTCCTCCTCCTCGCCGATGGGGGTCTCCAGGGAGATCGGCTCCTGAGCGATCTTGAGCACCTTGCGCACCTTGGCGACCGGGATGGCCATCTTGCGGGCGATCTCCTCGGGGGTCGGCTCGCGCCCGATCTCCTGCACCAGGCTGCGGGACACCCGCACCAGCTTGTTGATGGTCTCGATCATGTGCACGGGGATGCGGATGGTGCGCGCCTGGTCGGCGATGGCCCGGGTGATGGCCTGCCGGATCCACCAGGTGGCGTAGGTGGAGAACTTGTAGCCCCGCCGGTACTCGAACTTGTCCACCGCCTTCATCAGGCCGATGTTGCCTTCCTGGATCAGGTCGAGGAACTGGAGACCCCGGTTGGTGTACTTCTTGGCGATGGAGACGACGAGCCTGAGGTTGGCCTCCACCAGGTCCCCCTTGGCGTCCTGCGCCTCGCGGTCCCCCCGGCCGATGCGGTCGATGGTGCGCTGCAGCTCCTCCACCCCGCACCCCATGGTCTCCTCGTACGCCATGCGCTCGCGCCACACCTCGGTGCGGGCCCGGCGCAGCTCGCGGCGCGCCTTCTCGTCGCGGGTGAGCTTGAGGCGCTTGTTGAGCGCCGACATCTCCTGGTCCAGCTCCCGCATCCTCTCGGCGGCCTTGCGAAGCTGGCCGGCGAAGCGCCGGACCTGCGACTCGGGCATGGGGATGCCGCGCACAGCGCGCCCCATCCTGACCCGCGTCCTGGCCAGCCGGTAGGCAGCCGCCCTGTGGGCGCGCCCCCCCTGCTTGAGGGTGGAGAGCTTGCGCCGGAGCTGGCCCGCGTCGCGCAGCAGGCGGGCGATGCGGGTGACCATGCGCCCCAGCGCCTCCATCCTGCCGGACGGCGCGCCGTCCTCGTCGTCGGGCAGGAGCGTCCCCTCGAGCCGTCCCTGGTTCTTCCGGGCCAGCCGGCCCAGGCGCACCACCTCGAGCCCGACGTAGTGGTTGCGCGACAGAGCCCGCAGCGCCTTCTGCTCGCCGCGCTCGATGCGGCGCGCGATGTACACCTCGCCGTCCTTGGTGAGCAACTGCACAGTCCCCATCTCGCGCAGGTACATCCTGACCGGGTCGTTGGTCTTGTCCAGCGTCCCGGCGCTCAGCTCGAGGCGGTTCAGCTCTTCACGGGACAGCTCTTCGGCCTTGTCCTCCTTGAGCTCCTTGATCTGGAGGCGGTCCTCCGACTCGATGAGCTCGATCCCCTGCTCGCCGAAGAGCACCAGGATGTCGTCGATCTCGTCGGACGAGTTCACCTCCTCGGGGAGCACATCGTTGACCTCGTCGTACATGAGATAGCCCTTCTCGCGTCCGATCGAGATCAGGTGCTGAACCTCTTTGTACTTGTCCTCGATGCCCAAGTCGTCTCTCCTCTGGAACCCTCGAGCCGGCGCCGCCCCGGTGCCGCCTCAGGAAAGCGAGTCGATCTGCCGGCTCACCTCGACCTTGCGGCGCATCAGATCGTCCAGCCGCGCCGCGTCCCGCTCCCGCTCCATCTCTTTCTGGATCCTGTCCCTCTCCACCCGCAGCCGCCGCAGCCGGATCGACTCGGCGCAGCGCAGCGCCTCCTCGCGCGACACCACCGGCTCCGGCCGCATGGCCAGCCTGGCCAGGACGGTCCTGGAGGGCTCACGCAGCAGCTCGGACAGGACCGGGTAGGAGACCTCCTCCCCGCGTTCGCCGCGGCCGCGCATGACCCGCACGATCTCGTCGATGGGGGTTCCGGCCACGTCCTCGTCGGCCAGGATCTCCAGCACCTCGTCGCGCACGTCGCCGCGCTCCATCAAGGCGCGCACCAGCCGCCCGTCCGCCTCGGGGACCTTCATGGGGGGAGGGGGCGGCGCCGGCTGGGCCGGGCGGCGGCGCGCCCCCTTCACCAGGGCGTCCTTGATCTCCGCCAGCATGGTGGCGTCTTCGATCCCCAGCCTCTCCGCCAGCACGTTCACGTAACCGGAGCGCTCGATCCTATCGGGGACGAGCTCCAGCACCGGGAGGATCTTCTTCAGCACGGCGCTCTTGGTCTCGTAGCTCGACAGGTCCTCCCCTTCGGCGGCCGACTCCAGCAGGTAGTCGAAGTACCTGGCGGCGGCGCCCAGGCGGGCCCGGTACTCGTCGGCCCCCTTGCCCCGCACGAAGGCATCGGGGTCGAGCCCGGCGTCGAGCCGCAGCACCCTCACCTTGAAGCCCCGCCCCAGCAGCAGGTCGATCCCCCGCCTGGTGGCCGCGGCCCCCGCGGCGTCGGGGTCGTAGTTGATGACCACCCGCTCGGTGAACCGCCTCAGCAGCGCGGCCTGCTCCTCGGAAAACGCCGTCCCGCAGGTGGCCGCGGCGTGGGTGACGCCGGCCTGCCAGAGGCTGGCGAAATCGAAGTACCCTTCCACCACCACCGCCTCGCCCGCCTCGCGGATCCCCTCGCGGGTCAGGTGCAGCCCGTAGAGGTTCTCCCGCTTGTTGTAGATGGGGCTGTCGGAGGAGTTGAGGTACTTGGGCTCGCCGGGGCCCAGCAGCCTGCCGCCGAAGGCCACCACGTCTCCGGAGAGGCTCTTGATGGGGAACATCAGCCGGTTGCGGAAGCGGTCGTAGGTGGTCTGCCTGCCTTCGGCGCGCACCAGCAGTCCGCCGGTCACCAGCAGCTCGGCGGAGAACCCCTTGGCGACCAGGTGCCCCTTGAGGCCGTCCCAGCGGTCCGGGGCGAAGCCGATCCCCAGCCTGGCGGCGGTCTCGGGGGTGACCCCGCGCGAGACCAGGTACTTGCGGGCCGGGGCCGCCTCGGGCCGGGACTTCAGCGTGTCGTGGTAGAACTCCGCCGCTGCGGCGTGGGCGGCGAGCAGCGCCTCGCGCTCGGAGGGCTTGCCCGCCTGCCGGGTTTCGGGGATGGCCACCCCGAGCCGGCGGGCCAGGATCTTGGCCGCCTCGACGAACTCCACGTGCTCGCGCAGCATGACGAACTTGAAGGCGTCGCCGCCGGCGTGGCAGCCGAAGCAGTAGAACAGCCCCTTGCCGTCGTCCACGTAGAACGAAGGGGTCTTCTCGGGGTGGAAGGGGCAGAGGCCGCGGAACTTGCGGCCCGACTTCTTGAGGGGCACGCACTCGGACACCAGCGCCACGATATCGACAGCGCCGCGGACTCTGTCGACGAAGTCCGGTGCCAGCGGGCTTGCCAAGGTCCCTCCCGGGACTGCCCCCCGGCGTCCCTTGCGGCGGATGTCTCCGCCTGGACCATTTGGCAGAGTTCACGTCCTGGGAAGGGCGGGTGGTGAGGGGCCACCTGCCCGTGGCCCCTCCCGGTGCTTCATAGTGCCTGGAACCCTACCCGTTGAACTTCCTCTCCTGCGCCATCCGCTTGAGCATCTTCTTGCGGGCGGCGAGAGCCTTGCGCTTGCGACGAGCGCTCGGCTTCTCGTAGTGCTGTCTCTTCTTCAGCTCGCTGAGAATCCCCGACTTCTCGCACTTGCGCTTGAAGCGGCGCAGGGCGTTCTCAAGGGACTCGTCTTCTCTGACCTTGATGAGCGGCACCCGGCTGATCCCTCCCTTCCGTGATGGAATCAGATGCCGTGTCGCTTTCCCGCCGGAGGCGGCACGCACAGATGCCCCGCGCCCCCACGGGGGTCTCGCAGGGCACGGCCGGAACACCCCTTGTCCTCGCCCATCAGCTCCCAGGTGCGGGGGTGCTGCAACCGATTGAGTCGATGAGTTTTAGCTTTGCGGGTCGCCCGGTCCGCGGAAAGCTGCAGGAATATATCGCGACCCAATCGGCCTGTCAAGGAATGTTCACAAAGTTTGGTATTCTCCCGTTCGCCGTAACGTTATGCCGCTACGCTATTTGTGCGAACAGGGGTCCGAGGGCATCACAAACCAGGGGCGTTTGTCGCTGAATTGACACGCGGGGTGCCGGCGGGCCGGGACTCAGGCCCGGCGGGCGCTTTCGGGAAGCAGGGCCAGGATCTGGCTGGCGGCGTAGCCCGCCCCGAAGCCGTTGTCGATGTTCACCACGGTCAGGCCCGAGGAGCAGGAGTTGAGCATCCCCAGCAGGGCGGCGATCCCGCCGAACGACGCCCCGTAGCCGACGCTGGTCGGCACGGCGATGACCGGGGCGGCCACCAGCCCCCCGACCACGCTGGGAAGGGCCCCCTCCATCCCGGCCGCCACCACGATCACCCTGGCCCGGGTCAGCCGGTCGCTCTCGGCCAGCACCCTGTGGATGCCGGCCACCCCCACGTCGTAGATGCGGTCGGCCTGGTTTCCCATGATCTCGGCGGTCACCGCCGCCTCCTCGGCCACCGGGATGTCGGCGGTCCCCGCCGTCACCACGGCAAGCCCCTTGCGCAGGGGGCGCCGCCTCCCCCTCCCCTCCACGGTGATGGCCCGGGCCAGGGAGTGATACCGCGCCGCGGGGACGTGCTCCACCGACCTCATGTAGAGCTCCTCGGTGGCGCGGGTGACCAGGATGGGGTGCCCGGAGCGGGCGATCAGCTCCAGGATGCCCAGCACCTGGTCCTCGCGCTTGCCCTCGGCCAGGATGACCTCGGGGAAGCCGCGCCTGAGGGCCCGGTGGGTGTCGTAGCGGGCGTAGCCGGTGGTGGCGACCGGAAGGGTGCGGAGCTTCTCCAGGGCCTGGTTGACCGAGAGCCGGCGCGAGCGCACGGCGGTCAGAAGCCTTTTGACATCCGCCGGATCCATTGGGCGCGCAGTATAGCCTTTCCTTGACCGGCCGGACGCGGCCGCCCTATCATCGATGCCTTTGCAGGAGAGGCGTCGGCGATGAAGCAGATCACGGTCGCGGTGACCGGAGCCAGCGGCAGCGCCTGCGCGCGCCGGCTGCTGGCGGCGCTGGTCTCCCATCCCGACGTCGCCGTGGTCAACGCGGTGATGTCGGCCTCGGCCCTGGCCGTGGCCAGGCAGGAGCTGGGCCCCAAGGACGCGGGCCTCGCCGCGATGCGGGCGGTGCTGGCCGGCAGCGGCAGCAAGGTCCGCTGGTACGACGAGGCCGACGTGGGGGCCCCCATCGCCTCGGGCTCCAACATCGTGGACGCCACGGCCGTGGTCCCGTGCAGCACCGGGACGCTGGGGGCCATCGCCACCGGGGCCACGCGCAACCTCATCCACCGGGCCGCGGAGGTCGCGCTGAAGGAGCGGCGCCGTCTCATCCTGGGGGTGCGCGAGGCCCCGCTCTCGATGATGCACCTCGAGAACATGCTGGCGGTGACCCGGGCGGGGGCGGTGGTGCTCCCGATCACTCCGGCCTTCTACACCCTTCCGAAGACCATCGAGGACGTGGTGGACCAGTACGTCGGCCGCGTCCTGGACCATCTGGGCCTGACCCACACCATCGGGCGCCGCTGGGGGGGGTGATGGAGGGGATCCTCCGGGGCGCGGGCAGGCGGGCGCGCCTGACCGGGGAGCTGGTTGCCTTCCCCCACACTATCTTCGCGCTCCCCTTCGCCATCATCGGGATGCTCCTGGGGTCTGGAGGGCGGCCCACCCTGTGGCAGGTGGTCTGGATCGTCCTGGCGATGGTGGGGGCGCGCACGGCGGCGATGAGCTTCAACCGGATCGCCGACCGCAGGCTCGACGCCCTCAACCCCCGCACGGCGGGCAGGCCTCTTCCTTCGGGGAGGATGCCGTCGGGGACGGCCTGGGTGGTGCTGGCGCTCTCGGTGGCCCTGTTCATCGGGGCGGCCGCGGCGCTGAGCCTTCTGTGCCTGGCGCTGTCCCCCGTGGCCCTGGGGATCGTCCTGGGGTACTCCTACACCAAGCGCTTCACCTCGCTGAGCCACCTGGTGCTGGGGATGAGCCTGGCCATCGCCCCCGTGGGGGCGTGGCTGGCGGTGGCGGGCCCGGCGTCGTGGGCGCCGGTGGTGCTGGCGGGGGCGGTCGTTTCCTGGACCGCCGGGTTCGACATCATCTACGCCTGCCAGGACGTGTCCTTCGATCGCTCCCACGGTCTGCGATCGATCCCTGCGCGACTCGGTATCGCCCCCGCGCTGAGGATCTCCTCCGCCCTGCACGCGTCGATGGTGCTGCTGCTGCTCGCCCTTCCCCTGGCCGCGCCCGGCTCAGGCCTGGGAATCCTCTACCTGGCCGGAGTCATCGTCGTGGCCGGCGTCCTTCTCTACGAGCACTCCATCGTGAAGCCCGACGATCTCTCCCGGGTCAACCTCGCCTTCTTCACCCTCAACGGCTGGGTGGCGCTGCTGCTCTGTGGTGCGGTCATCATTGAGCAGCAAATCTAAAGTTACGGCTGGTTCGATCGTCCCAATTTTAGGCCTGGACCTCTAAGCGCATTCCGATAGGCTCCTTCGCCCGCTTTATTCATGAACGGCTTCGTCCGACGGAGCCAACAGGTGCGCAGAGAGTTGGTGGCTCGGATTCAGCGCGCACAGGATGCTCGCCGAGTGATTAGAACCTATCTCAAAATCAATGCTTGACTCGCGGTGTATCATGAGTGTCGATGATCTCGCTGAGCAATGCACATTGGGAACGGATTCGAGACCACTTTCCTGAGGAGAACATCCCGGACGGTCGGCCAGGCCGCAAGCCGGTCTCGACACGGAGGGTTCTCGAGGCTGTCCT
>DATEEA010000036.1:0-24226 GCA_035281445.1 Candidatus Polarisedimenticolia bacterium
TCGCTGCACCTGGGACTCGACGGAATCGGCCTGATGATGACCCTGCTGGCGCTGGTGGTCGGACTGTTCGCCGTTGGCGCGGCGTGGAGCCCGGCGCCCGGCCGGCCCGGGTTCTTCTTCCTCAACCTGACGGCGGCGCTGTCGGGGGCGATCGGGGTGTTCCTGGCCATCGACCTCTTCCTCTTCGCCTTCTTCTGGGAGTTGATGCTGGTTCCGATGTACTTCCTGATCGGCGTCTGGGGACACGAAGGGAGCCGGCGCGCGGCGCTGAAGTTCTTCCTCTTCACCCAGGCCGGGGGGCTGATGATGATCCTGTCGATCGCCGCCCTCGCCCTGCTGCACCGCGAGGCCTCCGGCCGGCTCACGTTCGACGCGGCGGAGCTGCTGGCGGCGCCCCCGGCCGCCGCGCTGCAGTGGTGGCCGATGCTGGGGTTCTTCGCCGCGTTCGCCGTGAAGCTGCCCGCGTTCCCGCTGCACCCATGGCTCCCCGACGCGCACACCCAGGCTCCAACCGCGGGGAGCGTCGTGCTGGCCGGGCTGCTCCTCAAGACCGGCGCGTACGGCCTGATGCGCTTCGCCGTCCCCCTCTTCCCCGACGCCTCCGCGGCGCTGGCGCCGGCGGCGGCGTGGCTGGGGGCCGCCGGGGTCGTCTACGGCGCCCTGCTGGCCTTCGGCCAGACCGATTTCAAGCGGATGGCCGCCTACACCAGCGTCAGCCATCTGGGCTTCGTTCTGCTGGGGATCTACGCGGGGACGGAGATCGCCCTGCACGGGGCGCTCCTGGGGATGGTGAGCCACGCCTTCGCCACCGGGGGCCTCTTCGTGCTGGCCGGCCTGCTCCAGGACCGGCTCCACACACGGGAGCTGTCGCGCCTCGGCGGGCTGTGGGACCCCGCGCCGCGGCTGGGCGCCGCGGGCCTGACTCTGGCCATGGCGGCGCTCGGCCTGCCCGGGCTGGGAACGTTCGTGGCCGAGTTCCTGGTGCTGGCGGGGTCGGCCGCCGCGCACCCCGGGGCCACGGCGGCGGCCGCGGTCGGGCTGGTCCTCTCCACCCTGTACGCGCTGCGCCTGCTGGAGAGCCTCCTGTTCGGCCCCCAACGGCCCGGCCCCTCGCGGGGGCTCGACCTGGACGCCCGTGAGACGGCGCTGCTGGCGGGGATCGTCCTGCTGCTCGTCTGGCTCGGCGTGGCCCCTCAGCCTCTCATCGACCTGGCCGCGCCGGCCGTGGCCGGCCTGGCGGGCGCGCGGTGAGCTCCCCGGTCCCGGTGCTGGACGCCGCCGACTGGCAGGCCCTGCTCCCCCTGGCCATCGTCGCCGGGGCGGCGGCGGCCGCCATGCTGGCCATCGCGGTGCGAAGACGGCATGCTCCGGCCGCCCTGGTGTGCGCGGCGGGGCTGGCCGCGGCGCTGGTCTCGGTTCCGGCCGCCGCGCAGGCCTCGCCGAGGCGCGTCACCGCCTTGCTGGCGGTGGACGGCCATGCTCTGGCCTACATGGCCGTGCTGCTGGCCACGGCGCTGGCCGTGGCTCTGCTGGCGCACGGCTACCTGGCGCGCCGCGACGATCCCCCCGAAGAGTTCTATCCCCTGCTGCTGCTGGCCACCCTGGGCGGGATGCTGCTGGCCGCCGGGGTCCACCTGGCGGCCCTGTTCCTGGGCCTGGAGATCCTGAGCGTCTCGCTGTACGCCCTCATCGGGTATCCGGCCGCTTCCCGCAACGCGGCGGAAGCGGCGATCAAGTACCTCGTGCTGGCCGGATCGTCGTCGGCCATCCTGGTGTTCGGGATGGCGCTGCTCTACGCCGCCTCCGGGACGATGGAGCTGGAGGCCCTGCTGGCGGCGGACGCTCCCGCGCGCCCGCTCCCTCTGATGGCCGCCGGGATGGCGCTGGTGATGGCCGGGGCGGGCTTCAAGCTGGCCTGGGTCCCCTTTCACCAGTGGGCCCCCGACGTCTACCAGGGGGCTCCCGCCCCCGCGGCGGCGGCGGTGGCCACCCTCTCCAAGGCCGCTGTGGTGGCCCTGGCGGCGCGGCTCCTCGCTCCGGCCGGGGATGCGGCCTGGATGGGGGCGCTCGGCCGGGCGCTGGCCGCGGTGGCCGCCGCCTCCATGCTGGCGGGCGGCCTGCTGGCGCTGCGCCAGACGCGGCTGAAGCGGATCCTGGCCTACTCGTCGGTGTCGCACATGGGGTTCGTGGCCATCGCGCTGCTCACCCCCGGCCCGGCGGGAGCGGAGGCGGCCGCTTTCTACGTCGCCGCGTATTGCGTGACCACGGCCGCCGCGTTCGGCGTCATCGGGCTGCTGTCGGCCGGACCCGACGACGAGGATTCCCTCGACGCCCTGAGGGGCCTGCTCTGGAGGCGGCCGGCCGCGGCCGGAGTCCTCGTCGCCTCGCTGCTGTCGCTGGCCGGCCTGCCGCTGACGGCGGGCTTCGTGGCCAAGTTCCAGATCCTGATGGCCGGGGCGGAGGCCTCGCTGTGGGCCCTCTGCGCCGCGCTGGTGGCGGGGAGCGTGCTGGGACTGGTCTATTACCTGCGGGTCATCGCGGCGATGGCCGCGCCGGCGGAAGCGGAGCCGCGCGGAGCCAGGCAGCCCGTGCCGGCCGCCACGGCCGCGGCCCTGGGCCTCCTGACCCTGCTGGTGGTCGGGTTGGGCGTCTGGCCCGCGCCGCTCCAGAGGCTGGCCGAGGCGGCACTCGCCGGCCGGTGAGCGGAGGAGCCGGGCGGCCCCCGCTGGGTGCGGAGACCGCCCGGCCAGGACGGAGGAGGGTACGACGCCGCCTCAGTTGCTCACGGTCAGATCGTTTTCCACGTCCACCACGCCGGGGATTCCGGCGGCGATGTCCTCGGCCGCGGCCCTCTCCCGCTCGGACTGCACGCGGCCGGTCAGGCGCACCACCCCGTCGTCGACCGCGACGCCGATGCGGTGCCTCTCGAAGAAGGGATCGCGGAACAGCGCTTGCTTGACGCGGTCCTCCAGCTCCTCGTCGGAGACGGCTTCGTCACGCTCCACGCGGATCTGGTTGCGCACCTGCACCACTCCGGGCGTCTCCCCGGCGATCTCCTCGGCGCGCTTCTTGGCGTGCAGGGTGTCCACGTCGCCGCTGAGGTTGGCCACGCCGGCCCGGACGTCCACCTCGGGGCCCTCGGCGGCCAGCATCGGATCCTTGTCGAAGGCGAACCGGACATCCTCTTCGATGTCGCCATCGTTGCGCACGGCCCGATCGACATCCCCGGAGCCGCGGGGGTGCGTGGAGGTCGAGCGACGGCCGGAGTCGGTGCGGACCCGGCGCATGTCACGATCGATCTTCAGGTTGTCGTGGTCCACCTCGATCACCCCGGGGACCCACACGGCGTCCAGGATCTCCGATTTCTTCCGGGCGTTGGTGACCATGCCGTCCAGCTCCACCTTGCCGCCGGTCACCTCGACGTCCACGACGGCCTCGTCCTCGTCGAACCGGCGGTCCAGGCGCCGCTGGATGTCGGTCTCGATGTCCTCGTCCTTCCTGTCGGCACGGCCGGCGCGCGCCACCTGCAGGTCGCTGGAGACCCGGCGCACCCCCGCCACGCTCTTGGCGATGTCGGACGCCAGCTCCCGGGCGTGCTGCGACTCGAGATCCCCACGGAGGGTCACGTCGCCGTTGCGGACTTCGATGTCCAGATCGTCCGCGTCCAGGCGGGCGTGCTTGTCGAGCGCGTCCTCGACGTCCTCACGGATCTCGCGGTCGGAGCGGGAGCGGGTCCTGAGAGCCAGCCTGTCCACGACCTGATCGACCTTGGCGTAGCTGCGGGCCAGATCGACGGCCTGCTCCTTGGCGTACAGCGTCTCGGCGGTGCCCGACAGGGTGACCACGCCGCCCCGGACGTCCACCTCCAGGTCGTCGATGTCGATCATCTCGGCGTCCCGCAGGTCCTCGCGGATGTCCGCGGCCAGCTCGCGATCCTCGGCGGCCGTGGATCGGCCCATCCGGTCGCCGTCCGCCGCCGCGGGACGGGTTCCCTTGCGATCATGATTCCGGTTCGCCGCCTCGAAGCCCGCGGAGCCCAGAAGTACCACCACGCCGGCGACCGTCATCGCCGACAGTCCTTGCACCCAACCTGTTCTCGTCATTGCGAATCTCTCCTTTGGGGTTCCGCGCTGCGGGCGCGCGCCGCGGCCCATCGGCGGGCGGGCACTCGCGCGCACAAAAGAAGCTTAGGAACCCCGGGGACCGGCGCCATCGGTGGAACCCCGGAATCGGGAGCGGGTGGGGACCGTCACCAAGAGTCCCCGCCGTGGCCGGGCCCGGCCGGGCCTGGGGGCGGTCATGCCCCCCGATCGCCGATCCGCGAAAAAATGTCCGGAGATCGCGGGGCCTTTCGGTGCTAGAATCGCCGCGCTCACTCATGGTTGGCCCCGCACAACGCGTCGAGCGGCCTCCTTCCGTACCAGGGGAGGCCCATGGGGGAAGATCGCATGACCAGCAATGCCCGGTCGATGGCGCGCTCCGGCCGGAAGGTTTCGCGCGTCCTCATCGTGGACGACCACTCTCTCGTACGCCACGGCCTCAGGGATCTCATCGAAGACGCAGGGTTGCAGGTGGCGGGCGAGGCCGCGGACGCCGCCTCGGCCCTCCAGATGGTCGAGACGACCGATCCCGACCTCATCATCATCGATCTGTCGCTCAAGACAGGCAGCGGCATCGAGCTCATCAAGCAGGTCAAGATGATCAGGCCCTCCGCCCGCATGCTCGTCCTGTCGGTGCACGACGAAGCCATCTATGGTGAGCGCGCCCTGAGGGCGGGGGCCATGGGCTACATCAGCAAGCAGGAGCCCACCGAGAAGATCCTGGAGGCGGTGCGCAACGTGCTGGCAGGCAAGATGCACCTCAGCTCCGGCCTCGCCGATCGGGTGCTGCACCGGCTCGTGCACCGTCGCGACGACGGCAACAACTCTCCGGTGAGGATCCTCTCGGACCGCGAGCTGGAGGTGCTGGGGCTCATCGGGCAGGGACTGACGTCAAGGGAGATGGCCCAGCGGCTCCATCTCAGCATCAAGACGATCGACACCTACAGGGAACACATCAAGACCAAGCTTCACCTGCGAACCGCCAACGAGCTGGTCCGCTACGCCGTCACCTGGAGCAACGAGTCCGCGTGACGGCGGCCTCGGGGCCGGCCTCCGCTGCGGCCCCGGCCATCCGGAGACCTCCCCCCAGCACGAGCTGCGGGTACCGCAGTCCCCGGCGCAGCAGCTTCCTTCGGATGACCGCCGCGGCGCCCTGAGCCGGAGCACGCTCCACCAGGAGGAGACTGCGGGCTCCGTCGGCCAGGACTCCGATCACCACGATGAGAGACGGCAGATCGCCCGCTCGGCCCGGAGCGATGGCGTCGATGATCACGTAGGCCACGTCGAGGTCCGACAGCGGGCCGTTCTTCCAGGCCGCCGTCTCCACCAGCCAGGCGGGGCGCAGGCGCTCGCGGGCCGCCATCGAGACGAGGGTGACGTCCCCCAGGAGGCCCGACACGGCCATGTCGAAGTCCGTCTCGGCCAGCCCTTCCAGGTAGCGGCCGAGCTGCAGCTCGCCGGAGTCCCGGGCCCGCTGCTTGAAGTGCGGCAAGACCCGGCTGCGGAAGGACGGGTTGGGCCCGCGCAGCCTGGGCCGCCGGATCTCGATCTCGCCCGCCGGCGTCCGAAGCCGCCGGGGCCTGCCGTGCCCGCTGCGGTGCATGTGGGTTCCCCTGGCGGCCGGGTCCTCTTTGCCGGCGGCCAGGCTGACGTGGTCCGACAGCTCCTCCTCCAGGAGCTGCTGCAGGAGCCGCTGGGCCCCTTCGCGCGCGAACGACGCCACCGTGAGCCAGGAGCCGCCCGGCTCCAGGACGCCGCCGTGTTCGGTCTTCATGGTGGCCTCCTGCAACGCCCGGCGATGATGGGGTTCCGATCGGTCCTTTCATACCACCCTCCAGGGCGCGAATCCATCGGGTTTTCCCCGCAACCTCGCGTCGGGAGAAACCCAGCCGCTTCCGCGCCCGCGGGCGGCCGCCACCGGGCCGCGATCTACGATCCGTCATGGAGGGCGCCGAGCGGATCCGGATCGGGACGTCGGGGTGGCAGTACCGTCACTGGAAGGGGGTGCTGTACCCCGAGGACGCCCCGGCGCGCGCATGGTTCTCCTTCTACGCCGCCCGGTTCGACACCGTGGAGATCAACGCCACCTTCTACCACCTGCCCGAGGAGAGCACGTTCCACTCCTGGGCCGAGCGGGCGCCCGGCGGCTTTCTGTACGCCCTGAAGTTCAGCCGCTACGGCACGCACCTCAAGCGGCTGCTCGAACCGGCCGACACCATCGGACTGTTCCTGGAGCGCGCGCGGCGCCTCGGGCCTTCGCTCGGTCCGGTGCTGGTGCAGATCCCTCCGCGCTTTCACGCGGACCCGGGACGGCTGGACGCCTTCCTGGAAGCCGGGCCGGCCGGCGTCCCGTGGGCCGTGGAGTTCAGGGATCCCGACTGGCTGCGCCAGGAGGTCTACGCCGTGCTGGCCCGGCACGGCGCCGCCCTCGTCCTGCACGACCACATGCCGCACCCGCGCCGGCGCACCGCGCCGTGGACCTACCGCCGCTACCACGGCAAGGTCCCCGGGGGGTGTTACAGCAGGGAGAGGCTGGCCCGCGAGGCCGAGGACATCGCAGGGGAAGCGCGGGAAGGGATGCCCGTGTACGCCTACTTCAACAACGACACCCACGGCCACGCCGTGCGCAACGCGCTGGAGCTGCGGCGGATGGTGCTGGGCTGCTGACGGGCGGGCCGTGGACGCGTGGGTTACGCTCAGGCATGACGATGGTGGAGCGTCTGGCGCGATTCGCCGCGCGCGCGTCGTACGACATGCTGTCGGCCGATGCCGCCGCCCAGCTCAAGGTGCGCGTGCTCGACTCGCTGGCCTGCGCGCTGGGAGCCCGGGACGCCGGGCCGGTGCGCCGCGTGCGCGAGCACGTCCGGGCCCTGGACAAGGGAGGCCCGTGCAGCCTCATCGGAGGGGGGACCGCAGCGCCCCACCATGCGGCGCTCCACAACGGCGTCCTGGTGCGCTACCTCGACTACAACGACAGCTACCTCGCCCCCGGAGAGACCTGCCACCCCAGCGACAACCTGGCGCCGGTGCTGGCGGCGTGCGAGGCGGCGGAGGCGCGGGGGGACAGGTTCCTCACCGCGCTGGCCGTCGCCTACCAGGTGCAATGCCGGCTCTCGGACGAGGCGCCGGTGCGCGCGAGGGGCTTCGATCACACCACGCAGCTGGCCTGCTCCGCGGCCGCCGGCGCGGCCAAAGGGCTCGGCCTCGACGAGGAGCGCACGGCCCATGCCGTGGCCATCGCCACCACCGCTCTGGCCGCCCTGCGGGTCACCCGCACCGGAGCGCTGTCGCAATGGAAAGGCCTGGCCGCGCCCCATGCCGGCTTCGGGGCGCTGCACGCCGCGCTTCTGGCCGCGCGCGGGATCACCGGGCCGCGGGAGGTCTTCGAGGGGAACAAGGGTTTCATGGAGTCGCTCTCGGGCCGCTTCCGCCTGGACTGGGACAACGAGGACCTGGAGCGAGTGCGGCGCACCGTGGTCAAGAAGCACAACGCCGAGGTGCACTCGCAGACGGCCATCGAGGCGGCGCTGGACCTGAAGCGGGAGCACGCTCTGGAAGGGCGCGACATCGCCCGGGTGGAAGTGGCCACATTCGACGTGGCCCACGCGATCATCGGCGGCGGAGAGGAAGGGGACAAGACCCGCGTGCGGACCAAGGAGGAGGCCGATCACTCGCTCCCCTACATGGTGGCCGCCGCGCTGCTGGACGGAGGGCTCGGTCCGGCGCAGTACGAGGAAGCCCGCATCCTGTCGGACGACGTGCAGGAGCTGCTGAGCAAGGTGGTGGTGCGGCCCCTGGAGGAGTACAGCCGGCGCTTCCCTCGCGAGATGCCGTCGAGGGTCATCGTGCGGCTGCGGGACGGGCGCGCGGTGAGCAAGGAGAGAGTGGACTACGAAGGGTTCACGTCCCGCCCCATGCCGTGGGAGGGAGCGGTCGGCAAGCTGCGCCGGCTGGCCCCCGCCGACTCCCCCGTCCTGGACGAGCTGGTGGAGACGGTCGCCTCCCTGGAGGCCCGGCCCGTGACCGGGCTCTGCCGCCTGCTGTCCCCCCGGCCGTCGGCTGCCTCCGCCCGCGCCGAGGCCCGCCCGTGAGCGGCCCCTCTCCCCGGGCCTTCTCCTTCGTGGCCTGCAACCGCAGGGAGGAGAAGCCCCGGCGCGCAGGACTGACCGAGATCCGCGGGCCGTACTACTCGGTGATGGGGCGCCGCTACCTGGAGGACCTGCTGGAGACCATGGGGGATCACGTCGATGCCCTGAAGTTCGCGGGAGGGTCGTTCTCCCTGATGCCCCGCGACCGTCTCGTGGAGATCATCGAGCTGTGCCACCGCCATGGCGTGCTGGTGTCCACCGGCGGCTTCCTGGAGCGGGTCCTGGCCACGGATGCCGCAGCCGTCCCCCGCTACATCCAGGAATGCCGCGACGTCGGGTTCGACATCCTGGAGATCTCCGCCGGCTTCATCACCCTGCCCACCGACGACTGGCTGCGCCTGATCGAGGCCGCGGCCCGGGCCGGGATCAAGCCCAAGCCGGAGGTCGGCATCCAGTTCGGGGCGGGAGGAGGGACCTCCGCCTCCGAGCTGGCGATGGAGCGTCCCCAGGACGTCGGCTGGGCCGTTGAGCGGGCCCGGCGCTTCCTCGATGCGGGCGCCTACCAGATCATGGTGGAGTCCGAAGGGATCACCGAGAACGTCTCCCCCTGGCGCACCGAGGCGCCCGCGCGCTTCATCCGCGAGCTGGGGCTGGAGAGGCTGATGTTCGAGGCGGCCGATCCGGACGTGTTCGCCTGGTACGTGAAGAACTACGGCCCCGAGGTGAATCTGTTCGTGGACCACAGCCAGATCGTGCAGCTTGAGGCGCTCAGGCGCGGCATCTGGGGGACGGCCGGCCTCTGGGGGAGGGTGGTCACCTACAAGGGCTGACGCGCCGGCTCAGTCCCGGAAGATCCAGAGCGTGGCCAGCCCCAGCGCGATGCGGTACCAGGCGAACGGCCGGAAGTCGTACAGCGACACGTACCGCACCAGCGCCCGCACCGCGAGCAGCGCGGAGACGAAGGCCGCGGCGAACCCCAGGGCCAGGAAGGCCAGGTCGCCGCGCGACAGCAACGACCACGACTTGGACAGGTCGTACACGGTGGCCGCCATCATGGTGGGGATGGCCAGGTAGAACGAGAACTGCGTCGCCGTGGTGCGGTCCAGCCCCGCCAGCATCCCGCCCATGATGGTGGCGGCGGCCCTGGAGACGCCCGGGAAGAGCGACACGGTCTGGGCCAGGCCGATCAGAAGCGCGCTGCGCCAGGGCACCTCCATCAGCGAGGTCGTGCGGATGCGCGGAGCCGACGCCTCGATGGCCAGCATGGCCACCCCGCCGCCCACCAGGGCCCAGGCCACGGTGACCGGCCCGAACAGCAGCTCCTTGATCGCTCCGTGCAACAGCGCCCCCGCCACCGCCGCAGGGAGGAAGGCGATGGCCAGGTTCACCGCCAGCTCGCGGGAACCGGCCAGGGGCTGCAGCCCCAGCGCGCCGGCGGCGACCGAGAAGAGGTGGCGGCGGAACTCCCACACCACCGCCAGGATGGCGCCCAGTTGGATCACGATCTCGAAGGTTTCCGCCTGTGGGCCAGTGAACCCCAGCAGGTGCCCGGCCACGATCAGGTGCCCGGTGGAGGAGATGGGGAGGAACTCGGTGATCCCCTCGATCACCCCCAGCAGGAGGACGATGAGGATCATTTCGAGGAGGCCCCGGCGTGCTCCTCCACCACCTTCGAGAAGACGCGGAACGACATCAGCGCCGGAAGCAGGGTCAGGGCGGTGAGCAGGCAGGCCACGCTTCCCACCACCGAGATGATCCCCACGCTGCGCAGCCCGGGGTAGTTGGACAGGGCCAGAGATCCGAAGCCGACCACGTTGGTCATCGCCGCCATGGCCACCGCCTTGCCGGTCTGCATGACGCCCGAGTCCACCACGCCGCCGTTGAGGCGCATCCTGTGGATGAGATGGATGCCGTAGTCCACCCCCACTCCCAGGATCATGGTGGCCACGAAGCAGTTGATGAAGTTCATCTCCAGCCCGGTCAGGCTCATCACCCCGAGCATCCACACCACCCCTGTCAGCACCTGGAGGTTGGCCACCAGCATCAGCCGCAGCGACCGGAAATCGAGCCACAGCAGCAGACTGACCAGGACCAGCCCGACGGAGATGGCGATCTTGGCGTCGCGGGCGAAGATCTCCCGCAGCCTCTTGCTGACCACGTTGACCCCGGTCACGGTCACGTCGGGGTCGCCCCCTTGCAGGGCCTCCACCAGTCCGGGGGGGGCCTCGCGCCGCCATCTCCTGTCGCCCGGGAACAGATAGACCGCCGCGCGGTACACGTCCGCGCCGTCCCGCTCGTCCTTGCGGATGTAGCGATCCAGCATCGCCCCGAGGGGGCCCGCCTGGATGTCCTCCAGCCGCAGCGGCTCCCGCCGGCCCAGCACCAGCTTGAAGTCGGCCAGGTAGGCGTCGAAGGCGTCCTCCTGGAAGCCGTGGTCCTCCAGCGCGCGGCGGAAAGTGGCCTCGATGCGCCGGGGATCGAAGTCGCCGTCCTTTCCCTCCTGCAGAGCCTGGATGACCTCCATCTGGCGCGAGGGGGCGGGAAGGTAGGTCAGGATGGAGTCGGCGCTGCGCAGGGTCCCCTGCTGGAGGAACCGCTCGGCTTCCGCCTGCACCCGGCGGACCTTCTCCAGCACGCCATCCACCGTGCGGGCCTCGGCGATGGCGATCATGAAGTTCAGGTCGCCCCCGAACACCCGGCCCAGCTTCTCCTGGGCCAGGACCCCCTTGTTGTACGGAGAGCGCAGGTCGCGGATGTTGTCGGAGAACCCCACGTTCCAGGCGGCCACCCCCAGGATGGCGGTCACCGCGGCCAGCACCGCCAGCGCCGGCACGGGGCGGCGCGCGGCCAGCGGGATGAGGCCCTCGAACCCGAACGACTGGATGTGCAGCTTGCGGATCTTGTCCTCGCGCCCCGGCCTCCCCTCGTTCCACTGGATCATGGCCGGGAGCAGGAAGAGGATGGCCACCATGCTGAGCAGGATGCCGGTGCCGATCAGGAAGCCCAGCTCCCACAGGCCCCTGAACTCGGTCACGCACATGGAGTAGAACGTGCCGGCCGAAGTGATGGCCCCGGTGAACATCCCCAGCGCCCCCTCGCCCATCATCAGCCGGCTGGACTCGGCCAGCGACAGCCCCTGGCGCCGCTCCTCCACGTACCGCGCGTACATCACGATGGTGAAGTCGGTGCCCAGCCCCATGACCATGGCCACGAACCCGGACGAAGCGGAGTTGAGGTGCCCGAAGACCATGAAGGCCACGCCGAAGGTGAGGATCTGTCCGACCAGCAGGGGGACGCTGCTGTAGAGCAGCGCCCCCATCCGCCGGTAGCCGATCAGGTAGAGCGCCAGCACCCCCCCGAACGAGAGCACCGCCGTCAGCCGCATGTCCGACTTGATGAGCTCCGAGTCGTAAAGCGCCACCACGTAGGAGCCGGCGTACTCGACTTCGAGGTCCTCGATCCCGGCCGGCCCGTCCTCGCCGGCCAGCTCCGCGCGCGCCTCGGCCTCGGCCTGCCGCAGACCCGATAGCAGCCGCTTGGTGAACCCCAGATCCTGGGCCGCCCGCTCCGGCTTGATCAGCACCAGCAGCGTGGTGTCGTCCTCCGACACGAAGTAGCCGTCGGCCCCGGGCCGGATGCGCAGGGCCGCCTGGCCCTTGACGAGCCTCCCCCAGAGCAGCGGGGCGATGCCGAACGGATCGTTGCGCACCACGTCCTTGAGGAAAGCCGACGACGGGCTCTCCAGGATCCGCCGGTCGTCCATCACCTGCTGCCGGATCCCTTCGTCCGAGAGCTTCGCCCTCAGCTTCGGCAGGTCCTCCGGCGGGATGAACAGGACGGCGAACTGGCGCAGCAGCTCGAACAGCTCGCCGTTGCCGCCGATGCGGCACTCGACCTGGCGCACGCCGGGGAGCCCCTCGGCCTTCTGCGCGAAGAGATCGACGAAGTCGGCGTACTCCTCGGCGGGATGTCCCTCAGGCGCCTCGACCATCACCGCCAGGTAGTCGGCCCCGCCGAACTCCAGCAGCGCCGTCTTGAAGGCATCCACCGCGCGATCGCCGCGCGGCACCAGGTCCAGGATGTCGGTGTCGAGCGTCATGCGGCTTCCCAGCAACGCTGCCACGCACACGATCAGGAAGGTGGCCAGGAAGACCGCCCCGGGATGGCGGCGGGAGAACTCCTCGATGGCGAGGAACAGACCCTGGCGGCGTTGCTGGGACCCGATGGGCATGGAGAGGGCGGGCTCCGGGACGGGCGCAAGTCCAAAGGAGCCGAGAGGTTATCGGCGGGCCGAGAGGCCTGTCAAGGCCGTCCCCCGCGGGGCGCCTCGCGGCGGGTTCCGGGGCGTTCTAGGATCCCCCATCGCAGCCCCGCCTCACCACGGAGCTCCGGCGACGGGCCGGCATTGGAGGCTTCCATGCGGCAGCGACGCATTCTGCTCATCCTGGGCGTGATGGCCGTGCTCCTGGCGACCGCCTGCGCCACGACCGACGAAGGGCTCTCCTCGAACGTGAAGTCCCGCCTCCAGGAGAACGAGGCCGTCCGCGACGCCTCGATCGAGGTGGAGGCACGCGACGGCGTGGTGACTCTGACAGGCAACGTGGACGATCAGGGAGTCAAGGACGAGGCGCTGGACGTGGCGCGCACGACCCCCGGAGTGCGCGACGTGGTCGACCGGATCGCCGCCGGCCGGGAGAACGGACGTGGGGCCGACGCCCCCGACGTGGACCGGACCGCCGGGGAGGCCGTGGACGACGCGGCCATCACCCGCCGCGTCAAGGCCAGGCTGCTCGACGATCCGGCGGTGAAGGGGCTGCGCATCGACGTGGACACGCGCGACGGCGTGGTCTACCTGACGGGGACCGTGGCCAGCGAGGCGGAGGTGCAGCGCGCGGTGGAGCTGGCCCGGGGCGTGGAGGGCGTGGTGGACGTCCAGCCCAACCTCCAGATCAAGAGCACCTGATCGCCGCGCGCTCACCCGCATTCCGCTCACGCAGGTCAGAAGAGCACCCGGGAGCGCACCCATGGATCAAGACAAGCCGGACCCGCGGGCGGCCTCGCGGCCCCTGGCCACATCCACGGTCAGGAGCAGGAGCATCCCGGCGGCGAAGAAGACCAGCACCGACAGGATGGCGATCCGCTGGCTGGCCGCCAGGTAGGCCACCAGGCCATAGATGAGAGGGCCCAGGAGCGACGAGAACTTCCCCATGATGGAGAAGAATCCGTAGAACTCCGCGTCGCGCCCGGCCGGCACGAAGAGCCGCATCAGCCCCCGGCTGGCCGCCTGGTTGGAGCCGAGCCCCAGGCCGGCCACCAGGGCGACGGCCCAGAACTGCCCCTTGGTCTGGGCGAAGAACGCTGCCGCCACCACGGCGCACCACAAGACGAGCGTCAGGACGATGGTCGGCTTGGCCCCGATCCGGTCGGTGACGAACCCGAAGAGCAGCGAGCCGGCCAGCGCCGTCACCTGGACGGCCATGAACAGATAGACGGTCTCCAGCATGCTGAAGCCCAGCACGGACACGGCGTAGATGCTGGAGAAGTAGATGACCGTCTCGATGCCGTCGTTGTAGACGAGAAACGCCCCCAGGAACTTGAACAGCTCCCTCAGCCGCCGGACATGCCGGAACGTCTCCCGCAGCCGGACATAGCCCACCCTGACCAGGGACACCCCCCGGGGCCTGGGGGCGGGGACCGCCCGCTCGCGCATCCAGAGGAAGAGGGGCACGGCGAAGACGGCGAAGAAGAGCGCGGTCACCAGGAACGACGCCCGGAAGGTCGCGTCGTGGCCGGGGCCGAAGCCCCCCGACAGGAGGGGCAGGCACAGGAGCAGCGCGATCAGGCCACCGGCGTACCCCAGCGCGTAGCCGTAGCCCGACAGCCGCCCGACATCATCCTCGCTCGACAGCTCGGAGAGAAAGCCGTTGTAGAAGCCGTTGCCCGCGGCGAACCCGATGTTGGCGATCACGAACAACAGCGTGCCGGCCACCACGTCGCCCGGCCCGACGAGGTACAGAAGCGCCGTGGGGACGATGCACAGGACCGTGAAGATGAGGAGCCATCTCTTCTTGGACGCCGTGTGGTCGGCCATGGCTCCCAGCAGCGGAGACACCGCACCCGACACCACCATGGAGACGCTGATGGCGCCTCCCCACAGCAGGCTGGCGTGCCGGGAGCCGGCGGCCACCACCTGCGTGAAGTAGACGGCGTAGGCCACCGTGGTGATGAGCGTGGGGTAGGCCGAGTTGGCGAAGTCGTAGAGGCACCAGCTCAGCAGCTCGCCGCGGGAGGGAGGCGGAGAGGGTGGATCCGGGGCGGCCCCTCCGCGAGGAGCCGCCCCGATGAGGTCGTGCGTCAGGCTTTGCTGTTCCCGGCGGGGACCTTCACCGCCTCATCCAGCCTGATCTCGAACGGCGTGTCGGCCGGGAGCACCACCTGCTCCCCTTCCTGGCCCATGACCACGGCCGTTCCGATGCCGCCGCCCAGGATGCTGCCGACGACGGCCCCCTTGGTGTCCTTGCCCAGGATGCGCCCCAGAAGCGCGCCGCCGGCGGCCGAGCCGCCGATGATGGCCGCGTTGCGCTTCTTCTTGCTCTCGGAGACCTCCTGGAAGGTGCCCACGATGCCGGTCTTGTAGCCGCCCTTGAGCGTCAGCCGGTCGCAGGTGAAGGCCAGCTTGGCGTTGCCCGCTCCCCGCTTGGCCGCCACCGCCTCGGTGACCTTGCCGTGCACGGTGCTCCCCGCCGGGATCACCGCGCGCCCGTCGACCTCCACCGCCTCGACCACCGTGGCCGTGAACTCATCTCCCACCTGCGCCGTCTTGGAGCTGATCTCGCTGTCCAGCGCCAGGGCCAGGACCGTCCCCGACGGGACCGTGGCCATCGCCGGCCTGGGAGCAGGTGGCGGCGCCGATGGCCTGGGAGCCTGCTGCTGAGGCGGAGCCTGCTGCACCGGAGCCGGCCGAGCCTGCTCCACGGGAGCCTGCTGCTGGGCAGGCGGGTCCTGCTGCGCGGGGACGGGGGGGTTCGTGGCGGCGTCCGCCTGGGCGACCTGTGTGTCCTGGGGCGCCTGCCCGCAGCCGAGGATCACGGCCACGGCAGCCAATCCGATCCACAACGTCGATCGTCTCATGCGTCCTCCCTGGAATGGAGCGGCTCGGGTCATTCCTTCCCGGTGATGCCCGGCTCCGTCATCTTGAATGGATCGAGGATGCGGGACAGCTCTTCGTCGGACAACAGCTTCTTGTCGCGCACCACCTCGGGGATGGTCCTCCCGGTGCGGAGCGCCTCTTTCACCACCTCGGCCCCCTTGGCGTACCCGATGTAGGGATTCAGGGCCGTGGCCAGGCTGGGAGACAGCTCGGCGTAGCGCTTGCAGTGGGCCTCGTCGGCCTGCAGCCCCTCGATGCAGCGCGTGCGCAGCACGGCGAGGGCGTTCTTCAGGATCTCGAACGACATCAGGACGTTGAAAGTCATCGCCGGCATCATGACGTTGAGCTCGAGCTGGCCGGCCTGCACGGCGTAGTCCACGGCCAGCGCGTTGCCGGCCACCTGGAAGCCGACCATCCCGGCCATCTCCAGGATGGCGGGGTTGACCTTCCCCGGCATGATCGACGACCCCGGCTGCACCGCCGGCAGGATGATCTCCGCCATCCCGGTGATCGGACCCGACGCCATCAGCCGCAGATCGTTGGTGATGCGGATGACCTCCAGCGCCAGCATCTTCTGGGCCGAGGCGATGGCGGCCATGGGGAGATTGGACTGCATCGCCTCGCGCATGTCGGGGCTGGGGCGCAGGTCGAGCCGGGTGAACTCACGCATGAAGCCGATGGTCTTCTCCCGGTATCCCGGCGCGGTGTTGAGGCCGGTGCCCGCGGCGGTCCCGCCGATCCCCAGCTCCTCGGCCTGCCGGCAGGCGTCCCGCAGAGCGCGGCGGCAGCGTTCGATGGAGCGGGCGTAGGCGGCGAACTCCTGCCCCAGGCGCACCGGCACGGCGTCCTGCAGATGGGTGCGGCCCGACTTCAGGACGTGGTCGAACTGCTTCCCCTTGGCGTCGAGCGCCCCCTCCAGCGCCGCCAGCACAGGGTCGAGGTCCCTCTCGCTCAGGAGCGAAGCCACCCGCATGGCCGTGGGGTAGGTGTCGTTGGTGGACTGCCCGAAGTTGACGTGGTCGTTGGGGTGGACCACGGAATAGTCCCCCTTGCGCCCGCCCAGGATCTCGATGGCCCGGTTGGCCAGCACCTCGTTGGTGTTCATGTGCTGCGAGACGCCGGCCCCGGCCTGGAAGACGTCCACCACGAACTGGTCGCGCAGCCTGCCGGCCAGCACCTCGTCGCAGGCCTGCGCGATGGCCCCGGCGATCGCCGCGCTGACGGCCCCGCCGTCCCGGTTGGCCAGGGCGGAGGCCTTCTTCTGGTGCATGTAGGCGTCGATGAGGCGGGGATGGGCGCGCCAGCCGCTGATCGGGTAGTTCTCCACCGCGCGCGCGGTCTGGATGCCGTAATAGGCGTCCGTGGGGACTTCCTTCTCCCCCAGGGAGTCCTTCTCGATGCGCCCGGCCATGCTCCTCCCTCCCGAACGGACGGCCGTACGGGGCCGCCTCAAGATAAAGTCCCCGGCCTCCCGGCGCAATGCGCGGGATGCCCCGCCCGGCGCGGCTATCCGCCCGACACAATCGGCAGATGCCAGGCCAGGAGCCGGATCTCGGTCATGTCCTCGATGGCGTACTTCAGCCCTTCCCGCCCGAGCCCCGACTCCTTCACCCCCCCGTAGGGCATGTGGTCGATCCGGTACGTGGGGACGTCGTCCACCATGACCCCGCCCACCTCCAGCCTCTCGAAGGCCCTCCATATGGAAGGGGCGTCGCGGGTGAAGATCCCCGCCTGAAGCCCGTACGGGGAGTCGTTGACCATGCCGATCGCGTCGTCCAGGCTCTCGTAGGAGGCCACGGCCACGACCGGGGCGAACACCTCCCGGCACGACACCTTCATCTCGGGCCTCACGCCGTCCAGGAGCGCCGGGTGGAGCAGCGCGCCCTCGCGCCGGCCCCCCTCGACCAGGCGCGCTCCCGCCGCCATCGCCTCCTCGATCCAGGAGGCCGCCCTCTCGGCGTCCTGGGTCGTGATCATCGCCGCCACGTCGGTGGCCTCGTCCAGCGGGTCGCCCGGGCGCAGCGCCCGCACTTTGCCGGCCAGAAGCTTCAGCAGGCTCGCGTGGACGTCTCGATGGGCCAGCACACGCTGCACCGAGATGCACGACTGGCCCGAATAGCCATAGCCGCCCGCCACGATCCGATCCGCCGCCCGTTCCAGGTCGGCGTCCTTGTGCACGATGACCGCGGCGTTGCCGCCCAGCTCCAGCACCACCTTCTTCCTCCCGGCGCGCCGCTTGATATCCCAGCCCACCGCGGCGCTGCCCGTGAACGTGATGAGCTTGAGCCGCTCATCCTCCACCAGCGGGGCGGCGGCCTGCGACGAGGCCGGCACGACGTTGAAGACGCCCGCCGGAAGCCCGGCCTCCTGCGCGATCTCGGCCAGCACCAGCGCCGGAGACGGCGTCTGCGAGGCGGGCTTCAGGACCATGGTGTTGCCCGCGCCGATGCAGGGGGCCAGCTTGTGGGCCACCAGGTTGAGCGGGAAGTTGAAAGGGGTGATGGCGGCGATCGCTCCTAGCGGGAAACGCCGCGTGAGACCCACGCGATCCGCGCCCCAGGGAGCCCAGTCCATCGAGATGAACTCGCCACCGAGCCGGCGCGCCTCCTCGGCCGCCACGCCAAAGGTGAAGACGGCCCGATCGACCTCCGCGCGCCCCGCCTTGACCGGCTTGCCCGCCTCCAGGGCCAGCAGCCGGGTGAGCTCGTCACGGCGCCGCTCGATCCCCGCCGCGATCCCGCGCAGGATGTCCGAGCGCTTCCAGGTGGGCAGCCTGCCCGCCGCCCCTTCCGCCTCCACCGCCGCCCGGATGGCCAGCTCGACCTGCTCCGGCCCCGCCTGGTGCACCCGCGCCACGACCTCGCCGGTGGCTGGAGATCGCACCTCGCGGACGTCACCCGTGGCGCGCCACTCCCCGCCGATGAAGGCCCGGCGCTCGATCATGGCTCCCTCCTCGTGAGGTCTCCATTCTATCGCACCCCCTTCATTGAATCCGGAATCGCGTTCGATTCCCGCACGCTTCCGCCAGGCCTGCCTTTATTCCGTGGTGGTTACGAGGACCGCGAGGACTGCCTGTGCGGGAACTGTGCGAGAGCGGCTTCAGAACCGCCTTCCTGAGTCATCGTGGACAGATTCCGTTCGACCGGCTGCGCAGCGACGTGAGCCTGCATCCACCGCAGCGCGTCACGCTTGTCATCCTCCGACGCGATGTTGTACCGCATGAACATGGAGACCGCGCGGTAACCGCTGATCGTCATGGCGACGGCCTGCGGCACGCCCGCATTCGCGAGGCCTGCCCTGTCACGCCGGGTGGCGCGGCGCCCGGCTGACCGTCCCCTTCTCCTGCTGACCAGGGAGGTGCATATCATGATATACATCTATGCGCATCCCAGCCGAGTCCCGCACATCGCGTGAAAGTGGGTGCGCACGGTG
This sequence comes from Candidatus Polarisedimenticolia bacterium, assembly GCA_035281445.1. Taxonomy (GTDB): domain Bacteria; phylum Acidobacteriota; class Polarisedimenticolia; order JACPZX01; family DASXTC01; genus DATEEA01. The sequence continues at coordinate 18,771 of DATEEA010000036.1, forward strand.
CGTTGTAAGCGGGCGTGTGGGTTGGCAGGCCAGTCTTCTTCACAGCCCTCCGCCAGTCATACGCTATGTATCCGTCTGACTACTAAGTATTTAGGTCAGCAAGCGACCACCCTCGTTTCGGATATTGCGTTTAGCTTCCCGGGACCGTATACTGTCTGCCGGAGACATGAACATGAAGTCGAGCCCCTTGAAGAACCAAGCCCCTATCATCGCCCCAGAGCATGAGAAGAAAGCGCTCGGAGCAGTTGAAGATGCTCTGGGCAAGTCCAAGCCCGGAAAGGCAAGACTCGTGGGTCCTGACGGACAGCACATGATACTGCCTCACTCCCTTTATCTCGTCCTTCGTGAGGCGGCGCGCGAGCTTGCGGATGGTAATGGCATTTCAATCCTGCCTGTGATGGCAGAGCTCACCACGCAACAGGCAGCCGAACATCTAAGCGTCTCTCGTCCATTCCTGATAAAACTACTTGAGGACAAGCACATCCCATTCCATATGGCAGGGACACATCGTCGTATCTACCTCCGGGACCTGCTAGCGTTCAAGGAACAGCGAGATACGAATGCCCGCCGAGCTCTGAATCAGCTGTCCGATGACGCGCAAGACCTTCAGATTTACGACGAGTAAGGCGTGGCCTATACGGCTCTACTGGATGCCAATGTCTTGCATCCAATGGTGCTGTGTGACCTTTTGATTCGCCTTGCGCAGAAGGGCATGTTCCGAGCACTTTGGAGCCGAGAGATCCTTGAAGAGACCGTTCGTAGTATCGCACGTCGGAAACCTGACATACCCATCGAACGACTTTATCGTCGGGTCGACATGATGAATCAGGCGATACAGGATGCAGAAGTGACGGGGTACGAGGGTCTTGTGCCCGCAGTAGAGCGCCTCAAGAAAGACGCCCACGTTCTGGCTGCTGCGATCAAAGGGAAGGCAGACGTCATAGTTTCCGTCGATGTTCGGGGGTTTCCTCCTGAAGTGCTGACACCCTTTCATATCGCCGTACAACATCCTGACGACTTTCTTCTCGATCAACTTGGACTTCGGTTTGAGGTAGTAAGAGACACCATCGCCGAACAGGCCGCGTGCCTCAAGCGTCCACCGAAGACCCTGGCAGATATACTTGTGAGCCTAGAAGTACACACTCCGAATTTCGTGAGGGAGTTTCGCTCGTGGAGTTGATAGTCGTCTAGGACGGAGCCACAATGCCTGAGATCCCCGTAACGCCAGAGGTAGTCCAACTCCTCGCTCACATACTCCTAGCTACGCGACAAGGGGTCATTGACTGGCGAGCCAAGGCACCTGATACCTTGAGCGCCCGTCTCGAGGGGGAATACTGTGTGACACTTAACGAGGTTGCTGATTTCGATGGCGCTCCTGACACTGATTACGTGCTTTCAGTTTCTATTCGGGATCAGGAGATTTTCCATCTGGACAGGACAATGATTGGCGCCGCAGCGCTTTCGGCCGCTCTTCCCGTAGGTGAGGCTATACAGCATTCCTCCCAGTTCTTTAGCGAGTTGTGGCGTCGTGCCTTTCTACAGGCACATAAGATTTCGGAGCACGTCGATTTTCTAAACAAGGCGCTTGAAAAAAAGATTGTTCCGTTCTGAGATCGTTACGTTGGTGCGTTGGTGTCATGACGCGAGAGCAGATCAGCAGGAAAACGAGGAGCGAGTTTCGGGAGTACTGGGTTGGCACGTCGCTCAGGTTGATCGAGATCGCGTTTGATGAGGCGGACATAGAATGCGACCTGAACTACCATCCCACCGTTGGCGGGGAGCGCCGGAAGCTGGTGGAGCAGTACTACCATTCCCTGGACTGGACCAACTGGAACGATGTAAAAAAGTTCCTGGTTGTGTATGAGAGCGTCCTTGAAGAGCTTGAGGAACAGGCAGGGCGCGAACTCTACAATGATAACAAGTACGCAACCCGTGCATTCTCATCCCTACGGAAGTGGATTGAACGTGATGGCTTTGCGTACAAAGAAAGAAGACTGACACGATCCGGCAAGGCTGCACACATTCCTGAAGTTCAAGCAGCCGCCTCGGAACTTGATGTCCCAGAACTACACCGACAGATCGACCGCATGCGAGGAGCCGTCGAATCAGACCCGCGTCTCGCCATCGGAACAGCCAAGGAACTTGTGGAGACGACCTGCAAGACGATCCTACGGGACTTTGGCATCGAGGCAGATTCCGGATGGGACATCGCGCGGCTGGTCAAGGAAACCAGAACGGTCTTGAAACTTCTCCCGGAGGACGTTCCGGAAGCATCCAAGGGAGCCGATACAATCCGTCGAATCCTGAGCAACCTGGGAGCGGTCGCGCAAGGACTCGCCGAACTTCGAAACCTCTACGGAACAGGCCACGGTCCCGATGGCCGTGCGCGAGGGCTCCATTCGAGACACGCCCGCCTTGCTGCGGGGGCCGCCTCCACCTTGGCGGCTTTCCTTCTCGAGACATTCGAAGAGCGAAGTTCTCAGGCTCCATGAAGAGTGTGCGGGAGCTGTGCGGGACGCCGGTCTGAAGCAGGGCGAACCGGTCCACGTCACGCCGCACAACCTCGCGTGAACATTGGACCGGCTCCCCTGCCTTCATCCCTCTTCGACGCCTATTTCGCCTTCGATTCCCGCACGCCTTGGGCTGCGTCAGGAGTGAGCGTTCTGTTGCGGATTCTCCTCCAAGCCGATCACTGATTCTCCTCGAAGCCGATCACCGATTCCGCTGCAAGCCGATCGCCGATTCTCCTGATGGCGATCGGCGATTCTCCTGAAGCCGATCACCGATTCTCCTGAAGCCGATCACACGTCGGTGGAGCTGATGCACAGTGGCCCCCACCACCCGTGGAGGGCCTCTGGATGCCGGCTAAGAGATTGCCGATGAGACAGATACGCGAGATTCTAAGACTCAGACACGACTGCCACCTGTCGAACCGCACCATCGGGCGGGCCGTGGGGCTGAGCCCGTCCACCGTGTCGGAGCACCTCAGCCGCGCCCAGGCGGCGGGGTTGAGCTGGCCACTTGCGGCGGAGCTCGACGACGGGCAACTGGAGGCCCGGCTGTTCCGGCCCAGCGGCTCGCCCGACTCGGTCCGGGCCATGCCCGAGATGTCCTACCTGCACGCCGAGCTCAAGCGAGATGGGGTGACCTTGCAGTTGCTATGGGTGGAGTACGCCCGGCAGAACCCCGACGGGTACCGTTACAGCCAGTTCTGCAAGTTGTATCGGCGCTGGACGAAGAAGCTGTCGGTGTCGATGCGCCAGGTGCACCTCGCCGGCGAGAAGGTGTTCGTGGACTTCTCGGGCAAGAAGCCCAGCATCGTCGACCCCAAGACCGGCGAGGTGAGGCAGGTCGAGCTGTTCGTCGGCGTGCTGGGGGCATCCAGCTACACCTACGCCCGGGCCGTAGAGAGCCAGAAGCTAGAGTGCTGGCTCGACACTCATGTGCGGATGCTGGAGTTCTTCGGGGGCTGCCCGGAGATCTTCGTGCCGGACTGCCTCAAGAGCGGGGTGACCGGCTCGTGCCGGTACGAGCCGGTCATCAACCGTTCGTACGAGGACCTGGCGTCTCACTACGGGGTGGCCGTGGTGCCGGCACGCCCGTATCGGGCCAAGGACAAGCCGAAGGTCGAAGTCGGCGTGCAGGTGGTGCAGCGCTGGATCCTGGCGGCGCTGCGCAACGTCACCTTCTTCAGCCTCGCGCAGATGAACGCGGCCATCGAGCAGCAGCTCGATCATCTCAACGCCCGCAGGACCCGTCACCTCGGAGCCTCGCGCCGCGAGCTGTTCGAGCGCCTGGACCGGCCCGTCCTGCGGGCACTGCCGGTGCGGCGCTACGAGATGGCGCGGTGGAAGCACTGCACCGTCAGCATCGACTACCACGTCGAGGTCGAGCACAATCTCTACAGCGTCCCGCACCAGCTTCACGGCGAGAGGGTTGAGGCCCGCTACACCGCCACCACGGTGGAGCTGTGGTTCAAGTCCACCCGCGTCGCGTCTCATCTGCGGCTCACGGGACGGCGCGGTTACTCCACACTGCGCGAGCACATGCCCGCCTCGCACCGGGCGCATGCCGAGTGGACGCCGTCACGTGTGATCGCCTGGGCCGACAAGACGGGCCCCGCCACAGGTCACCTGGCCGCCGCCATCCTCAAGAACCGTCCCCACCCCGAGCAGGGATACCGGTCGTGCCTGGGGCTGATGCGCCTGGGCCGCACCCACGGCGACGCGCGCCTGGAGGCCGCGTGCCGCCGGGCTCTGCAGCTGAAGGCCTACAGCTACACCAGCGTGAAGAACATCCTGGCCGCCGGGCTCGAGCACCAGCCCCTGGAGTCCGAGGCCGAGCAAGCCACCCTGCCGGCTCACGACAACGTGCGCGGGCCGGCCTACTACCACGAGGAGGACACGTGCTGACTGAAGCCACCATCGACCGCATGCACGCCATGAAGCTGACTTCGCTGGCCGACGCCTTCAAGAGCCAGCTCGCATCGCCCGAGCACGCCACGCTGAGCTTCGAGGAACGCGTCGGGATGATGATCGACGCCGAGTACGCAGCCCGCGAACAGCGCAAGCTCGCCCGGCGTCTGCACTGGGCCCACCTGCGCCAGGCGGCCAGCGTCGAAGACATCGACTGGCAGGCCCACCGGGGGCTGGACCGCCAGGTCATGCTGAGCCTCGCCAACTGTGCCTGGATCCGAGAGCATCAGAACCTGCTCATCACCGGCCTCACCGGCACCGGCAAGTCGTACCTGGCCTGCGCCCTGGCGGAACGCGCGTGCCGATCGGGACACTCGGCCTACTACGTGCGAGCGCCCCGGCTGCACCATGACCTGAGCGTGGCCCGCGGCGACGGCTCATACGGGCGGCTGCTGGCCCGCCTGGCGAAGACGGAGTTGCTGGTGATCGACGACTTCGGCCTTGCTCCTGTGAAGGACCTTGAGAGGCGTGACCTGCTGGAGATCCTCGAGGACCGCTACGAGCGCGGCTCCACGCTCGTCACGAGCCAGCTCCCCGTCAAGGCGTGGCACGAGGTCATCGGCGAGGCCACCATCGCGGACGCCATCTGCGACCGTCTCGTGCACCGCGCTCATCGCATCGACCTGAAGGGACCGTCGATGCGGGATCCGAAGACGCGCTCGAAGCGAGCCAAGGCTGGCGCGTGAGTCCGGACGTCCCGCAGGGCGGCCGGCGTGACGATCGTCGCTCCTGGCGCATCCTGCGCGAACGGCTTGTTCCGATTCGTGGCAGAGTCGTCAGGTGAGAGAAAAGACTGTCAGGTCAGCGGGGCATTCCGGAAGGGACGCGCCTTGCAGTAGGATGGGCTGACTTCGAGGCTGGAGAGAAAAAGGACAAGGGCAAAACAAGAGCGCGTCGCTTCGCTCCGATGAGTGATCGCCTTCAGGAGAACGAGCGATCGGCTTCACGCGGAACAGGCGATCGGCTTCAGCGGAATCCGCA
>DATEEA010000037.1:0-52544 GCA_035281445.1 Candidatus Polarisedimenticolia bacterium
CAGCACGCCCAGCGAGTAGATGTCGGTGGCCGTGGTGAGCGGCTCCCCCCGCGACTGCTCGGGGCTGGCGTAGCCGGGGGTGAGCATGAGCGACCCCTGCGAGGCGTCCGGCCCGCCGGCGGCGCGGCCGCCCTGCGGCCTCAGCAGCGTGGCGATGCCGAAGTCCAGGAGCTTCGGCGCGCCCGGCGGCGTGACCAGCACGTTGCCCGGCTTCAGATCGCAGTGGATGACCAGGCTGCGATGGGCGTGCTCCACCGCCGAGCAGATGGCTGTGAACAGCCTGAGCCGCTCGTCCAGGCCGAGGCGCCGCCGCTCGCAGTGCTCCAGCAGCGGAAGCCCTTCCACCAGCTCCATCACCACGAAGGGGGCTCCGTCGTCGGTGGTGCCGGCGTCGTGGATGCGGGCCACGTTGGGATGGTCGAGCCGGGCCAGCGCTCTTCCTTCCTGCCTCAGCCGCGAGGCCGTCTCGTGGCGCGCCGACTCCGGTTCCAGGATCTTGATGGCCACGCGGGCTTCGTAGACATCGTCGTCGCGGCGGGCCAGGTAGACGGTGCTCGTCCCTCCCTGGCCCAGAATGTCGGTGATGCGATAGGGGCCGACCCGCACCCCGATCCGCGAGACGGCCGCGGCACGGCAGAGCGCCGCCGCCCCGCCCGCGATGGCCTCCTCCAGGCGGCCCGAGTCCGCCTCGTGGGAGAGGATCAGCCGCCGCAGGGCGGCCCGAACCTCCTCGTCGGATCCGCCGGCCGACGACGCGAAGCGCAGCCGCTCCCGCCCGGGCAGCGCCATGGCCTGCTGGAACAGCCCCTCCAGCCGCCTCCAGCTCTCCGGCGTCATCGAGCCGGCCCTCCGCCCATCCGGTCGAGCAGGCAGGCCTTCGCCATCCGCGTGTCGTGCACGACGGTGGGGACCGACACCCCCAGCGCCCGGGCCGTCTCCTCCACGTCCAGGCCGCAGAAGAAGCGCAGCTCGATGACCCGGGCCTTGCGCTCGTCCACCGCGCGCAGGGCGTCGAGGGCCTCGTCGAGGGCGATGAGATCATCGAGAGGGGGATCGCCCGCCGCGGACTCCGAGGCCAGGTCGAGGGGGACCCTGCGGACGCCGCCGCCGCGGCGCGCGGCCCGGACGGCGCGGGCGTGATCCACCAGCACCCTGCGCATCACGCCGGCGAGAAGGGCGTACAGGTGTCCTCGGTTCTCCAGTTCCGGAGGGAGCCCGCGCGCCAGCCGCAGGTACGCTTCGTGCACCACGTCGGTCGGCTGCAAGGTGAGGCCCGGGCGCTCCCTCCGCATGGACCGGCGCGCCAGGCGGCGCAGCTCCGCGTAGACCAGAGGCATGAGCTGCTCGACCGCCCCCCGATCTCCGCGGCGCCACTGTTGAAGGAGGGTGGTGATCGCTCCGCGATCCTCCCCCTGAGGCTCCACCGGCGCGTGCCCCCCCGCTGTCCGAAGTGAAGGCGCGATCATACCAGAGGCCCTCGGCGCGCGGCACGGGGCCGCCGGGGGATCGACTCCCCGGCGGCCCCCTCTCGACGGTCCGCGGCGCTGCTCAGGGGATCGTCGCCCGGCGGATCTTGGGAGGCGGATCGCACTCGCCGTTGGTCCCTTCGCACAGCAGCAGCTGGAAATCCCCCGGCCCGCTCCCATCGTCGGTGATGCGGATGAAGTACTGGATGTTGGGCTGGGACTGGAAGGTCAGACGGGCATGCCGGCTGTCGGGCCCGCAGTTGATGTACTGCTCGGAGCAGGTCACCTCGTGGGCCAGCGGCTGGCCGCAGCTCGTGGTGACCGAGATCTGCGAGTCGAAGGAGCTGCTCGATCCGCACAGCGAGAGCGTGACCGGTCCTCCCGAGAAGTTGCCGTACCTGTACCAGATGTCGGTGAGGCCGGCCTGGCCGCCGTCACAGCCCGACTCCACGACCCCGGAGGTCGCCGTGAATCCCCTCGTCGTGCCGTAGTGGATCCCCGGCTCGATGAAGACGGAGCCGGAGCAGGTGTCCGATTCGTCGCTGATCCAGCCCCGTACGCGGTCCTGGAGCCAGCAGCGCATGCGGCCGTTCTGCTCGCGAGAGAAGTGGCTGCGGCAGGTGTCGATGAACGGGGCGAACCCCATGAAGTTCGTGACGTCCCAGCCGAACAGGCTCCAGCTCAGGCCGGTGACGCAGCTGTCGATCCCGGGCGGCGGCGCGCAGGTGAAGTTCGGAGGCGTGGCCGGCGTGTCCTTGCAGAAGTCGCCGACGTGATCGGCCGCGGCGTCGGCCGGTGCGTGCGGCCCTTCCCAGCAGGGGTGGCAGAGCGGCTCGCCTTCCTGCGAGGTCCCGCCGCGGTGGGTGTGCCAAAGGCCCAGGGCGTGTCCCACCTCGTGCGCGAGGACGCCGCCGCCGGCCGTCGTCCCGAAGAAGTCGTCGTCGATGAGGATCCCGCCGCGCGCGCTGAGGGCCAGCAGATCCCAGGGGAACGTGGAGAGGCCGCGCAGCCCGGTGGCGCTGATGTCGGTGACCCAGACGTTCAGCATGGTGAAGGGGCTGGTGGCGTACTGGTCTTTCATGGGGAAGTCGTCCGGGTTGGGCAGCCCCAGGTTGGTCAGGGACCTGTACCGCGAGTCGTGGATGTACCGCAGGCGGTGCACGAACCGCAGGCGCGAGTCGAGCTGGCTGTTGCCGTTGCCGCCGAAGTCGTTGTTGAGATCCGCCACCGCCAGGGGCGTCCGCGCCAGACCGTCGGCGCAGTCCGACCCGTCGTCGTGGCACAGGACGTTGATCTGCAGGATGAGGGTGATGATCGGCGTGAGCGAGCCTGGAATGTGCGGGTTGCGCACGGCCGGGTTGTCGCAGGAGCCCTTCACCGGGCAGACCCCCGCGCTCTCCACGTCGGGCGGCTCCAGGGCCGCCTGCTCCGACCAGCGTCGCATCGTCCCGCACTGTTCCTGGTAGAGATCCTCCTCGCCCTCCTGCGCCCGGGAGGCGCCGGCCCCCCATCCCGGGGCGGCGACGACCGCGGCGGCGAGAAGCAGCGCTGCCTTCCTCCTGCTGCTGGATGCGTCCATGGAATCCCCCTCTTCGTGGCGTCCCGGGCGGGCCTCCTCCCGCCGCAACGGCGGGAGGCCGGCTCGCCGGGCGCTCGATCCTTGATGCGTAAGGCGCAGCCGGCGCAGATGGCCCGTGAGCGGGCGGCAGAAAGGGACGTCCAGGGGACCGGGCGCGGGGGCCGCCGGGAGAGGCCTCCCGGCGGCCCGTCTCACGCCACCGCGGCCGGATTCAGGGCAGGGTGGCCCTGCGGATCCTGGGCGGGCTGCACTCGCCGTTGGTCCCTTCGCACACGAACAGCTCGTAGTCCCCCACGCCGCCGTTCATGCTGGTGAGCCGGATGAAGTAGGCGACGCCGGGCTGGGCCTGGAAGGTCATCCTCGCATGCTGCCCGAAGATCCCGCAGTTGAGCTCGTCGTCCGAGCACATCACCTCGGAGGCCGCCGGCGTCCCGCAGCTCGTGGTGACCGAGACCTGGGTGTCCATGGACGTCCCCGATCGGCACAGGGAGAGGGTCACCGGCCCCCCCGCCCCGTTGACGTACTTGTACCAGACGTCCACCAGGCCGTCCTGACCCTGGTCGCAGATCGATTCCACCACCCCCGGCGTCGCGGTGAAGTCCCGCGTGGTCCCGAAGTGGGTCCCTTCCTCGATGAGCACGGAGGCCGCGCAGGTGTCCGAGGCCCGGTTGATCCAGCCCGACACCGCGCTCTGGAGCCAGCAGCGCTGCCGGCCGTTCTGCTCGCGGGAGAAGTGGTTGCGGCAGTTGTCCACCAGGGGCGCGAACCCCATGAAGTTGGAGGGGTCCCAGCCTCCCCACCCCCAATGAAGCCCCGTGGAGCAGAACCCCAGCGAGTCGTTCCCCTGCGGGGGCCCGCAGGTGAAGTTGGGGTTGGTGGCCGGGGTGTCCTTGCAGAAGTCCCCCGTGAGGTCGGCCAGCGGGTCGTTGAAGGTGTGCGGGCTCTCCCAGCAAGGGTGGCAGAGCGGCTCCCCCTCCAGGTCGGTCCCGCCCCGGTGCGTGTGCCACAGCCCGAGGGCGTGTCCCACCTCGTGGGCGAACACCCCCCCGCCGGCCGCCGTCCCCCAGAACGTGTCGTCCACGATGACCCCCCCGCGCGCGGTCAGGGCCAGCGGATCCCAGGGGAAGGTGGAGAGCCCCCGGAACGGAGTCTGGCTCAGGTCGGTCACCCAGACGTTGAGCAGGCTGGAGGGACTGGTGGCGTACTGGTCCTTCATGGCGAAGTCGTCCGGGTTCGGCAGGCTGAGATTGACCAGGGAGGTGTAGCGCGAGTCGTTGATGTACCTCAGACGGTAGACGAACCGCAGGCGCGCGTCGAACGTGGAGATCCCGTTGCCGGCGAAGTCGTTGTTGAGGTCGGCCACCGCCAGCGGCGTCCGGGTGTACCCGTCGGCGCAGATCGACCCGTCGTCGTTGCACAGGACGTTGATCTGCAGGGTCAGGGTGAGGATCGGTGACTGGGACGTGGGGATGTGCCCGTTGCGCACGGTGGGGCTGTCGCACGTCCCCTGCAGAGGGCAGAACCCGGCGGTCTCCGGACCGGACGGAGGCGCCAGGGCGGCCCCTTCGTTCCATCGCAGCATCGTCCCGCACCGTTCCTCCGGCCCGGCGTCCCGGGCCCAGGCATCGGCCCCCGCCGGCAGCGCCATCGCCGCGGCGGCCAGGGCCGCACACGGGCCGGCCCATCGTGTCATTCTGAGCATGTCGCCCCCTCTCCATTCGACGATCGCCCACGAACAGTCGCCGCCAGCGGCGCGGCCGCGGGATCGGCATGGTGGCTCCTCGATCCTGTCTGCGCAAAAAGGAGGGCGGTGAGATGGGCCCGGCCCGGCGGCCGGGTCAGGAGGCGGTGGTCTCCGGAAGCTCCGGAGTGGGGACCAGGCGCCCTTCCTGGTAGGAGAATCCGATCTGGTCGTTCCAGTTGAACTTGCGGTCCACGATGATGGCTTCCTTGATGCAGAAGGTCTCGCAGATCCCGCAGGAAACGCAGGTCTTCTCGTCCACGAAGGCCACCTTGCTCGACATGTGCGCCGCCTCGGCATCGGCGTTGGGGGCCGGCACCAGGGAGATGCAGTCGAACGGGCAGGTGTCGATGCAGTACTCGCAGCCGGAGCAGAGCTCGGGGATCACCACGGCCTTGGGGATGTCCTTGGCCTTGATCCTCTTCACCAGATCGCCGTGCTGGTCGACGATGGCATCGTAGGGGCAGTAGATCCCGCACACCCCGCAGTTGATGCACAGCTCCGGCTCGATGACGTACATCTCCTTCTTCCGGCCCGAGATGGCGTGCGTGGGGCACTTGATGTCGCAGATGGAGCACCCGACGCACTCCGAGGTGATGTAGTGAGCGCGCCACTCCACCCCAGGGTTGTCGGCGGGGACGGGGGCGGCCTTCTCCAGCTCCAGGGCGCGGTGCGCCCCCAGAGCGTCTTCGGCGGAGGCGGCCTTGGGGAGCTGCACCACCATCATCTTGTTCCAGTAGCGCTCGGCGAAGGTCTTGACCGGCTCGGTCATGTCGAACCGGATGCTGAAGGTGCGGGGGAAGTCGGGGACGATGTCGCACAGCCTCGAGACGACCGGATCGTCCATCGAGGCGTGCAGCGTCAGCACGTTGTCGGCCAGCTCCAGCCGCACCTTGTAATCGGGCATGGCCTCGGGCATGCCGTGGCGGTACTTCAGAGGATGGTTGGGGACCAGGTTCGGGAAGAGCACCGTGACCAGGAAGCGGTCCGCCTCCTCGGTCAGCTCGTAGATCCGCCCCTTGCGGCGCTCCGCCTCATAGGGATCGTCGGGCTGGTCCTTGCGGGCAAGCCACCGGGCCTCCCAGCCCTCCACTTCGGCCAGCCCCTCCAGGACGACATCGGCCGCCTGCGGCATCCCGTAACTCCTTGAGACATGGAGATGTGCGGCGAGCGCCGCGACATCTGAAAAATACCCCAGGGCCGCAGGGCCGTCAAGGCCGCGCTTGAAAGGAAAGGAGGGATCGCAGCAGGGCGGCGGCCTCCCGGACCTGGGCCGCCGGGTCGGCCGACGGGCTCTCAACGGTCAGCCTGACCCTGACCCTCTCCCTGCGGCCGACCGGCTCGGCGCCGAACCCTTCCGCCTGCCGGGCGATCTCCACCACAAAGCCCCTCTCGGAGTAGTTGAACAGGCCGGTGACCTCCACCGCGGCGCCGGCTGCGAGCACCGGTGAACCCCCGGTGAAGTGCCACCCCTTCCTGTCCAGCATGGGAACGAGCATGCCGTCGCCCCCCTGGGCGGGACCTCTCAGATCGGCCCGCAGGATGAAGGGCTGCGATCCGTAGGCGGCCACCACCTCGGAAAGCGCCCGGCTGTGAAGCGCCTCGGCCGGCGCCGGCGATGCCGCCAGCGTGACGGCCATCGCGCAGAGCGTCCGCCATGCCCTTCCCGCTGTGCGATCCGCTTCAACACTCACCCGATTCATCGCTTTAGGCCTCCGGTGCCGGCGGTTTTCCTCATGGTTTTCCACAGATCCTGTGGGAAATTCTCCGATGCCGGCATAGGGGAATCTTGGTGAGGGAGCGGCCGGGGTCAAAGCCCGACAACCCGGACCGCTCTTGACACATTCGGGGCGCTTTTCTACGATGGCTGAACGGCGCTATCGTCTAGGGGTTAGGACGGGTGGTTCTCAGCCATCAAACCGGGGTTCGAATCCCCGTAGCGCTACCATATCCGTCTTGAGCCTGGGCCGCCTTTTGCAGGGCGGCCCAGGTCGCTTCAAGATCCTCTTGCCTGCGCCTCCGGGTTGGCATACCTTTCGTCCTCTCGACCGAGGGGGAGGGGATCGGCACGATGGCGCCCGAGAAGGTCCTCCTGAACACGGAGGATGGCGGTGGCGAGGAGCCGTCCCGGCGACGGACGGCCGCGCCGCAAGCCGGGCTGCAGGAGGTCCTCTCCAGCGTCTCCCACGACATCCGCACGCCGCTGGCCGGCCTGCTGGCCCTGATCCAGATGATGGAGGCAGGGACGGACGGCCCGCTCACCCAGGCCCAGAGGGAGCGGCTGGCCCGCATGCAGGCCGCCGCCGCCAAGCTCGCCGCCGTGGCCGACCAGGTTTCCGAGCTGGCGCTCCTGCAGAAGGGGAAGCTCCCGATGGCGCCGGTGAGGGTCGAGCTGGCCGACCTGGCCCTGCTGGCGTTCCAGCAGGTCGAGCAGGCGGCCCGCGACCGGGCCGTGGAGCTGCGTCTCGAGGTCCCTTCCGAGCTGCCTTCCCTCAGTGCCGACGGCGCCCGGGTGCGGCAGATCCTCACCCTGCTGATGACCGCGGTGATGAAGCGCTCCGACGGCGTGGTCCTGACGCTGGGCGCCGAGCCGCACGGGTCGCGCGTCCGGATCACGCTCAGGGAGAGCGCGCGGTCGATCCCCGTGGAGGCCCTCCCGTCGGGCTTCGGTTCCCAGCCCACCGGCCCCTTCGTCCGCCTCGACGGCGGGCGCCTGGGGGACAGCCTGGGTGTGAGCATCGCCCGTGGCCTGATCGAGCTGCACGGAGGCGACCTGGAGGTGGCCCCCGCCCCGGACGACGGCCTGCTGGCGTCGTTCGACCTGCCCGCGGAGCTCTCCTCTCCGGCGCCTCATCCCGAGAGGACCAAGGAGCTTCGTCCCGCCAATTGACGGCGCCGCTCGCCCCATGAGGCTCTCCGAGCACGAGCGGCCGGGACGGACCCATCTGGTGACCCTGGCGGCCGCCTGGGCCGGATGGCTCTTCGACTTCTACGACCTCATCCTGTACACGTTCCTGCTGTCCGCCATCGGCGCGGAGCTCGGGTTCGGGCGCGCGGAGCATGCCTGGATCCTGGGCCTCTCGCTCGGTGCCACGGCCGTGGGCGGGCTCCTGTTCGGAGCGCTGGCCGACCGCTACGGGCGCAAGCCGATCCTGCAGGTCACCATCCTCACGTTCAGCGCGGGGACCTTCCTGAGCGGACTGGCGGTGGACGTTCCGACCCTCGCCGCCGCGCGCGTCCTGACCGGACTGGGGGTCGGGGGGGAGTGGGCCACGGGCCACGCCCTGGTCTCGGAGGTCTTCCCTCCCCGCCTGAGAGGCCGGTTCGGCGCGCTCATGCAGACGGGCGCTCCGCTGGGCGTCGGCCTGGCCGCCATCGTCGGCTCGTTCGCCGCCCCCGCGATCGGCTGGCGCGCCTGCTTCATGGTGTCGGCTCTCCCCGCGCTGCTGATCACGGTCATCCGCAAGGCGGTCCCCGAATCGGACGTCTGGCTGGAGAGCTCCGCGGCGCGCTCCGGCCGCGGCGGCGCGACGGCCGGGGAGCGCGTGCGGGCGCTGCTCACCGGCGGCATGGCCTGGAGGACGTTGCGCGCGTTCGTGCTGACCACCTTCAACATGTCGGCGTACTGGTTCACCTTCGCCTGGCTGCCGACGTACCTGCGCGAGGAGCGGGGGATGGGGATCGCCCGCTCGGGGCTCTGGATCCTGGTGATCGTCTGCGGCGAGCTGCTCGGCTACCTCACGTTCGGCCTGGTGTCCGACCGGTGGGGGCGCAAGCCGGCGTTCACCCTCTACGCCAGCTTGATGGGATCCGGGCTGCTGGGGATCACCCTGGGCTGGGACTGGGTGGCGGCCAGCCCCGCGCTGCTGCTGGCGGCGATGTCCGTGGTGGGGATCGGCACCGGCACGTGGTCGAACTTCGGTCCGTACTTCTCGGAGCTCTTCCCCACGTGGCTGCGCAACACGGCCATGGGGACGGTCTACAACATGGCCCGAGGGGTGCAGTTCGCCGCCCCGATCGTGGTCCAGGCGATGTCGGAGCAGTACCGCCTGTCGGGAGGCATCGCCCTGGCGGCCTTCTTCTCCCTGGCCGCTGCGGCCTGGGTGTGGACGCTGCCCGAGACCCGGGGCCGCGTGATCACCGCGCACGAAACGCACGGCTGAAGCCCCCCGCGGAGGGATGGTCCGGGCCGGTCCGCTCCATCTATATTGGCCCGTGATGAGGAGGGCCATCCTGGCCCTGGCGCTCGCCCTGGTTGTCCCGGCGCCGGTGGCCGCCCACGAGCTGACCCACGTCGTCGAGCGGGGCCAGACCCTCTCGTCGATCGCCCGGCGCTACGGCCTGACAGTGCGCCGCATCGCCGCGGCCAACGGCATCGCCGACCCGTCCCGCCTGGCGGCGGGCAGACGGCTGGTGATCCCTCACCGGCCGTCGCGGCCCTCGCCGGCCTCACCGGCCCTTCCCGCCCCGCTCCTGGGGGAGGCCTCTTTCTGGCCGGTGCGGGGTCCCATCCTGTCCGGCTTCGCGGCCCCGCGCGGCGGGCGGCGGCACAAAGGGGTCGACATCAAGTCGGAGGAGGGCTCGCCGGTGGCCGCGGCGGCGGCCGGCGTGGTGCAGAGGGTGGAGGAGTCGTTCGGGACCTACGGCCGCCTGGTCACCCTGGATCACGGCGGCGGACTGGTCTCCTATTACGGGCACAACGCGCGCAACCTGGTGCAGCCCGGCCAGCGTGTCTCCGCGGGGGACGTGATCGCGCTGGTGGGACGCTCCGGCAACGCCTCCACCCCCCATCTCCACTTCGAGGTGAGGCTGAGGGGGGTGCCGGTCGATCCCCTGAAGGCGCTGGCGGGCGCCGGGGAGCCGGGCCGGACCGCCGGCAGGCGCGAGGGTCAGGAGCGCGCCGCCGCTCCGGAATAGGAGGCCACCGAGGACTCGGTCTCCCACAGCCGCACTTCCTTCACCGGGAAGTTCCTGCCCGCGGCGTGGTCGTAGATGACGCGGGCGATGGCCTCGGCGGTCGGGTTGACCTCCATGGCATGGAACGGCTCCCCCATGCCGGCCAGGACGGCGCAGAGGGGATCGTCCCGGCGCAGGATCATGCGGTGGTCGAGGTTGGCGTCGATCCACGCCTTCATGGCGTCGCCGATGTCGGAGAAGTCCACCACCATCCCCAGCCGATCCAGCCTCTCGGAGGCCAGCTCGATCTCCACCTTGCCGTTGTGGCCGTGGGGATGGATGCACTTCCCCTGATACTCGAGAAGGCGGTGCCCGTAGCAGAAGTGGACTGTCTCGGTGACGGTGTACACGGTCCGTCGAAGGTACCACAGCCCCGGCGCGCCGTTCCAGCCGCGCGGACCGGCTCGTCTTGACCCTCCGGAGCGCACCGAAGTACACTCGCCGCGACCTCCATGAGAGCCCTCGTCAAGGATCGGCCCGGCAAAGGCCTTGTCCTCAAGGACGTCCCGGTGCCCCGGCCGGGGCCGCGCGACGTCCTGATCCGCGTCCGGCGCGTCGGGCTCTGCGGAACCGACGCCCACATCTACGCCTGGAACGCCTGGGCCTCCGGGCGGCTCAAGCCTCCGGTGACCATCGGCCACGAGTTCGCCGGGGTGGTCGAGGAGGTGGGGTCCGAGGCGGCCGGCGTCCGCGCCGGAGACGTGGTGACCGCCGAGTCCCACATCGCCTGCGGGCTCTGCGTGCAGTGCCGCACGGGCAACCAGCACATCTGCCGCAGCGTCCGCATCATCGGGGTGGACATCGACGGCGCCTTCGCCGACTACATCGTCATGCCCGCTGCCAATGTCTGGGCCGTCGACCCCGAGATCGGCATCGACGTGGCGGCGGTGCACGATCCGCTGGGCAACGCCTTCCACACGGTCATGTCCGCCGACGTCCGCGGCCGCAGCGTCCTGGTGACCGGCTGCGGCCCCATCGGGCTCTTCTGCATCGGCATCGCCAGGGCGTCGGGAGCGAGCCGCATCTTCGCCTCGGAAGTGCAGCCCGCGCGGCTGGAGCTGGCCAGGATGATGGGGGCCTCCCACGCCATCAACCCGGAGCAGACCGACCTCGAGCGGGCCGTGCGATCGGCCACCGAAGGGCTCGGCGCCGACGTCGTGCTGGAGATGTCGGGACACCCGGGGGCCATCCGGGACGGCCTGCGCATCGTGCGCGACGGCGGCGAGGTCTGCCTGCTGGGGCTGCCGGGCGCGGAGGTCCCGCTCGATCTGGCGCGGGACGTCATCTTCAAGGGGATCACCGTCAAAGGGATCATCGGGCGCCGCATGTTCGAGACATGGTACGCCATGCGGTCGTTCCTCCGCGCCGGCCTCCTCGATCCCGCTCCGGTGATCACCCACCGGTTCGAGCTCGCGGACTTCGAGAAGGCCATCGAGGCGATCGCCTCGGGGGCGGGGAAGGTCATCCTCTCCATGGACGGCGGACGATGAACGACGGCTTCGCCAGGCGTCTGTCGGCCGAGCTGGAGGACTTCAAGGCCCGGGGGGTCTACAAGAGGCTCAACACCCTCACCAGCCCCCAGGCTCCCTGGGTGGAGATGGCCGGCCGCGGCCGCGTGCTGGTGCTCTCCTCCAACAACTACCTGGGGCTCTCCGCGCACCCCGACGTGGTGCGGGCTGGCAAGGAGACCCTGGATCGCCTGGGCGCGGGCACCTCATCGGTGCGCTTCATCTGCGGGACCTTCGACATCCACCACGAGCTGGAGAAGGAGCTGGCGGCCTTCCTGGGGACCGCGGCGGCCCTCACCTACGTCTCCTGCTGGACGGCCAACACCGGCCTGACACCGACGTTCCTGGGCGAGGACGACGTGGTGATCTCCGACGAGCTGAACCACGCCAGCGTCATCGACGGCGTGCGGGCCACCAAATCGGCGAGGAAGGTCTACCGCCACTCGGACATGGCGCACCTGGAGGAGCATCTGCGCGCCTCGGCCTCGGCCAGGCACCGGCTCGTCTTCACCGACGGCGTCTTCTCCATGGAGGGGGACATCGCCCGCCTGCCCGACATCCTGGACCTGGCTCGCCGGTACGATGCCGTGGTGGCGGTGGACGACTCGCACGGAACGGGGGTCATGGGCCCGACGGGGCGGGGCACGCCCGAGCACTTCGGGCTCCAGGGCAAGGTGGACATCATCACCTCCACCCTGGGCAAGGCCCTGGGTGGGGCCGCGGGCGGCTTCACCGCGGGCCCCGCGGCGCTGTGCGACTATCTGATCCAGAGATCCCGGCCCCAGCTCTTCTCCAACGCGCTCCCCCCCACCGTGGCCGGCTCGGCGCTGGCCGCGCTGCGCACCCTGGAAGCCCATCCCGAGCTCGCGGGGCGCCTGCGCGAGAACACCGCCTGGTTCCGGCAGGAGATCGCCGCCGCCGGCTTCAAGCCGCTCGACGGCCCCACTCCCATCGTCCCGATCATCCTGGGCGAGACCTCCTTCGCCATCCGCATGAGCGAGCGCCTCCTGGAGGAGAAGGTCTTCGTCACCGGCTTCGGCCACCCGGTCGTCCCGCAGGGGCACGCCAGGATCCGCTGCCAGATCTCCGCCGCCCACACCCGCGACGACCTCGCCTTCGCCGTGGCCGCCATGAAGAAGGTCGGCCGCGAGCTGGGCGTGATCTGATCCGCGGCGCGGAGCGAGCGGGCGCTACAGCACCCGGATCGGCAGGATGACCAGGGGGACCCCGTCGAACTGCAGCCGCCGCTGCAGCGTGGCCGACGACTGGTTGTGCAGCCAGCGGTGGTAGAACTTCTCTTCGCGGAAGATGAGCCGCCCCGCGAAAAACACCGCGCGCGGGAACTCCTTGCGCACCTGGGCGCAGAGGTTCCTCATCTCCGGGACCATCAGCGTCCCCAGGGCGTGCCGGGACGTCGCGTTGAACCCCAGCGAGCGCGCGTACTGGACGTACTTGTCGAGCGTCTCGATGGTGTTGCGCTCCAGGTTCACGATCTCCTGGACGCCCTTGAAGTTGCCCGTGTCGATGACCCCCACGCTGATGAAGACGAAGTTCTTGAAGTGCCCGGGGAAGAGGTTGTGCACCGCCAGGAACGAATGCAGCCCCAGCCCGGAGTAGCCGCTCACCAGCATCACCGCGGTGGGAGCGCCGCGATCCATCAGGCGCGCCCTCTCCTCGGCGTCCGCCGGCGGCGCCCCGGCGGGCACCTCCATCAAGTCGGCGTCGAGGCGGCGCAGCAGGGAGCGGATGGAGCGGTAGTGCCCCCGGATCCTCAGGCAGAGCACGACGAAGCAGGCGGTGATGACCAGGGTGATCCAGGCGCCTTCCTTGAACTTCACCACGGCGGTCACCACAAGGATGATGCCGGTCAGGACCAGCCCCACGCCGTTGATGCTCAGCCCGTGCTTCCACCGGCGGCCCGCCCGCCGCTCCCGCACCCAGTGCCAGCACATGGCCGCCTGCGAGAGGGTGAAGGTGAGGAAGACGTTGATGCTGTACATGACCACCAGGATGTGGACCGAGGCGCCCGAGTAGAAGAGGGTCAGCCCCGCGGTCACTCCCATCAGGACGATGCCGTTCTTCACCACCAGGCGCTCGCTGATGTGGGCGAAGCGCTTCGGGACCCACCCGTCCAGGGCCATGTTGCTGAGCACGCCCGGCCCTCCCAGGAAGCCGGTCTGGGCCGCGGCGAAGAGCAGGGCCGTGGTGGACAGCAGGGCCACGGTGCGGAACCACCGGCCGATGGGGAGCCCCCCGATGGTCCAGGAGCCGGCCACGGTCTCCAGCAGGACGGCGTTGAGGGTCCTTCCTTCCTGGGGCTCCACGCCGGTCAGCAGGTAGCAGACCAGGATCCCTCCCGCCACGAAGGCCAGTGACACCGCCATGTACAGCATGGTCCGCTTGGCGGTCGCCACGCGGGGCTCCTTGAGCACGGCCAGTCCGTTGCTGACCGCCTCGATCCCGGTGTAGGTCCCGCCGCCGAGGGCGTAGGCCCGCATGAAGACGATGAACAGCCCCCAGAACCCCAGCGTCCCGAGGCCGGTGTCGATCTCCTCGACGGCCAGCCCCACGTTCTCAGCCAGGTGGGACAGGTTGCCGAAGATCCCCACCAGCACCACCAGGCCATGGGTGACGAGGAACGTCAGGAAGACCGGCATCAGGACGGCGACCGATTCCTTGACCCCGCGCATGTTCATGACGATGAGAACGGCAAGGGCCAGGAAGCAGAAGGGGACCTTCCATCCGCCGGCCGTCTCCGGCGGCAGGAGGCTGAAGACGGCGTCGGCGCCGCTGGCGATCGACACGGCGATGGTCAGGACGTAGTCGAACACCAGGGCGCACCCGGAGATCACCCCGGCATAGGACCCCAGCAGCTTGGTGGCGACCACGTAGCCGCCTCCCCCCGTTGGGAAGTTCTCGATGATTTGAGCGTAGGAGGCGGAGATGATGCCGATGGTTGCGGCCATCATCACGGCGAGCAGGAGGGCCAGATGGCGGTAGTCCCCAAGGGCCCGGAAGGCCTCCTCGGGCCCGTAGGCGGAGGAGGAGAGCCCGTCCACCCCCAGCCCGACCCAGGCCAGGAACGCGGCCAGGCTGAGCTTGTGGAAAATCCTTGGATCGAGCGGGTTACGGGGCGCCCCGACCAGGATGCGGGCCAGGCGGGCGACCTTCCCCCGCTGCCGCTCGGGGCTGCCGCCTTCGGCGAGCGGGGGGGGATCGGAGGCCATAGGGGCGCGATTCTACCATCCCGGCCCCGGGGGCCGCGCTCCAGGAAGCCCCTGGCGAGGGGATCCGAAGAAAGTGCTTGGCAATGGTATGCCATTTGCTAGAATACAAAGTGTTCGCTCGACGTCGATCGGCTGGAGTGAGCATGCCGCGGACCATCGTGACCGAAGGATCGTCCATGACCAACCTCAGGCTCGCGGAAGCGTTCCTGGAGAGGGCGCGCGCGCGCCTGCGGGCGCTCGACACCCTGAGGGAGGAGGCGGACTTCTCCGACGTGATCCGGGAGGCGCGCGACATCGTCGAGCTCTGTTTCAGGGGGATGCTGCGGATCACCGGGGTCGAGGTCTCCCGGTGGCGGGACCCGGGCGAAGTGCTCAGGGAGAACATGCCCCTGCTCCCGGCCGAGGTCCGGGTCCATGCCGACAGGATCTCGGAGATCTACGAGGATCTGCGCCGCCACCGCCCCATCGATGTCTCCGAAGACGGCATGCCCCCCGAGAAGGTGATGATGGTGGACGCCGACCGGGCCACGGCCGAGGCGGAGTGGATCCTGGGGATGGCGCAGCTCACCGTGGACCAGGTGTCGCACCGGCGCACCCCCGCGCAGCCCGGCCGCTGACCGGCCGGCCGCTCAGCGGCCCGTCCCGGGCCTCTCTCGTCTCACCTGCACCATCTGGGCCACGATGCTGACGGCGATCTCCCCGGGCGTGTCCGCGCCGATCGGCAGCCCGATGGGAGCGTGGACCCGCTGGAGCTCCTGCCGGGAGACCCCCCGGGCCTCCAGCCTCCGCCAGAGAATGGCGACCTTGCGGCGCGATCCGATCATGCCGATGTAGGCGGCCTTCGTCCTGAGGGCCTGCTCGATGACCGGCTCGTCGTGCTGGTGGCCCCGGGTCACCGCCACCACATGGTCCTCCGGGCCGATGGCCAGGTGCTCGAACGCACTCTGCAGCGGCAGCACCAGGGCGGCGTCGGCCTCGGGGAAGCGCTCGCGGTTCGCAAAGTCGGGTCTGTCGTCGATCACCACCACCCTGAAGCCGGCCGTGCGGGCCACCCTGGCCACCGCCAGGGCCACGTGCCCGCCGCCGAAGAGATAGAGCGTGGGAGGCGCGCTGACCGTTTCCAGGAAGAGCCTCCGCTCGCTGCTCCTGTCCAGTTCCAGAACGGCGGCCCTGTCCGACCCCAGCAGGGACAGAGCCTCCTCCACCGCTGCGGCCGCGCCCGGCGAGCCCGCATCGGCGAGCGATCCCCATCCCAGGCGCAGCCCCTTCCAGCCGACCAGGGCCTTTCCCTCGACCGAAGGGGTCTCCGAGCGGCAGCCCGCCAGGAGCGTGGCCAGGACCGTCTCGTCGCGCCGGCCGATGGCCTCCAGCGCCGCCGCGTGCAGCGCGAGCGCGCCGGCTCCCTCCATCGGCTCGATCAGGATCTCGGCGGTCCCCCCGCAGTTCAGTCCCTCGGCCCCCGCCTCCGCCTCGGTCAGCGTGAACCTCCGCAGACCCGGCCGCCTGGTGCGGATGGCGGTGCGGGCGAGGGCGTGGACCTCCGCTTCCAGGCAGCCTCCTCCCACCGTGCCCGCAGCCGACCCGTCCTGCGCGATCAGCATCTTGGACCGGCGCGACATCGGCAGCGACCCGCTGGCCGACAGGATGGTCGCCACCGCGACGGTCTCCCCTCTCGACAGGAGGAGCACCATCCGTTCGAGAATCTCCTTCATAACCATCGCGCTCGTCTCCTCGCCGCCGGAGGACTCGTCACGTCCAAAAAATTTCCGCGATCGAGTCTCTTTTTCTTGACAGTCGATCGGATCGTGTTAATGTTATCCGCAACATGATGACGATCGCATCGAGTGTCGATGAGCTGATCGGAAACGAGAGGAACACAGCTCGAGATCATCAGAGCCAGCCGGGTCAGGTGATCACCCCGACCCATTGCGAGGATCGTCCTCGCCGCACCTCCACCCTTTCCCACCCATGGCTCCCTTGAGCATGCGCTCGAACATGCCGAACCCCGTGCCCGCCGGCCCCCGGTCATCCTCCAACATCATGCACGGCCGTCTTCTGGGATCAACGGGTTCAGGGAGCCCCCGAGGGCTTCATGGAGACAGACTCGAGTAATCCCCAGCTCCCCCAGCCTCAGATCGACCCAAAAAACTGGAACGACTGGCGATGGCAGATGAGAAACCGCCTCGCCTCGATCGAGGATCTGCAGAAGTACATCCGGCTGACGCCGTCGGAGATCAACGGGATCAAGATGGCTCAGGGGCGCTTTCCGGTGGCCGTGACCCCCTACTGGGCGTCGTTGCTGGATCCGTCCAACCCGCGCTGCCCGTTGAGGATGCAGGTGATCCCGACCGCCCAGGAGCACCTGGTGTCCCGCCACGAGATGCTGGATCCCCTGGCCGAGGACAGCCATTCCCCGGTGCCGGGGATCGTCCACCGCTACCCGGACAGGGTCCTGCTGCTCCCTCTCAATATGTGCGCCGCCTACTGCCGGTACTGCACCCGGTCCCGCTGGGTGGGCGACGAGAACGAGATGATGTTCGGGCCGAGGCTCGACGCGGCCATCGAGTACCTGCGCCGGACCAAGGAGGTCCGCGACGTCCTCATCTCCGGGGGGGACCCCCTGTTGTTCTCCGACAAGCGGCTGGACGAGCTGCTGAGCCGGCTGCGGGCGATCGATCACATCGAGTTCATCCGGATCGGGACCAGGGTCCCGGTGTTCCTCCCCATGAGGATCACCGACGAGCTGGTGCAGACCATGAGGAAGTACCACCCCCTCTGGCTCAGCATCCACTTCAATCACCCTGCGGAGATCACCCCCGAGGTGAAGAAGGCCTGCTCCATGCTGGCCGACGGCGGCTTTCCGCTGGGCAGCCAGTCGGTCCTGCTCAAGGGCATCAACGACGACCCGGCCGTCTTCAAGCGGCTGGTCCACGAGCTGCTCAAGATCCGGGTGAGGCCCTACTACGTCTACCAGTGCGACCCGGTCACGGGGACCACCCACTTCAGGACCCCGGTCTCCCGCGGAGTGGAGATCATCGAGTCGCTTCGGGGTCACACCACGGGCTACGCCGTCCCGACATTCGTCGTGGACGCTCCGGGAGGGGGAGGCAAAGTGCCGGTGAGCCCGAACTACGTGCTGGAGCACTCCGGCAACGTGCTGACGCTGCGCAACTACGCCGGCCGCCGGTACACCTACCACGAGGAACCCCAATGAAGGTCGGCCTGACCTACGATTTGAAGGACGAGTACGTCCCTCTGCCCGACGATCCGCCGGACGCGGCCACCGAGCTGGACACCGAGGAGACGATCGGGGCGCTGGAGTCGGCCATCCGGGCCAATGGCCACCGCACCGTCCGCCTCGGCAACGCCCTGAGCGTGATGCAGATGGCCCAGGACGACGATCTGGACGTCGACCTGGTGTTCAACATCTCCGAAGGGCTGGACGGACGCGGGCGCGAGGCGCAGGTCCCGGCCATACTCGAGCTCCTGGGCATCCCTTACACCGGCTCCGACGTGCTGACCATGGCCGTCAGCCTGGACAAGGGGATGTCCAAGAAGATCTTCCGGAGCGAGAGGGTCCCCACACCCGACTGGTTCGTGGCCCCCGGAGTGGCCGAGGTGGACGCCTGGGACGTGGAGTTCCCCCTCTTCGTAAAGCCGATCCACGAGGGGACCGCCAAGGGGGTCACCGTGCAGTCGCTGGTCAAGGACATGCGCTCGCTGCGCCGGCAGGTCTCGCGGGTCATCCGCACCTACAGGCAGCCGGCCCTCGTGGAGGAGTACCTCCCGGGACGCGAGTTCACCACCGGCGTCATGGGGACGGGGGAGCCGGCGGTCCTGGGCACGATGGAGGTCATCGTGGCCGATCCGGCCGAGGACACCATCTACACCGGGACATCCAAGGCCGAGTTCGCGGAAAAGGTGCTGTACAAGGCGGGGCGGGAGATCGAGCCGCCGCTGCGGCGCAAGGTCGAGGCGGTGGCCCTGGCCGCCCACCGGGCGCTGGAATGCCGCGACTTCAGCCGGGTGGACATCCGCTGCGACGCGCAGGGCCGCCCCTGCTGCCTGGAGGTCAATCCCCTGGCCGGCCTCAACCCGCGCACCAGCGACCTGGCCTTCATCGCCCGCTTCGAGGGGATCTCCTACGAGGAGCTGATCGGCCGCATCCTGAGCGAGGCGATCGGCCGCAGCCGCAGGCTCTCCCGGCGGCCGGCGGCCGCGGCGCGGCTGCGTGATCTGCAGCCGGGCGCCTAGCAGGCCGCTTCCCGTGGCCGACATCGGAGTCCTGTGGTGCAAGCCCCCCGACGCCCTTCCGGAGTCCCCCGCCGGCAACCCCGACGACGAGGACGTCATCGTCGAGGTCATCGCCGTGGAGGGGAGCCTCAAGCGGCTCGGTCACGCCCCTTCCCGCATCTACGTCGAGGAGGACATCGCCCCCGTCGTGGAGTGGGTGCGCGCCCACCCCGGCGGGGTGGTCTTCAACCTCTGCGAGTCGTTCCGCGGCTCGAACCTGGCACACATGAACATGCCCGCCTTGCTGGAGCTCCTGGGGGCGGCGTACACCGGGTCGGGGCCTCTGGCATGCGGGCTGACCACCCATAAATCGCTCACCAAGGCGCTCCTGTCAGGGCTGGGTCTGCCCACCCCGTCCGGCGTCCTGGTGCCTCGCGGGCGCCCCGGCGACGAGCTCGCCGCGGGCGCCCGCCTCTCCTTCCCGTTGATCGTGAAACCGGCCTTCGAGGACGCCAGCGTCGGCATCGACGAGTCCTCCGTGGTGGAGGGCCCGGAGGACCTGGCGGCCAGGACGCGCCACGTCCACGAGCGATACGCCCAGGACGCCGTGGTGGAGCAGTACATCGACGGACGGGAGATCAACTCGGCGGTCATCGGCAACGACCCTCCCACGGCGCTGCCGCTGTCGGAGATCGTCTTCAGCTACCCCGAAGGGAAGCGCAAGGTGGTCGGGTACCGCTCCAAGTGGGTGCACGACTCCTTCGAGTACCGCAACACACGCGGCGTCTGTCCGGCCCAGGTGGCCCCCGCCGTGGAGGCGAGGATCAAGCAGCTCTCGGTGGCGGCGTGCAGGGCCGCCGGGATACGGGACTACGGCAGGGTGGATTTCCGCCTGGACCACCAGGATCGGCCCTGGATCCTGGAGGTCAACGCCAATCCCGACATCACCGACGGCGCAGGCCTGGCCCGGGCCGCCCGGGCCAGCGGCCACGGGTACGACGGACTCATCCGGGCGATCGTGGAGGGGGCGCTCTCCCGCCGCGGGGTGCTGGAGGGGGTCCGGCCCTGACCTAGGGCAGAGGGAGGCTCTCCTCGATCTCCTTCAGCGCCCCGTGCGGCTGCTTGGCGTCCTTCGGCTCGAGCCGGACGAAGCGGCTGGCCTGCTTGGCCGGAATCCAGTTGTACTTCGCTCTGTAGTGCGGCTTGTGCCCGGGCGGGTAGGGAAGAGTCCGTGGGGTGTAGGCCCTGTCCACGAAGAAGCCGATCTCCACCGGCTTCTCCCTCCCTTCTTCCGCCAGGATGGCCGAGACGATGGACGCCAGGAGCTGCTTGTCCTGGATCCGGGACGAGTCGACGTAGACCGTCCTGACGCGGCCGAGGCGGCCCACCAGCTCCCAGGCGGGTGGGGCCGACAGGAGCAGGGCCAGAGCGAGAGCACCGAGACGCACCATGGAAGCCTCCTTGTCGGTTGGTTGACGGCGCAGATCGTAGCAAAGGCGGCCCTACCCTTCCAGGCGGCCGGAGGCCTCAGACCGATCCGAGCGCCGCGTCCAGAAGGCCGATCCCCGCGGTCAGGTCCTGGTCCTCGATGACCAGAGGGGGGGCCACGAAGACGAGCCGCCCGCGGGCGGGCAGGCTCAGGCGTCGCTGCCAGGCGGCCGCCTTCACCTGGGCGGCGGCCGGGCGCGACAGCTCCAGGCAGGCGAACAGCCCCGCCCCTCTCACGTCGGCGACGATCGGCCGCCGGAGAGCGAGCTCCCGCAGACTCTCCAGCAGCCGCGCGCCGAGCCGGCGGGAGCGGCCGACCAGGTCGTCCTGGCGCATCGCCTGGAGGTTGCCCAGAGCGGCGGCCAGGCTGACGGGGTGGGCCGTGGCCGTCAGTCCGGTCATCAGCTCATGGTCCTCGAAGTGCCGGGCCACCCTCTCGCCGACCGCCACCGCCCCCAGCGGAGCGTGGCCGGAGGTGATCCCCTTGCCCAGGGTGACCATGTCGGGCCGGGCGCCGTAGTGGTCCAGGGCGAACCAGGCGCCGGTCCTGCCGAACCCTGTCAGCACCTCGTCGAGGATCAGCAGGATGCCGTGCCGATCGCAGATCCGGCGCAGGCGGGCGTAGTAGTCGGCCGGGGGGAAGTAGCCGCCGTTGATCCCGGCCAGCGTCTCCATCAGCACCGCCGCCACCTGGCCGGGCCCTTCCCTCTCGATGGCCTCCTCCACGTGGGCCGCGCACGGACGGTCGCACCGGTCGGGGGAAGTGCTCCAGGGACAGCGATGGCAGGCCGGCTCCTCCACCCTCACCACGCCGGGAAGGGCGGGATGGAACGGCCGCGTGCGCGGGTCGTCGGAGAAGGACAACGCTCCCCAGGTCGCTCCGTGGTACGACCCCGTCCGGCACACCACCTTGCGCCGGCCGGTGGCCTGGCAGGCCATCTTCACGGCGTGCTCGTTGGCGTCGGCACCGCCCAAGGTGAACAGGAAGCGGGTGAGGCCGGCCGGAGCGGACGCGGCCAGCGCGCGCGAGGCGTCCTCGCGCACGCGCGTGGTCATCCACGGGCCGGCCACGGCCAGCTCGTCGAGCTGGCGCCGCATGGCATCGAGGATGGCAGGATGGTTGTGCCCGGCGTTGGCGTTGAAGACGACCGATCCGAAGTCGAGGTAGCGTGTCCCCTCCTCGTCGTGGAACCAGGCTCCCTTTCCTCCGGCCAGCCGGACGGGACGGGCCTCGCGCTGGGAGGTCCAGGTGAACAGACTGTGCCCAGGCATGCCGCGCTCCTCCCGAAGTGCGGTAGTATACGCGCCATGAGCCAGCCCCGCCCGCAGGAGGCCGCCGCCTCCATTCGGATGATGCACGCGGGGGACAGACCGGGGCTCCTGGCCATCCTCGAGGCCACCAGGGCCTTCCATCCGGCGGAGATCCAGGTGGCCCTGGAGCTGATCGACTTCGCCCTGGAGCGTCCCGGCCAGACCGACTACCACTTCCGCTGCCTGGACCTGGGAGGGAGGCTGGCGGGGTACATGTGCTACGGCCAGGTCCCCCTCTCCGACCGATGCTGGGATCTCTACTGGATCGCCGTGGACCCCGCGCTTCACGGCCGGGGCCTGGGCAGGAGCCTGATCGCCTGCATGGAGGAGGACCTGCGGGAGCGGCGAGCCCGCAAGATCCTGATCGAGACGGGCGGCAAGAGCTCGTACGGGCCGACCCGGCGCTTCTACGAGTCGGCCGGGTACGCCGAGATCGCCAGGATCCCGGGCTTCTTCGCCCCCGGAGACGACAAGGTGATCTTCGGCAAGGATCTGGCGTGAACCTCCTGGCGCCGGGGATCCACGAGTGGTCCGTGTTCAACGACGAGAAAGGGCTCGATTTCAACGGCCACCTGGTCCTGCACGACCAGGGCAACGTGCTGATCGATCCTCCCGCGCTCGCGCCCGGCCAGGTGCAGGCGATCGAGCAGCTGGGCAGGCCTGCCGCCATCCTGATCACCAACGCGCACCACACCCGCGACGCTTCGGCGGCCGCCGCGCTGTGGCGCATCCCTGTGCTGATCTCCCAGCTCGACTTCGAGGCGGCGCCGGCGGCGGCCCGGCCGGGAGGGACCTTCCGCGACGGCGAGCGGCTGCCAGGAGGGCTCGTGGCCCTTGCGCTCAGCGGGCAGAAGACCGCCGGCGAGACGGCGCTGCTCTGCCCGCGCTCCAACGCCATCATCCTGGGCGACGCGCTTCTGGGCAAGCCGGCTGGGAGGCTCTCCATGCTCCCGGATGCCAAGTACGCCGACCCCGCCGCCGCCCGACGGGGCCTGGAGCGGCTGCTGCAGCATCCCTTCGACGCCGTGCTGGTGGGCGACGGCGCCTCCATCCCGCGCGGGGGCCGTCGCGCCGTGGTGGAGTTCCTCTCCGGGGTCTGAGACGGACCATCCGCACCGGCTGCATCGAGGTGCTGCTCACGCCCCGATGCGTTGACGACTCGACCGCCCGGGGGGTTGTCCCGGAATCTCCGACAGGGAGCCGGTCCCGCGCTCCTCTCCGGCTCCGGGCCCCGGCGGCACGCTCCTTGCGCAGGTCGAGGGCATGGGAGCACGGGCCTGGGCCGCCCCGCCGGCGTTGGCGCTGCTGGCGGCCCTCGTCCTGGCGGGCCCCGGGCGAGGCGGTCCCGTGTCCGCCGAAGCGATCCGGGCCGCCGCCGCCGGAGAGTCCCGGGGATTCTACGCGGCCCGCGGCTTCCTCCCCGCGTGGCAGGGCCCCGCCGGCCGGCGCGCCGCAGTGGCGCTGGAGCGGAGGATCGCGGGCGCCGCCGCGGACGGCCTCGACCCGGCCGACTACCCGTTGCGGCCACTGCGGGACGAGCCCGATCCGTCCCGGCGGGACGTGCTGCTGACGGGACTCTTCCTTCGCTACGCGCGCCATCTCGCCGAGGGGCGGATCACGCCCCGGCAGGCCGGGATCCACTGGGGAGCTGGCGGCGGCAAGCCCGGCCTGGCGGCGGCGCTGGCCCACGCCCTGCGGGAGGGATCGATCGACGACACGCTGGATCGGCTCGCTCCCGGGGGGGAGGAGTACGCGGCGCTGCGCGAGGCGCTGGCCGGGGAGCCACCCGGTTCGGCCCGGGCGATGGCCCTCCGGATCAACATGGACCGCTGGAGATGGAGCCGGAGGGACCTGGGCCGCCGGCACCTGCTGGTGAACATCCCGGGGCTGGACCTCGAAGAGCGGGACGGCGGGCAGGTGGTCCGCCGCATGAAGGTGATGGTGGGCACGCCGGCCTCACCCACGCCCGTGATCAGCTCGCGCGTGGTCTCGGTGGCCCTCAACCCGGCCTGGTCGATCCCCGAGCCCACCGCCCGGCGGGACATCCTCCCCCTGGCCCGCCGGGACCCGGAGCTGCTGCGCGAGCGCGGCATCCGCGTCTGGCGGGGGCCGGGCGCCCGGGGGGAGATCCAGCCGGAGGCTGTGGACTGGGAAGCCATCGGAGACGGCCCCCTTCCCTACCGCTTCACCCAGGCGGCGGGGCAGCACAACCCGCTGGGACGGATCAAGTTCCTCTTCCCCAACCGCTTCAACCTCCTGCTGCACGACACGCCGATGGGCCACCTGTTCTCGGAGCGGGACAGGGACGTCAGCGCGGGGTGCATCCGGCTGGAGCGGCCGATCGAGCTGGCCGCCTCGCTGCTCGCCGCGGACGGCTGGACCGGGGAGTCGCTGGAGCGGGCCATCGCCGAGGGGGACACCTCCACCCTCGAGCTGTCCGAGCCGGTCCCGGTGCATCTGGTCTACCTGACCGTCCGCCCTGACGCCGCCGGCGGGATCGTGGAGCTGCCGGACGTCTACGGGCACGACGAGCGGCACGTTCGCGCGCTGCGCCGGCAGCAGGTCCGGCCCGCCGGATCACTCCCCCCAGGGAGGTGAATCCAGCGCTTCCCGCAGGGCGGCGGCCCCCCCGGCCAGCACCGGCTCTCCGTGCGACACCAGGATTCTCTCGATCGGGAGCTCCAGCAGGCGGCGCAGGCTGGGGCGCAGCTCGTCGCGGTAGCGGGCCGCCCCCTCGGGGGTGTCCTCGGCCCACCACGGAGGCGGCACTCTCACGCGCCCCCCTCCCGCTCCTATCAGCGCGTCGGCGGCCACCAGGGCCGCGTGCGCTCCGATGTGGTAGATCGTCTCCGAGCGCTCCAACCCAGGGATGGGGTGAGCGGTGACCCCGCCGGGCAGGGACGCCGTCTCCCGGAACGTGTGGTCCACGGCCACCTCCAGCCGGGGGACCGCGTCGGCGTGCGCCCAGACCTCCGCGCCGGGATCCCGGCGGTAGCGATCCAGCACCCGGCCGGCGCTCCTCTCGTGGAAGTTGTTCGCCAGCAGGATCGCCACGGGGCGTCCCCGGCGGGCGACGTCGCGATCGAGCGCCTTCCAGAACCGATCCGACTCGGGGGTGCCGTCGGCCGGCGCCAGCGGATCGAACAGGATGAGCGGAGCGGCGGGGTCGGCCGGCTCCAGCGAGACGCTCCCCACCATGCGCCCCCAGCCTCCCGGCTTGTCCTTGCCCGGCACCCATTCCGGATGAGTGGCCGTCCAGCGCCACAACCCCGGCCTCAGCTCCCGCACGTCCAGCTCCATCCCTTCCTCCCGGGCCTCCCGGCCTCTCACCAGACCGCCAGGATGCGGCAGGCGTTGGCCTTGCACACCACGTGCACGGCCGCTCCGGCCTCCAGCCCCAGCTCCGCGCGCGCGGCGGGGGTGACGGTGGCCATCAGGCTCCCTTCCCCTCCGCCGGCCAGCTCCAGCATAACCCGCACCTGCCCCTCCGGATCCTGCTCCTGCCCGCCGGCCGGCCTCACCTCGGTGATGCGCGCGGCGAGCACGTTCTGAGCGGACAGCGCGCGGGGCGGCTCCGCGGCCAGGATCAGGTCCTCCGCCTTCACCGCCACCGCCACCGAGCGCCCCTCGGGAACCCCCACGCCGGCCACGGTGATGGTCGCCCCTCCCGCCAGCCCCACTTCCACCGCCGCGCGGCCCGATCGGCGGGCGGTCCCGCGCAGGACGTTGTCGTATCCGTCGCGCGCCGCCATGGGCACCACCGCCGGATCGGCGAACAGATGCTCCGGGGACCCCGCGGCCACCCGTCTTCCCTGCTCCAGGACCAGCACGTCGCGGCACAGGAGGCGGACCTCCGACGGCTCGTGGGAGACGTGCAGCGTCGGCACCCCCAGCTCCTCCCGCACCCGCAGCAGCAGGGACAGCGTCCGCCTCCGCAGGGGGAGGTCCAGCCCGGCCAGCGGCTCGTCGAGCAGCAGGAGCCGCGCTCCCGAGCAGAGGGCCCGTCCCAGCGCCACCCGCTGCCTCTCGCCCCCCGACAGCGACCCGACCGCCCGCCCCCGCAGAGGGCCCAGCTCCAGGAGCTCGAGAACCGCGCCGGGCTGCAGCGGGCGCCCCGCGCCGGAGGCGCGCCGCCGTCCCGCCATCACGTTGCCCATCACGTCCCGGTGGGGGAAGAGAAGCTGGTCCTGCGGAACGTAGCCGACGCCTCGAAGGCGCGAGGGACGATCGACCCCCGCCGCCGTGTCCAGCCACAATTCTCCCATCGCCTCGATGCGGCCGCGGGCGTTCGCGCGCAGGCCGGCGAGGGTCTCCAGGAGCGTGGTCTTGCCCGCTCCCGAAGGGCCGAACAGGCCCAGGGCCGTCTCGCCGGTGCTCCAGGCGCAGCTCAGCGGGAACCTCCCCATCGGCACGTCCAGATGGAACGACAGCGTCGCGCTCACCGGGCGCGGCGCCTCCCGCGCGCCAGGGCCTCGGCCGTCCAGAGGGCGGCGAACGACAGAATCACGGTCAGCCCCACCAGCAGCAGCGCCTCGCGGTCGCGCCCCACCTGAAGGTCGTTGAAGATGGCCAGGGCCAGCGTCTGGGTCCGTCCCGGGATGCTCCCCGCCACGATCACCGTGGCCCCGAACTCTCCCAGGGCCCGGGCGAAGCCGATCACCGCCGCCGCCATCAGGCCGCGGCGGGCCAGCGGGAAGGTGATCTCGCGCAGCACGGCCAGCCGGCCGAGCCCCAGGCTCGCCGCCAGCGCCTCCAGGCGGGGGTCCACCTCCTCGAAGGCGGTGCGGGCGGTGCGCGCCACCAGCGGAAAGGCCATGACCGCCGAGGCCACCGCGGCGCCCTTCCAGGTGAGCAGGAGATCGAGATCGAACCCCAGGGCCCGCGGCCCCAGGGGCCCGTCGCGGGCCAGCAGACGCAGCAGCAGGTAGCCCACCGCGGTGGGAGGGAGCACCAGCGGGAGCGACGCCAGCGTCTCCACGGCGCTCTTGCCGGGGAAGCTCCGCCGCGCCAGCGCCAGCCCCAGCAGGAAGGCCGGGGGGAGCACCAGCAGCGTGGCCGCGGCGGCCACCTGCGCGCTCAGCCAGAGCGGCGACAGCAGCCCGGTCACGGGGCTCCAGGAGGGAAGGTGAAGCCGAGCTGCCGGAAGGTCTGCGCGGCCTGCGGTCCCGCCAGCCAGCGGGCCGCGGCTCGCGCCCGCTCCAGGTGCGGCCGGCCGGCCATCGCCGCCATCACGTAGGTGATGACGGGAGATTCGTCCTCCGGCGCCTCGAAGAGGATCTCCGCCCGCCGGGTGCCGGCCGCGTCGGTGCGGTAGACCACTCCCGCGTCCGCCGCCCCGGCTTCCACCGCGGCCAAGGCGGCGCGCGCGTCCACCGCCGGTACTATCTTGGGCTCGACCGCCTCCCAGACTCCGGCCGCCTCCAGCCAGGCCCGGGCGTACCGCCCTGCCGGGACGGCTTCGGGATGGGCCAGGGAGATCCTGCGCACGGCGGGGGAGGCCAGACCCGCCGCGTCCCGGAAGCGCGGGCCCCCCTCTCCGGCAGGGACCACCACCACCAGGCGGTTGGAGAGAAACGCGCGCCGCGATCCCGCGTCGATCAGGCCGAGAGAGGCCAGGTGGTCCATCCACGCCTCGTCCGCGGAGACGAAGAGGTCGGCCTTGCCCGCGGCGGCGATCTGCCTGGCCAGATCGTTGGAGGCGGCGAAGTTCAGGACGAGCCGGACGCCGGCGGCCTGCTCCCACGCGGCGGAGATCCTCTCCAGAGCCGGCCGGAGGCTGGCGGCCGCGTAGACGGCCAGCTCGGGAGCCGGTGCGGGCGCCCGAGGCGGGGCGGCGGGCCAAGGTGCGGCGGCGATGGCCACGGCGAGGACCATCTCCGGCGTCACGGCGGATCAACCGCGGCGCGTGCGCGCGTGCACCGTCTCCACGAGGCGGGCGACGTTGTCGATCGACGCCTCCGGCTGGATGCCGTGACCGAGGTTGAAGATGTGCCCCGGACGGCCGCCCGCCTCGTCGAGCACCTCGGCGGCCAGGCGCTCCAGAACCGGGGCGGGGGCCATCAACGCCGACGGATCGAGGTTGCCCTGCACGGCCCGCTCGGGGAAGCGCTCCCTCACGCGACTCAGCGGGATGCGCCAATCCACGCTGAGCACGTCGCCTCCCGCCTCGGCCATCGCCGGCAGCAGACTCTCGCCCGACGAGGCGAAGTGGATGGACGGGACGTTGAGCCGCGCGATCGCGGTGAAGATCTTGCGGGTGGGCGCCAGGACGTGCCGCCTGTAGTCGGCGGGGGTCAGGCAGCCGGCCCAGCTGTCGAAGATCTGCACGGCCTGCGCTCCGGCCGCCACCTGCTCGCGGACGTAGCCCACCACCAGGTCCGAGAGCTTGTCCAGCAGCAGCGCCCAGATCTCCGGCTCGGCGTGCATGAGGAGCTTGGTCCTCTGGAAGTGCCTCGACGGCTCCCCCTCGATGAGGTAGCTGGCCATCGTGAACGGCGCCCCGGCGAAGCCCAGGACCGGCACGGCGCGCCGCTCGGCGGCGAGGGCCGCCAGCAGGGCCTTCACCGCGTCGAAGACGTAGGACACGGCGCCCAGGTCGGGGGACGGCAGCGCCGTCACGTCCTCCTTGCGGCGCAGGGGCCGGGCCAGCACCGGCCCGCGCTTCTCCACGATGTCGAAGTCGATCCCCAGGGCGGACACCGGGACGAGGAGATCGGAGAAAAGGATCGCCGCGTCGAGATCGAAGCGGCGCAGCGGCTGCATGGCCACCTCGCACGCCAGCTCGGGTGTGCGGCACAGGTCCAGCAGAGTGCGGCCTTCGCGGATCGCGCGGTACTCTGGCAGATAGCGGCCTGCCTGACGCATGATCCAGATCGGCGTGCAATCGGTCTCGCGCCGGGCGCAGGCCCTCAGGAAGCGCGAGGTGGTCGGGTCCAGGCTGGCCTCCGGCGGCGCCGGTCTCCCAGGGCGGGCTTGCCTCGGGATGTCCCGCGCCGGCGCGGGGCATTATCTCTCTTTTGCGCCACGCCTGCACCCCTCCGTGTCAGAATACGGAGCATGTTCCAGCTAGGACGTCACCAGGCGCGCGTGGACACCGTGCTCGCGCGGCTGCGGCGGGAGGACTTCATCCGCCGCTTCCTCGCGCGGGACGCTTCGCTCTGGAAGAGCGGCGAGAGCCACGCGCGCGTCATCGGGAGCAGGATGGGATGGCTCGACGCGGCCGCCTGGACGCGGCAGCGTGCGGGAGAGCTTCGCCGCTTCGCGGGCGAAGCGCGCGAGGCCGGCCTGCGCCATGCGGTGCTGCTGGGTATGGGCGGGAGCAGCCTCTGCCCTGACGTGCTGCGCCGGACCTTCCGCCGCCGGCCCGGCCATCCCGAGCTGCACGTGCTCGACACCACCGATCCGGAGGCCATCGCCTCGGTGGGGAAGGTCATCGACCCGGAGCACACCCTGTTCATCGTGGCCAGCAAGTCGGGCACGACGCTGGAGAGCTCCGCGCTGGCGCGTCACTTCTTTCAGATGGCCCCGGGGTCGCACTTCGCGGCGATCACCGATCCGGGCACTCCGCTGGAGAAGGAGGCGCGGGAAAGGGGCTACCGCGCCGTCTTCCTGAACCCTCCCGACATCGGAGGGCGCTACTCCGCGCTGTCGTTGTTCGGCATGGTCCCCGCCGCGCTCCTGGGGCTGGACGTGGACACCTTGCTGGCCCGCGGACAGGCGGCCGTGGATCGGCTGCGCCCCGGAGCCGATCCGGCCGAGGTGGAGGCCGTGGCCCTGGGAGCGGCCCTGGGGGCGCTCGGCGCCGCGCGGCTCGACAAGATCACCTTCGTCCTGTCCCCGGCCATCGCCTCGTTCGGCTACTGGCTCGAGCAGCTCGTCGCCGAGAGCACGGGGAAGGAGGGCAAGGGACTGGTCCCGGTGGAGGGGGAGGAGCTCGGCCCTCCGTCACGCTACGGGAGCGACCGGGTGTTCGTGAGGCTGGCGCTGAAAGGCGGCGCCGAGCCGGGGATCGATCGGCGGCTGGCGGCGCTGCGCCGCGCCGGGCACCCGGTCATCACCCTCCTTCTGCGCGACCGGCTCGACCTGGGCGCCGAATTCAACCGGTGGGAGATCGCCACCGCCGTCGCCGGCGCCGTGCTGGGGATCAACCCCTTCGACGAGCCGAACGTCCAGGAGAGCAAGGACAACACGCGGCGCATGCTGGAGCAGGTCGAGGCCTCGGGGTCCCTTCCCCAGGATCCCCCAGACCTGGAGGAAGCCGGGGTGCGGGCGTGGGCCGGACCGCCCGCCTGGAAGCGGGCCTCGGCCCGGGGGCTGGGTCCGCTGCTGTCGGCCATCATCTCCTCGGCCCGCCCGCGAGACTATGTGGCGCTGATGGCCTATGTGGCCGACACGCGCCCCGTTCGGGAGCGGCTCCAGGCGATCCGCATGGCCTTGCGCGACCGCTGCCGCGCCGCCGCCACGCTCGGCTTCGGGCCGCGCTTCCTTCACAGCACGGGCCAGCTGCACAAGGGAGGCCCCCCTCGCGGGCTGTTCGTGCAGATCACCTCGGACAAGACGGCCGACCTCCGCGTGCCCGGCGAGAGCTGGTCGTTCGGGACGCTCCAGGCGGCGCAGGCGGCGGGGGACTTCCAGGCGCTGCGCCGGCACGGGCTGCGCGCGGTCCGCTTGCACATCGAGGGGGACAAGGCCCGCGGGCTCGACGCCCTCCTTTCCAGGATCTGAACGGGACACAAGGAGGCACCGATGCAGCTTGGATTCGTCGGGCTCGGCAAGATGGGGAGCTCCATGGTGGAGCGCCTCCTGGCGGGCGGGCACCAGGTGGCGGCCTACGCCCTGTCGGAGGAGAGCGTGCGCAAGGTCGAGGCCCTGGGAGCCTCGGGGGCCTCCAGCCTCGCCGAGCTGGCCGGACGGCTGTCCTGTCCCCGCTCGATCTGGATCATGGTCCCCGCCGGGGACCCGGTCACCCAGGTGATCGACGACCTCCTGCCTCACCTGTCGCCGGGCGACGTCCTGGTGGACGGCGGCAACTCCTACTACAAGGACTCGATGCGCCGGCACTCCCTGCTGCGGGAGCGCGGCATCGGCTTCCTGGACGCCGGGACCAGCGGCGGCGTCTGGGGCCTGCGCAACGGCTACTGCCTGATGGTGGGCGGTGACGAGGAGACCTTCCTCCGGCTGGAGCCCGCGCTGCGCACGCTGGCCCCGCCCGGGGGCTACGCCCGCATGGGAAGCGCCGGCTCGGGCCACCTGGTGAAGATGGTCCACAACGGCATCGAGTACGGGATGATGCAGGCCTATGCCGAGGGTTTCGAGATCCTGAAGCACTCCCCTCACGGCCTCGACCTGGCGCGCATCGCCGCCCTGTGGAACCAGGGCAGCGTTGTCCGCTCCTGGCTCCTGGAGCTCGCGGAGAACGCGCTGCGCCAGGACCCGGGACTGGATCGGCACGAGGGGTACGTCGAGGACTCGGGCGAGGGCCGGTGGACGATCCTGGAGGCCATGGAGCGCGACGTCCCGGCTCCCGTGATCACATTGTCGCTGTTCGAGCGCTTCCATTCCCGGCGTCCCCGCTCGTTCGCGGCCAAGATGCTCGCCGCGCTGCGCCGGCAGTTCGGGGGCCACGCGGTCAGGACCCGGTGACCGCGCCGAACGGGGCCGGCCCCGTCGTCCTTGCCGGTGACGTCGGCGGGACCAAGGTGGTGCTGGGCCTGTTCCGGGGGGATCGCCTCCTGGCCAGCGAGCGCTACCCGAGCCGGGGAGAGTCCGGACTGGAGCCGGTCTGCTCCGCGTTCCTGGCCGGTCGCCGGGAGTCTCCCCGCGCCTCTGCGTTCGGCGTGGCGGGGCCGGTCGTCAAGGGAAGGGTGGAGACCACCAACCTGCCGTGGGTGGTGGAGACCCGATCGCTGGAGCGGATGCTCGGCGGGCCGGTGGCCCTGCTCAACGACCTGGAGGCCACCGGACACGGGGTGGACGCTCTGGACCCGGCCAGCCTCCTGGAGCTGAACGAGGGGCGCGAGGTGCAGCGGGCTCCCCGGGCGCTCATCGCCGCGGGGACGGGACTGGGGCAAGGGTACATGGTGTTCGATGCCCACGCAGGGCGGTACGCGCCGGCCGCCTCCGAAGGAGGCCACAGCGACTTCGGCGCGCGCACCGACGACGAGATCGAGCTGCTGCGTCACCTGCGCGGCCGCTACGGCCACGTGTCGGCCGAACGCGTCGTCTCGGGCATGGGGATCCGGGAGATCTTCGACTTCCTGGCCGCCACCGGACGCCACCCGGTGCCGGCCGCCCTGCGCGAGGCGATCGAGCAGGGCGATCCCCCGGCGGTCATCTCCCGCGCCGCGATGGACGGCACGCACGCCGTGTGCGTGGAGACCATGAGGCTCTTCGCCTCGGCGTACGGCGCGGAGGCCGGCAACCTGGCGCTGAAGATCATGGCCCTGGGGGGGGTCTACGTCGGAGGCGGGATCGCCCCCAAGGTCCTCCCTCTGCTCACCGGCGGCCGATTCCTGGAGGGCTTCTTCGACAAGGGGCGCTTCGCGCCGCTGATGGCCCGGATGCCCGTGCGGGTGATTCTCGATCCGGACTGCGCCCTCAGGGGCGCCGCCCGCGCCGCCTCGCGGCTGGTCCCCCCCGGTTGACCTGGCCCGGTGTGACGGGTACGATCCGCGCCGTTCATCCCCTTCCCTACAGGAGCGGTCATGGCCGGTAACGGTTTCTCCAAGGAGTCACTGCTGGGGTACGCGCGCGCCGAGCGCTCCCGGTTCGAGCAGACGCTGAGGGAGCTGGTCGAGATCCCCACCGTTTCCAACAACCCGGACCGCCGCGCCGATTGCGCCCGCGGCGCCGACTACGCGGCCGGCCTGATCCGCCGGATGGGTGGCGAGGCCCGCGTCATCCCCACCATGGGACATCCCATCGTGCACGGCCGTTTCCACCAGGGAGACGGATTGCCCACGGTCACCGTCTACAACCATCTCGACGTCCAGCCGGCCAGCATGGAGGACGGCTGGAACACCGAGCCGTTCCGGTTCACCGTGGAAGGGGACGTCTACCGCGGCCGGGGCACCACCGACGACAAGGGGCCGGCCATGACCGCGCTGTGGGGCGCGCGGTACGCGGTGGACAACGGCGCCCGAGTGAACGTGAGCCTGCTGTGGGAGCTGGAGGAGGAGATCGGCAGCCCTCACTTCGAGACCACGATCCGCGACGAGAAGGAACGGCTGAAGACCGGCTCGGTGGTGGTCTCCGACACGGTGTGGGTCTCCCGCTCCCGGCCCGCCTGCCCCGCCGGCCTGCGCGGGCTCCAGGGGTTCCGTTTCACCCTGGAGACCGGCCGCACGGATCAGCACTCCGGGACCTCCGGGGGGGCGGCGCGAAACCCCATCGCCGAGATGTGCCAGCTCGTCTCCGAGTGCGTGGACGGCCGGACGGGACGCGTCAAGATCCCTCATTTCTACGACGACGTCGTCCCTCCCACGAAGAAGGAGATCGAGGATCTGCGAAAGTCCGGGTTCACCACGGCCGCCTTCAAGAAGGACCACCTGTTCAAGTCGCTGCGCGTGAACGACCCGGTGGAGATCATGAAGCGGATCTGGTGCCAGCCCACCTTCGAGGTGCACGGCATCGCCGGCGGCTATCAGGGACCGGGGATCAAGACCATCATCCCGCCGCGGGCCACCGCCATCGTGTCGTGCCGCCTGGTGCCGGACATGGATTCCCGCACACTGATCCGCCTGGTGAAGGAGTTCGTGCGGAAGAAGAACCCCGACGTGAAGGTCGAGCCCGAGCACGGCCTGGCCGCCTTCAAGGGCCGGACCACCGGACCCTTCGCCGACGCCATCCGCGCCTCGATGAAGTTCGCCTTCGGCAAGGAGCCGGTCTTCGTGCGGGAAGGAGGGTCGATAGGAGCGGTGCTGTCCATGGAGAAAGTCCTCAAGGCGCCGGTCTTCTTCCTGGGGCTGTCCCTCCCCGAGCACGGCTACCACGCGCCCAACGAGAACTACGACTGGGCCCAGGCCGAAGGAGGGATGGCGGCGTTCGCCGAGTACTTCCGCCGCGTCGGGGAGATGGCCTCGGCCTGACCCTCTCAGCCTCCCTGCGGGTGGTGGCCGTAGTCCAGCTCCCCCGCCTCGATGCCGATGTCCAGTCTGTTCTCCTGGGGCGGGAGCGGGCAGGTGGCGTAGGGCGTGAAGGCGCACGGAGGGTTGTAGGCCTTGTTGAAGTCCAGGATGACCTTGCCCTCCTCCGGCATCGGCGCGTAGAGGAAGCGGCCCGCCCCGTAGGTCTCCCTGCCGCTCGTCCGATCCTTGAAGATGAAGAAGAGCTCGTCGGAGCCCTGCTCCAGGACGGGCTGGAGGCGCACCTCCCGGCCCTCCAGCGTGAAGACCGCCTCCCCGGGACAGGGAAGCTCCTCCACGTAGCCGATAATGCTCGGCACGGTGATCCGCCGGGGAGGCTGGTGGGGGATCCAGCGCGCCTCGATCCGGTGCGAGGGCTTGACCGGATACCAGCGCAGTCCGGTGAACTCCCGGCGGTACCGGCTCTCCCGATCCCGCAGCCGCACCGCCGGCCTGCCGTTGCGCTCGATGATGGTCATGGAGAGGGGGCCGAGGGAGAGGACATCGGGGTCTCCCTGGGCGTCGGAGCGCAGGGTCGCCGAGCCGGCGGGCCGGCCGTTGACCTCCGCGGCCACCCCCGGCTCGAGACGCGCCGTCACCACCCCTTCCCGCAGCTCGAACGATCCCGCGCGGGCCGGGGCGGAGGCCGGCAGCACGATGGCGGATCCAGGATCCGATCCGAACGTGGCCGTCCCGGGCTCCAGCCAGTGCAGCCCGGCGACGGTCAGCCATCCGGTGTCCGACCGCAGCCTCTCTTCGCGCGCCCGCCGCCAGGTCTCGATCTGCGCGGCGTAGCCGCCCGCGGGCGGCGTGGCGTCGGCGGCCGCCGCGTGGATCGTCAGGGCGGCCAGGCCGCAGGCCGCCGGCAGGACGACCCGTCTGTGCATCATCGTCTCCATCCTCCGATCGCCGGGACAGTCTACGCCAACCACGGCGGCCCGGCCAACGTGGACAGCGCCGGCGGCAGGCGGCTAGAATCGGCTCCATGCGATCCCATCCGGCTCCCCGGCGGACAGCCGCAGCACCGGTCACCGCTTGTCTCGTCTTCCTGCTCGCCTGTTCCGCCGGGGGGCACGAAGACGCTCCGGTCCCCGCCGGCGTCCCCCTGGGCGCCCGCGTCACGCTCGACGGTCTCTCCTTCCAGCCCCCGGCGGCCTGGAAGGCCCAGCCCCCTTCCAGCGGCATGCGCCTGGCGCAGTACGCCATCGATCCAGCGCCGGGCGACACCGAGGCCGCGGAGTGCGCGCTGTTCCACTTCCCGGGCCAGGGAGGCTCGGTCCAGGCCAACCTCGATCGCTGGTTCGGGCAGTTCGGGCAGCCCGACGGCTCGCCGTCCTCGGACCGGGCTGTCGTGGAGAAGACGCAGGCCGGCGGGCTGCCGGTCACCTACGTGGATGTCTCGGGAACCTACACCGGCTCCATGAGCGGGATGGGCGCTCCCTCCGGACCCAAGCCCGGGTATCGCATGGCGGCGGGGGTGGTGGAGGCCGAGCGAGGTCCCTGGTTCATGAAGTGCACGGGGCCGGAGGGGACCATGGAAGGAGTCGCCCCGGGACTCAAGGCCCTTCTGGCCACCGTCCGGCCCTGACCCGCTGCGGGCCGGCTCTCCCGCCGGGCCCCCGGCGGGGCCCGGCGGGGTCCTCTCAGAAGTTGAACGTGGCGCCCAGCTCGAACCGCCTGCCGAAGTTGCGCTGCCCCTCCAGACCCAGGCCATCCAGCGCCGTCAGGTCGTATTCGGTCAGGATCAGATCGTCGGAGTTCAGGAGGTTCTGCACGTTCAGGAAGGCCGACGCCTGGACGCGCCCCAGGTTGAAAGCCTTCTCCAGGCGGCCGTCCACGGTCCAGATCCCCTCGTTGCGCTGGTCGTTGCGCTGTTCGGTGGGGAAGAACGAGCGGAAGATGGTGTTGCCCGTGCTGTCCAGATCGACCACCGTCCGGGTGATGGAGTACGGGGTTCCGGAAGCGAACTGGACCACCGATCCCAGGCTGATCTCCCGTGGGAGCCGGGCCACCGCCTGGAACTTCACCACGTGCCGCTGGTCGAACAGAAGGTATCCTTCCTCGTCGTCCCGCGTCTCGGGGTCGTTGCCCACGGCCGCGGCGAACGCCTCGGCCTGCCCGAATGCCTCCGACCAGGCGTAGCTGGCCTGCATCTGCCAGTTGCGGTGCAGGCGCTTGACGATCCTCAGCTCGTAGGTCTCGAACTTGGAGCTGTTGAAGTTCCCCACCCGGAGCACCTGGTTGAAGTTGTTGTTGACCGTGTACTGATCCGGCGCGCCGTTCTTGCTGTTGACGCCCCCTCCCGAGGGGTTGAAGAGGAAGCTGCCCCCCGCGAAGCCGCCCGACGAGACCGACAGCCGGGTGGCCGCGTCACCGAACTTGTCCAGCTCCAGACGGTCGCCGTCGCCGCAGACCACGAGAGGATCGATGCCCAGGGTGGTGTGCTGGGCGCAGGTCAGGTGGTTGATGTCGTTGTCCTGGAGCAGGTCGTAGCCCTTGCGGTTGATGTAGGTGAATCCGAAGGACCACTCGGGAGCCAGCTCGCGCTCGAAGCCGATGCTCACCTCGTCGGTGTAGGGGGTCCTCAGGTTGCGATCCACCTGGTTGATGGTCA
Organism: Candidatus Polarisedimenticolia bacterium; assembly: GCA_035281445.1. GTDB lineage: Bacteria > Acidobacteriota > Polarisedimenticolia > JACPZX01 > DASXTC01 > DATEEA01. The sequence goes on from DATEEA010000037.1 coordinate 36,246, forward strand.
CGGTGGAGGCGGCCCGGGACCCGCTGCCCGGGATGATCACGTTGGTGGTCTGGTCCGGGATGAAGATGTAGTTCACGTTGTCGGGGCCGATCTCGCCGGAGATGGTGGCCAGGAAGAGCCGGTCGTAGAACCGGCTGAAGGTCCCGAAGACCTTCGTCTTGCCGTCCGCCCACGGGTCCCAGGAGACGCTGAGCCGGGGGGAGAGGTTGTTGTTCACGATGGAGAAGTTCTCGGTCTGCCGCTCCTCGAACCGGGTGAAGTCGCGCGAGAACTCGATCCCCTCGGTGCCGACGGCCTGCCCCGACGTGGAGATGAATCCGTCTCCGTCCAGGTCGAGCGATGCGACTCGCGGGTCGACGTCGTTGACGCCGTCCGCGTTCGAGTCGCGGAAGCTCCGAACGGCGTTGTCCCCGACCCCCGTGGGCGGAAGACCGTTGTAGGTCTCCGGATCGTGGCAGTTGCTGTTGGCCGAAAGACCGTTTTGCAGCTGCAGCCTGGCCTCCGCGCAGAAGGCCGTCCACAGGGAGAGCGCCTGGCGGCGCTCCGCGCGGGGGTCGAAGAAGGTGAAGCCCGATGTGTCGATGTCCTCTCGATCCAACCGCACCCCGGCGTTGATGGTCAGGTTGGGGAGTGGCTTCCAGGCGTCGAGCAGGAAGGCGCCGGAGTTGAAACTGTTGGCCCGCTGCGGCGTGCGCAGCGGCTCGAAGGTCTGGAGCTGCTGCAGGCCGGTGATCCTGTCGGTGATGCCGGACCCGCCCGACCCCTCGTTCTGCTGATCGGCGAACGGGGTGGTCACGTCCACCAGCAGGGGGTTGGTGACCACCAGATCGGTGAAGGTCTCGTCGGCGAACTCCAGCCCGGCCTTGATGCTGTGCTGGCCCCAGGCGTCCTCGATGTTGTACGACAGGTCGGTCTTGAGGGAATCCCTCTGGCGGGCGTCGTCGGTCCTGACGTTGAACGGGCCGTTGATCCCGCCGGTGATCAAATCCTGCTGGAAGATCACCCTCTCGCCGCGGGAGGGGTTGCAGTTGATCGTTTCGCACGGGTACCGCGCCTGGACGGTGTTGCCGATCACCTCGTGCTCCACGTCGATTTCCCGGTAGTGCGGCGAGACCGAGGAGACGGCGATCCCCGAGTCGAAGTGGGTGATGTTGGTCTCCAGCAGGAGCTGGGGCGAGATGGTGGAGGTCCACCGCAGCTGCGGGGTGATCCCCCCCTGCTCGAACAGGAAGTCCGAGTCGGGCGAGACGCCGAGCTGGAGCCCCAGACCGAGGAAATCGCGCGGATCGCTGGAGATCTGGAGAGCCAGCTTGTTGTAGGAGTTGACCTGCCAGGTCAGCTTCCCGAAGCCGCTGTGCCCGCGCGACGTGATCAGGATGTTGGCTCCCACCTGGTTGACCGGCAGCTCGGTGTCCAGGATTTGCAGCGAGCCGAAGTACCACAACCTGTCCTTCAGGATGGCGCCGCCCAGGCTCAGCGACGGGCGGATGTCCCGGAAGCTCGGGAAGCGGTTGTCGAACTTGTTGGTGTCGTTGTTGTTCGCGCCATCGCCGTTGAGGAACCTGCCCTGCCAGAACATCGAGAACTTGCCGTCGAACTCGTTGCCGCCGGACTTGGTGATGATGTTGGCGAAACCGCCGTCGGCGCGCCCGAACTCGGCCGACGCCCCGGAGGTGATCACCTCCAGCTCCTCGATGATGTCCTGATTGAGGTTCTGCCCGAAGGTGCCCGAGACCGGGTCGGTGATGTTGCCCCCGTCCAGCCGGATCTGCAGCCCGGTGTCCCGGGCGCCGTGCACGTTCGGGTTGCCGTCGCCGTCGGTGTCGGTCACTCCGGGGGCCAGCACGAGCACGTCCTGGAAGTTGTGGCCGATGATGGGCAGCCCCTCGATGAACTCGGCGTTGTAGACGCTGGCGGTCTTGGTGCTGCTGACGTCCACGATGTTGCCGCGGGCCTCGACCTTGACCACGTCCACCATCTCCGCGTCCGAGCGGAGCGTGACGTCGGCCACGGTGGTCTTTCCGGGATCCAGGTCGAGCGGGCCCAGCTCGATGGGCGCGAAGCCCGGGTAGTCGATCTTCAAGTAGTAGTCGTTGGCGGGCGGAAGCAGCGGGATGCGGTAGTTCCCCTCGATGTCGCTGACCACCGACTTGTTGGCGCTGGGCTGGCTCTTGCTCTGGATGACCACCACGACGCTGGGCAGGCCCGAGCCGCCGGTGTCCACCAGGCGCCCCTTCAAGGTCGCGGTGGTCCCCTGCGCTAGGGCGAGGGGCAGGCCCGCGGCCGGGGCGAGGAAGAGAAACAGCAGGACCTTGAGAGACCGGCGCATGCGGAAATCCTCCCGTGTGTGGAGATGGACTGGTTCACGGTCGGCCGGGCTCCCGTAAATCCACGATCGTCACCTGAATGCCGCACCATAGACCCGCTCTCAAGGCGTTTAGTTTACAGAGGGTGCCGGGAGGAGGATGGTCAGGGGCAGGAGCGGGCGGCCTGGGGGATGCCTTCCGAGGAGAGGCCGGCAGGCCCCGTGCCGCAGGCGTTGCGCGAGCGGATGTAGTAGAAGCTGACGGACCCCACGGGCGGCTCGAGCGTCGTGGAGCCCATGAACAGGAAGGCGCGCCCTTCGTTGGTCTGCCCGTCGTCGTGCAGCGCGGCTCCGGCCAGCATCCCGCCGATGACCCCTCCCTGGACGGCGCCGGCGCCGGCCACCGATGTTCCCATCTCGCAGCCGGCTTGCCCTCCGTCGAACACTTTGACCGGATGGATGCCGGGGCCGGAAGGGCCTCCCAGGTGGACGTAGACGCGCCCCTCGTCGGTCAGGACGCCGTCGTACCCGGTCGCCCCCACCACCACGTCGGCCACCCCGTCCGCGTTGAAGTCACCGGCCGAGGCCACCGAGACGCCAAGCCTGGCCGACGCCTGGTTCGACTCCACGACCCAGGCGGGGACCGGATCGAGCCCCGCGGGGGTGCCCAGGTGGACGTAGGCCCTCCCCTCGTCGGCCTCGCCGTTGTCGAAGAAGGGAGCCCCGACGATCACGTCGGCGAGCCCGTCGCCGTTGACGTCCCCGGCCCCTGACACGGAGGCCCCGAAGTTGGCTCCCGCCTGGTTCCCCTCCAGCACGAGCGACGGGGTCTCGGCGGGACCGGACGGCGAGCCCATGAAGACGAACACCGCACCTTCGTCCGCCTCGCCGTTGTCGTACTCCGGAGCGCCGATCACCAGGTCGTCGTACCCGTCTCCGTCGATGTCCCCCGCTCCGGCCACGGAGGCCCCGAACCGCAGGTCCCCCTGCCCGCCCGGTGGACTCCAGGCGGAAGACACGGCCAGCCCCGAAGCCCCTCCCAGGTAGAGGAACGCCCGGCCTTCGCCGAAGAAGCTGGTGATGTACCCGGGCGCGCCCACCACCAGGTCGTCGAAGCCGTCGCCGTTGACATCCCCCGCCCCGTCGACCGAGGCGCCGAAGCTGGCGAAGCCGGAGCCGGCGGAGGCGCCCCAGGAGAATGCGGCCGCGATGCCCGAGGCCGACCCGTGCCAGACCATCACCTTGCCGCCGAACTCGATGCCGTCGTCGTACCCCGGAGCGCCCGCCGCCACGTCGGCGTACCCGTCGCCGTTCACGTCGCCCGCGCCGGCCACCGCGGTGCCCAGCAGGGCGAAGTCCACGTTCGACTCCGCGGCCCATGGCGTGAGCGGCGGACCGAAGGGGCCGCCCGGATAGACGGCGATCCGGCCTTCGCGGTCCTGGGTGATGGCCCAGCGGGGTGTCCCCACGACGATGTCGGCGAAGCCGTCGGCGTTGACGTCGCCCGCGCCGTCCACCCCCGTTCCGAACCCGGCGTTGATCTGGTTGCCGTCGTGCCGCCAGAGCGGCAGCACCGGACCGCCCGCCGAGGCGCTCGTGTCCGGGCCGTCGTTGGTCTCGATGCAGGAAGCGGGTCCCACGAAGTCCGACGGCGACGTGGAGTGGAGGGTGTCGTAGCGGATCGCCCCCGCCGTGCCGCCAAGGTCGGCCGGAGCGGCCCAGCTCAGGACGGTCCCCGCCGCGTCGTGGGTGAGCTGCAAGTCGGTCGCCTCCCCCGGCAGGCTCCAGGCCTGGTTGTCCAGCACGGCGCAATCGGAGGGATCGCCCACTCCGTCGCCGTCCACGTCGCCGTCGCAGGGGTCCCCCTGTCCGTCGCCGTCGGAGTCGAGCTGGTCGAAGTTGGCGTGGAAGGGGCAGTTGTCTAGCCCGTCCTGAACGCCGTCGGCGTCGTTGTCGCTGCACGTGCCGGTGTCCACGGTGGACATGCCGGCCTGGGGGACGGGGGAGTGATAGCTGTTGCACTCCGACTGGGCCAGCAGGTTGTTGTTCCCCAGGAGCGCCTCGTACATGATGGCGCTGGTGTTGGGAGAGTGGCTGAGGCCGGTGTTGTGGCCGTACTCGTGCAGCCAGAGGATCCCTTCGGAGCCGAGGCTCGACATCCTGACCAGGGCTATCCCGTCCCCCCCGATCCAGGCGCAGCCGAGGATGTTCATCCCGGGCTCGCCGCAGAAGTTGATCGTCCGGACGACGTGCACGCGCGCCGTGGCGTTGTTCAGCACGGCGTTGAGCTCGTTGCTGGTGTCGATGACGTCGAGCCCGTCCCCCGCGGTGCCGAAGGTCTTGGCGTTGCCCGAGCGCGAGACGGTGATGCAGCAGGCCACGTCCGCGGCGGAGTCCGACCGCCCCGCCCGCAGGTTGGCGTCGGCCAGCACCGCGTCCAGCCGGGCGTTGTCCATGGGGTTGTTGTGCGAGGGATGGTTGGCGTAGTCCAGGGGGGCGTCGTGCTCGCGCGACTGAACGTCGGTCAGCTCGGCTCCCCCGCCGGAGGCGGACAGATCCACAGCCGGCTCGCCGCCGCCCAGGGCGCCCGAGACCATCGGGCCGCCGGAAAGGGGCGCCGCCGCCCCGCGGGGCGCGCCCAGCTCGTCGAAAAGGGCCAGGCTCTGCAGCGCCGGGCGTCTGAAGTCCCTGGCCGACGGGGACCCCCGCCCCGCCGCGATCCGCTCCAGCCGGGCGCGGGCTCGCGGGGCGCGCGAGTAGGCCAGCCCCCTGATGGCGGCCTCCAGCAGATCGGCGGTCATCCCCTCGGCGTCGGCGAAGCGCGACCCCGCGCGCCTCAGGAAACCTCCGTCCGAGCCGTCGGCGGTGGCCTCCAGCAGCATCTCCAGGGCGATGCGGTCCCCCCGTGCCGCGATCCTGCCCAGAGCCTGCGGCGCCAGCAGCAGCGCGCGCTCCTCTTCCGGCGCTGAGAGGTCTCCCAGCGGATCGGAGAGCATCGCCTTGAGCCTCACCGCGGCGTCCGTTCCGCCGAGGAAGGCCAGGAAGGCCACCACGTTGTCCCGCCGCGGGAAGTCCGGATCCTCCAGCAGGGCCAGGAGGTGGGGAACGGCTCCGGGGCCGGCCGCCTCGAGTGCCAGCTCCTCGTCCACCCCGTGGACGTACAGCGGGAGCATCGCCTCGCGCACGGCAGCCGCGTCGCCGGCTCTCCCTGCGGAGGACGCGCCCCAGGAGGGGAGAGCGGCCAGCAGCATCAGGGCGCAGAGAGCACGCCAGGGGCCAGCCGCTCCCGGCGTGGCTGTCGCGCGCCGCGGGGAGCGGCCAGATCGCGCCGTGCGTGCATGAAGTCGTTTCACATTCGTTACTTACGGCCTGTCCGCCGCAAAGTCAACCCTGGGAGCCGCCTCCGCCGGCCAGCAGATCGCGCAGGGCCGCCCGCACCGACTCCATCTCCACCTCGTGATCGGGCTGCTTCCAGAGCGTCTTGCCGTCCTTGGAGCGGATCACCAGACCGTGGTTCCTGAACCCCAGGGCCTGAACCTCCTGGGCGGCCTGGGGCGTGGTGGCGTCCACGTTGCGCGCCTTCACCTTTCCTGGGAACTCCCCTTCGAGCCCGCTCACGGCGGGCTGCAGCCTGGCGCAGATCATTCAGCCGGGAAGGTAGTAATAGGTGACCTCCACCGCATCGCCGGCCACCGTGCCGCCGGCGCAGCCCCAGCCGGCCAGCACAACGGCGGCCAGGAGCAGGGGCGCCGCCGTCACGCTCGTCCCTCGTCGGGTCATCGTCTCCTCCTTCGGGGATGGTCAGGAGGCGTGAGTCTATCACGCCTTCCCGGCCGCGAGGACGCCGGCCCCCACGGTACAATGGCGTCACACTTCAGGGGGAGATCGTGGAAGAGACGCGGCAAAGCCCTGCGCCGGCCTCGCCGGCGGCCGAGCTCGCGCGGGCGCGCTGCAGGACGGACGCCATCTGGCCGCTGCTTCGCCCCGAAGCGCTGCTCGATCGCCCCATCCCGCACCGCCACCGCTTCCTCTTCTACCTGGGCCACCTCGAAGCATTCGACTGGAACCTCCTGGGAGAGGGGGCCGTGGATCCGGGCCTGGACAGCCTCTTCGCCTTCGGCATCGACCCGGACGGAGGAGAGCTTCCCTCGGATCTCCCCTCGGACTGGCCCTCTCCGGCCACCGTGGCCCGCTACGCCCGCCGGGCGCGCGCGGCCGTGGACGAGAGGCTGGAGTCCGCGTCCCTCGATTGGGTGCGCCTCCACGCCGCCATCGAGCATCGCCTGATGCATGCCGAGACGCTGGCCTACATGCTGCGGCGGCTCCCGGTGGGAAGGCTCTCCGCCGCGGCACGGGGAGAGGACCCTCCCGCTGCGGCGGGCCCCTTCCGGACGGATGGCCGGGCGGCCATCCCGGCCGGGGCGGCCACGCTGGGCCAGCCGCCGGGGTCCGGCGCGTTCGGCTGGGACAACGAACGCCCCGCTCATCGTGTCTGGGTGGAGCCCTTCCAGATCGACGTCCACGACGTCACCCACCGCGGTTTCCTCCGATTCGTGGAGGAGGGGGGGTACCAGGAACGGTCGTTGTGGAGCGACCATGGCTGGGAATGGATCCGATCCCACGGCATCCGCCATCCGGCGTCGTGGACCCCCACGGCCCGGGGGTGGCTGTGGCGCGGCGCCTTCGGCGTCCGTCCGCTCCCGCCGGACCTGCCGGTCTGGGTCAGCTTCGCCGAGGCGTCGGCGTATGCCCGCTGGGCGGGCGGACGCCTCCCCACCGAGGCCGAGTACCATCGCGCGGCCTTCGGCACACCGTGGGGGGAGGAGCGCGAGCACCCCTGGGGGGGCTCCCCTCCCTCCGCCCGCTTCGGCGTCTTCGATTTCGAGCGTTGGGATCCGCTCCCCGTGGGGTCGCGTCCCGGCGGCGACAGCGCCTTCGGGGTCGCCGACATGGTGGGCAACGGCTGGGAGTGGACCTCGACCCCCTTCGCCCCCTTCGAGGGCTTCGCGCCCTCGTCCTTCTATCCGGGATACTCCGCGGACTTCTTTGCCCGGGATGGGCGGCCGCCGCACAGAGTGCTCAAGGGAGCAGGGGTCCGCACCGCGGCGCGCCTGCTGCGATCGTCGTACCGCAACTGGTTCCAGCCGCACTACCCTTGGGTGGAGGGGACGTTCAGGACGGTGGAGGGAACACCATGAGCGGTCCGCCTGCGCGCGGGCTCGCGGCCGCGGGGACCGCGGGCGGGCTGGCGCACGACGTGCGCCGGGGGCTGGGGAGGAAGACGGGCAAGGAGATTCCCTCCCGGTGGCTCTACGACGATGTCGGCTCGGCCCTGTTCGAGGCCATCTCGCTGCTCCCCGAGTACGGGCTGACCCGCGCCGACGAGAGGATCCTCCTGCGCTCGGCCGGCGAGATCGCCGGGTTCGCGGCCGGCCCGGTGCGCGTCGCCGAGCTGGGGAGCGGCTCGGGCCGCAAGACCCGCTGGCTGCTGAGGGCCCTGGGGCCGCGGCTCGCCGGGTACCATCCGATCGACGTGTCGGCGGCGGCGCTGGCGCGCTGCGTTGCGGAGCTGGCCGGCGATGCCGCGGGGCTCTTGCGCCCCTTCGAGGCCCCCTACATCGAAGGGCTCATCGCCGCGGCCGCCCGGCGGCGGCCGGACGAGACGATGCTCGTCCTGTTCCTGGGGAGCACCGTGGGGAACATGCACCCGCCCGAGCGCCGGGACTTCCTGTCCCGGCTGGCCTCCCTCCTGACGCCGGGGGACGCTCTCTTGCTGGGGACGGACTTGCAGCGCGACGAAGCCCGGCTCCTGCCGGCCTATGACGATCCGGCGGGGATAACGGCGTCCTTCAACCTGAACGTGCTGGCCCGCATCAACCGCGAGCTGGACGGCGGCTTCGACCTGCGCCGGTTCCGCCACGCCGCGCTCTACGATCCCTCCGCGGGCCGCGTGGAGATGCGGCTGGTGTCGAGCATCCGGCAGACGGCGCCCATCCGCGGCATCGGACTGAAGGTGGCGATGGAAGCGGGCGAGCCGATCCTGACCGAGGTGTCGTACAAGATGGACCTCCGATCGATCGAAGCGATCGCCCTTGAGGCGGGCCTGACGCCGGCCGGGCAGTGGCGTGACGACGAGTGGCCGTTCGCAGAGACCCTGCTGGTCAGCGGCGGCGCGCCCAGCCCCGGGCCTCCCGTCCGGCCTCGGCGAGCGCCCTGAACCCAGCCTGCCCGCCGCAGGGGAGCGCCGCCCACAGCAGTCTCCGCCTGAGGCCCCCGTAGGGCTGCGTCCCGGACAGGAGATCCGCCAGGACACCCCGGATCGCGGCCGACGACGACGCCAGGCGCACGAGCGCCTCCAGGAACTCCGGCCTGAAGAAGCCGCGCCGGTGGCGGTGCGCCCACGCCAGCTCGGAGGGAAGCGGCGGCGTGGCCAGCCTCGCCTGCCCGGCCAGCTCCGCCGCCGCGGCGGCCCCGGAGCGCATGGCATGGGCGATCCCCTCGCGGGTGAGAGGATCCACGAACCCCGCGGCGTCTCCCACCACGGCCCACCCCTCCCCGGACGCGGCGGCCGGCCGCGCCCGGCCTCGTGGAGGCCGGGCGCTCGCCGGGATCAGGTAGCCGCGGACCGACCTCGGGTCGAGCGCGGCCTCCGGATAATGCTCCTCCATGAAGCGGAGCAGGTCGTCCGTGAGCCTCGAGGCGCTCGCCGCCGGCCACGCCCCGCAGATGCCGATGGAGACGTGATCGGTGCGGGGGAAGGCCCAGAGGTAGCCGTCAAGGCCCCGGAAGAACTTGAGCACCACCTCGGTGCGCGGGACCCCCTGGGCGTAGGCGTACAAGGCCAGGGTGAGATCCTGCCGGGGATAGGGCCCGGCCAGGCTGCGTCCGATGGCGCCGTTCACCCCGTCGGCGGCCACGAGCAGGTCGAAGCCGCCGCACGTGCCGCGATCGGTGCGCAGCCGCCACTCGCCCCCCTTGCCGCGCTCGGCGGACAGGACCTTCCCCTGAAGCACCTGCGCCCCCTCGCCGGCCGCCGCTCGGCGCAGACAGGCGTCGAGCTCGGCACGCCGGAACAGATGCAGGCCCTCCTCCAGAGGCACCTCCGCCGTCCGGCCGGAAGGGGCGTGCACGATCACCGTCCGCGCGATCCGGCGGGAAAGGGTGGGATCGGCGAGCTCGGGGAACTCCCGCAGCGCCGCCGGCGGGACCCCGCCCCCGCACGGCTTCTCCCCCGACGGGCTCACCTCGAACAGCGTCACGCGAGCTCCCCGCGCGGCGAGCCGCCGGGCGCAGACGGCGCCCGCGGGGCCTCCGCCCACCACGGCGACCGAGGGGGGATTCGTCATGACGGCACATGGTAATGAGCCGCCGCCAAGGGAACCAGCCCCGGTCCCCCGGCGGTTTCCCTTGACGGGCGATCCGCCGATGACGTATAGATAGCGCCCCGCCGGTGCCTCCGGCTCCGGAGCGGCGTTCGGGAGGCCGATGGCCACACGCGAGAACTGGGGGACCAGGGTCGGGCTCGTGCTGGCCATGGCCGGCAACGCCGTGGGCCTGGGCAATTTCCTGAGGTTCCCTGCGCAGGCCGCCCAGAACGGCGGCGGCGCCTTCCTCATCCCCTATCTGATCTCGTTCGTCCTGATGGGCATCCCGCTGCTGTGGGTGGAGTGGGCCATCGGGCGCCACGGCGGCCAGTTCGGACACCATTCGGCGCCGGGGATGTTCGACCGGATGGGGCGTCAGAAGTGGCTGAAGTACGTCGGCGTCTTCGGCCTCTTCACCAACCTGTGCGTGGCCGCCTACTACTGCTACATCGAGTCGTGGGCCCTGGCCTACGTCTACCACTCGATCACCGGCACCTTCCAGGAGCTCGCTCCCACCGAGTTCTTTCCCCGGTACCTCGGGCAGCACGAAGACTCCCTTTTCGCGCTTCCTGTCGAGGCGTTCGCCTGGTTCATCATGACGCTGGTCCTGAACGTCTGGATCCTGTCTCGCGGACTGGCGAAGGGGATCGAGATCGCGGCCAAGATCGGCATGCCTTTGCTGATCCTCTTCGGCATCGTGCTGGCCCTGCGCGGGCTCACCCTGCAGCCGGGCGACCCCAACGTCGTGCAGAGCCCGCTGGTGGGACTCAACTTCGTCTGGAACCCCGATCTGACCGGACTGGCCAACCCCAGCACGTGGCTGGCCGCGGCCGGCCAAGTGTTCTTCACCCTGTCGGTGGGGATGGGATCCATCCACTGCTACGCCGCCTACGTGGGACGCAAGCAGGACATCGCCCTCAACGCCGCCTCGGCCGGGTGGATGAACGAGTTCGTGGAGGTGGTGCTGGGCGGCTCGATCCTGATCCCGATCGCCACCGCCTACCTGGGACTCCAGGCGGTGCAGGCGGCCACGGCCGGCGGCAGCGGCTTCGGTCTCGGCTTCCTGACCCTTCCCACGCTGTTCAATCACTGGGGCTGGTTCGCCCCGGTGGCCGGCGCCATGTGGTTCGGGCTTCTCTTCTTCGCCGGCATCACGTCGTCGCTGGCGATGGGTCAGCCGGTCATGGCCTTCCTCGAAGACGAGTTCGGCGTGGCGCGGCCCCGGGCCGCCCTCATGTTCGGAGCGGCCACCTTCGCCCTGGGCTTCGTCTGCGTCTGGCTCTACCCGGGAGGATCCTTCGACCAGTTCGACTTCTGGACGGGCACCTTCGCCCTGGTGGTCTTCGCGCTGGGCGAGGCCTTCATCTTCGCCTACATCTTCGGGATGGAGAAGGGGTGGGACGAGATCACGCGAGGCGCCGACATGAGGGTGCCGGGCATCTTCCGCTACGTGATCAAGTACGTCACGCCGGTGTTCATCCTGGTCATCTTCATCGGCGCCATGATCCGGCCGGCCGGTGACTCCTGGGGCGCCGCCTTCGGCTCCCTTCTCTCCGGGGAAGGCTGGCCGCTGCACGCCTCCAGCGTCATCGGAACCATCTTCCACGTGGGAGACGAGGACTACCGCTGGTTCGACGAGACCGGCTACGGCACCCCCGCGCTGGTCCAGGACCTGACCCGCCTGCTGCTCTCCATCGTCTTCGCCGTCTGCTCCTACCTCGTCTACAAGGCCTGGCGGCTCAAGGCCGCGAAGGGGCCGGCATGACGGGGACCGCCTGGGCCATGCTGATCGTCACCTGGTCGATCATCATCTTCTTCACCGCCAAGTTCTTCTGGATGGTCCTCAAGACCCCTCCCAAGGGCTAGAGCCCCGGGACCGATGCCGTGGCACACCGCTTCTTCGCGCGAAAACCGCTCGACGTCCTGCTCCAGGAGCTGAAAGGGGAGCACCGGCTGCGCCGGGTCCTCGGCCCCATGCAGCTCACCAGCCTCGGAGTGGGCGCCATCATCGGCGCCGGGATCTTCGTCTCCACCGGCGCGGTGGCGCGCAACACGGCGGGGCCGTCCCTGATGCTGTCGTACGTGGTGGCCGGCCTGGTCTGCGCGCTGGCCGGACTCTGCTACGCAGAGTTCGCTTCCATGGTCCCCGTCGCCGGCTCCGCCTACACCTACGCCTACGCCACGCTGGGGGAGACGTTCGCCTGGATCATCGGCTGGGACCTGGTCCTGGAGTACGCGGTGGGATCGGCCACGGTGGCCAACGGGTGGTCGAGCTACTTCCAGTCGGTGCTGGGGGTGATGGGACTGGAGCTGCCCCACGCCCTGAGCGGACCTGTGGTCCGCTACGATCACGAGCTGGGCCGGATGGCGGCCACCGGCTCCCTGGTCAACCTCCCGGCCGTGGTCATCGTGGCCCTGGTCACGGTGGTCCTGGTGGTCGGGATCAGGGAGAGCGCCCGCTTCAACGCGGCCATGGTCATCCTGAAGCTGGCCGCCGTGCTCTTCGTCATCGGGGTGGGGGCCTACTTCGTGGATCCGGCCAACTGGAGACCCTTCGCGCCGTACGGTCTGACCGGACTGAGCTTCTTCGGGACGACGGTCTCGGGGCAGGTGGACGCGGGAGGGCAGCCGCTGGGGATGCTGGCCGGCGCGGCGATCGCGTTCTTCGCCTACATCGGCTTCGATTCCGTCTCCACGCACGCCGAGGAGGCGCGGCGCCCCAACCGGGACGTGCCCATCGGCATCCTGGCCTCCTTGCTGATCTGCACCGTCCTCTACATCGCCGTGGTGGCGGTGCTGACCGGGATGGTCCCCTACCACCAGATCGCCGTGGGAGACCCGGTCGCCGACGCTTTCGGCAAGGTGGGGCTCCCTTGGGCCAAGGCCCTCATCGCCGCGGCCGGGGTGGCCGGAATCACCTCGGTGCTGCTGGTGATGATGCTGAGCCAGCCGCGCGTCCTGCTGGCCATGGCCCGCGACGGCCTGCTCCCCCGGGGGTTCTTCGGGGCGGTCCACGACCGGTTCCGCACGCCGTACAAGTCCACCATCCTGACGGGGGTCGCCGTCGCCTTCCTGGCCGCCTTCCTGCCGATCGACGTCCTGCTGAACCTGGTCAACATGGGGACACTCATGGCCTTCGCCATCGTGTGCGGCGCGGTCCTCATCATGCGGCGCACGCACCCCGAGGCGGACCGGCCGTTCCGCGTCCCGCTGGTGCCGCTGCTCCCCATCCTGGGAATATTGAGCTGCCTGATGCTGATGTTCTCCCTCCCCCCGGTGAACTGGCTGCGACTGATGGTGTGGCTGGGGATAGGGCTGATCCTCTACATGTTCTACGGGAGACACCACAGCATCATGGCCATCAGGCTGCGGGAGGAGATCGGCCGCCATGGGGTCTCGCCGGCGGGGGCGGCGGTGGACGCGCCGGAGGAACGCTGAGCGGCGCCCTCAGTCCAGAGGGATCAGCTTCACCTTCACCTCGCGGGAGCGGCCGTCCCGCTCCACGGTGAGAGTGACCTCGGCGCCCACTCCCGCCGACTCGAAGAGATGCAGCAGATCGTCGGCCGAGCCGACTTTCCGGCCGTCCACGGCGACGATCCTGTCGCCGATCGCCCACCGGCCGCTCCGGCTCTGGCGCACCCCCTCCAGCCCGGCCCGGGCCGCGGGACCGCCCGGGGAGACCTCGCCGATGATGATCCCCTCCAGCCCCAGCCGCTGCGCCATGGACTCGCGCAGCAGGCTGGCCCCGATGCCCGGCTGGATCGCCTTGCCGTGCTCGATGAGCTGCGGCACCAGCCGCTTGACCGTGTCCACGGGAACGGCGAAGCCGATCCCGGCGAAGGCGCCGCTGGGACTGTAGATGGCGCTGTTGACTCCCACCAGCCGCCCGCTGGAGTCGAGAAGCGGGCCCCCCGAATTGCCGGGATTGATGGCCGCGTCGGTCTGGATGACGTCGCGGATGGTGCGGCCGCTGGGCGAGCGCAGCTCCCTGCCCACGGCGCTCACCACGCCCACGGTCAGGGAATGGTCCAGTCCGAAGGGATTCCCCAGGGCCAGCACGGTCTGCCCCACGGCCAGGTCGCGGGAGCTGCCCAGCGGCAGAGGGCTCAGGCGCGCGGAGGGGGCTTCGATTCGCAGCACGGCCAGGTCCTTCTCCGCCGCATAGCCCACCACCTCCGCCTCGTAGTCCGTCTGGTCGGCCAGCGTCACGGTGAAGCGCCGGCCTCCCTCGATGACGTGGAAGTTGGTGACCACGTGGCCCTCGCCGTCCCACACGAACCCGCTTCCGGTGCCGCGGGGGATCTCCAGGACGTCCAGGGAGAAGAAGTCCCTGCGGAGCTGCAGCGAGGTGATGTTGGCCACCGCGGCGCTGGCCCGCCGGAAGATTTCGATGTTGCGCGACTCGTCGGCGGTCAGGTCGCCGTCCAGGAGGGCGGTGCGGGCCCCCTCGCGCCGGGCGGGGCGCTCCGCCGCGGGGACCGTCTCCGCGGCGCGCTCTGTCATGGAAGTGGAGCCCTCGCCGCGGACGGGGGGCTCATCCGGGGGCCGCTGCACCGCCTGGGCGAACAGGAACCCTGCCAGAAGCGACACCACCATGAGCAACGCGACCCCCGTCCGCCTCATCGGTCGTTTCCCTTCACTCCTTGCGGTCGGCACCCACCTTGATGACCTTGGCCACCATGCGCCCATCCTTGTCCTTCTTGTGCTTCACCATCACCGTCTCGCCGACGCGGGCCGTGCCGTGGATCTTGGTGCCGTCGTCCCAGACCAGGCTGACCTCCTGTCCGGACTCATCGCGCACCTTGAACGTCTTGGCTCCGTCGTTCCAGTCGGTGATGGTGCCCCGGACGGTGTCCGGATCGGGCTTGGCCGCCCTGCGGGTCTGGTTCCCCTCCGCCAGAGCGCCCGGCTCCACCAGCGGTGCGGCCGCCAGCAGCACGGCCGTGCCCAGGATGATCGCGACGATCTTGCGCATTGGACTCCTCCTTCAGGGCTTTCACGGGCCGCGGCGGCCATGATGGCAGCGCGCGTGGGCCGAATGTAGCACAGCGGGAGGCGGCCCCGGCCCCGGCGGTGCGGGCTTGGCCCGCCGCCACGGCCGCCCCTATCATTCGATCATCGGCGCGGGAGCGGGATTCAGGAGGATGTGTCATGAAACTGGGAGTGATCGCGGCCTCGGCGGCGGCAGCGGCGGTGCTCACCGCCGCCCCGGCGGTCGCGCTGGACAGGGTGGAGAACGGGGTGTACAGGCTCGATCCGGAGCGTATGGACGAACTGCTGGAGCTGGAGAAGCACCAGGACCTGCGCGTGCTGCTGATCGACGACACCAGCCCCAAGGCGACAAGCGAGGTGCACTCGCGCATGCTGCGCAACTTCATCCAGAACGGCGGCGTGGTCTGGGTGGAGGGAGAGGCGGCCGAGTCGCGGCTGGTGGAGATGCTGGCCACGGGAGTCAACGTGGAGGACTTCGACTTCAAGAAGGCCACCACCGGGAAAAAGGGGGGCGAGCTGGTGGTGAGGGGCGCTTCACCCCGCCTGAGAGTGCACTCGCATCCGCTCACCGAAGGGGTGCAGCAGCTCTACATCCACCCGGCGCGCAAGTTCGACGGCACGCGCAACGCCCAGCCTCTCGTGGAGATGACCGACACCGAAGGGAACCACGGCATCGTCGTGGCCGCCGTGCCCGTGGGGCAGGGCTACCTCGTGCTCGACGGCACGCGGCGTGAAGGAGCCGGCTTCTGGCGGCTCGGCCGGGGAGGCAAGTTCGACAAGGACCATCCCAACGCCGTGCGCCAGGCCAACGGCGAGTGGAACAACTACGACTGGGACAGGCTGCTGGAGAACGCCCGCTCGGCCGCCGAGCAGCGGATGAGCCCGCCGGCCCCTGGATCCACCTCGGGGACATGAAACGGTGGCCGCCGGCCGGCGCTGATAGAATCCGCGCCGATGCCGGCGACCCGTTTCAGGTTCGGAGAGTTCACCCTCTCGCCGTCGCGGCGGCTCCTGCTGCGCGGCGGCGAGGAGGTGCGCCTGATCCCCCGCTACTTCGATCTGCTCGTGCTGCTGGTGGAGCGGCGAGGCGAGGCGGTCTCCCGCCGTGAGATCTTCGAGCAGGTCTGGAGCGACGTCGTCGTCTCCGACGGCGCCCTGACCCAGGCGGTGCGCACCCTGCGCCGCGCGCTGGGCGACCACGATGTGCGGGAGCCCGCGTTCATCCGCACCGTCTCCCGCCACGGCTACCGCTTCGTCCAGCACGTGGCGGAGGAGCAGGAGCGCGGGGAAACGCCCGGGCCGCCCGCTCCGGCGCCCTCTCCCCCTGCCGGGAGGGCCGGCGCGGACGCCCCGGAGGAGGCGCTCGGCCGCCTGCTCGATCCCGATCTGCCGGAGGAGCAGCGGCGCGCCGCGGCCGAAGCGCTCCACACGTCCGGGACCGAGGAGGCGCTGCGCCGCCTGGAAGGGCGCGCCGACCCGCAGGCGCTGGCGCTGATGAAGGACGCGCGTTGGGACGTGCCGGGAGCGGGCGAGGTGCCGCTGCTGGGGCGGCCGGGAGGGCTGCGCGCCCTGGCCAGGCTGGCCTGGGCCAGGCTGAGGGGCGCCGCCAGGGTGGCCGGAGGGCGCTGGGCGTCGGCC
>DATEEA010000038.1:0-5746 GCA_035281445.1 Candidatus Polarisedimenticolia bacterium
TCGGGCAGCGGCAGGTCGTCCCACGGCGTCGCGAGGCGATCGGCGATCTGCGCCTCGCACAGCGCGGCCTCGAGATCGGCCATGTCCTTGTAGCGATCGTCGGGCTCCTTCTGCAGGCAGCGCAGCACGACCTCCTCGAGCTCCTGCGGGATGCCGGGCCTCAGTCTGGCCGGGGGGACGGGGTCCGAGCCGATGACCGAGGCCAGCACCGCGGGGAGCGTCCGGCCGGGGAAGGGGCGCTCGCCGGTCAGCATCTCGTAGAGCAGCGAGCCGAAGGAGAAGACGTCGGAGCGGGGATCGGCCGGCTCTCCGCGGGCCTGCTCGGGCGACATGTAGGGGGCGGTCCCCATGAGCCGGCCGGCCAGGCTGGTGTCGAGGGTGGCGTCCGCGTCGGGGTCCCCGGTGCAGCGCCGGCCGCCGGCGTCCTCCAGGATCCTGGCCAGGCCGAAATCGAGCAGCTTCACGTGCCCGGAGTCGGACACCAGGACGTTGTCGGGCTTGAGATCCCGGTGCACGATTCCGGATCGATGAGCGGTGGCCAGCGCGGCGGCGATGCGCTCCGCGATGCCCAGCGCCTCCTCCGGCGCCAGCGAGCCCGCGGCGAGGCGGCGGCCGAGCGACGACCCGGAGACCAGCTCCATGACGATGAACGTGTGCCCGTCCGCCTCGTCGATCTCGTGCACGACGGCGATGCCGGGGTGGCTCAGGGACGCGGCGGCGCGCGCCTCCCTCAGGAAGCGCGACCGCCTCCCGGCGCCCCCCGCCACGTCCGGGCGGAGGACCTTGACGGCGACCTCCCGCCGCAGGCGGGTGTCCAGGGCCCGGAAGACGACTCCCATCCCGCCTTCCCCGATCCTCTCGAGCAGGGTGTAGCGGGAGAGCGAGCCGCCGGGCTCCAGGCTGACCGGATCTCCCATGGCGCGGAGGGTACCACGCCCCCTCACCGCCGTTTCCCTCCGCCGGCCCGAGGCAAAGAAAAAGGGCGGCTTTCGCCGCCCTCGTGATGCGTTGTGGCCGTGGAAGCGGTCTACTGGACCGTGATCTGCTGCTCGGCCCGCAGATGCCACTCCATCAGCTTGCTGTCCTTGGCCTGATGCACCGTGATGTTGTAGGTCCCCGGCGACAGGATCGTGCGGCTCACCAGGAACGTGCCGTCCTGCTGCAGATCGGCGAGCTGGCACTGCGACCCGGACAGGCAGACCTTCACCGGATGCGGCTTGGCGTGGAACCCCGCGCCCTTCACCTCGAACACCGCCGCGACCTGCACCTGATCGGTGGCAACGCCCGACTGCCAGACGGAGACTCTCCACGGGCCGCCCGCGGCCGACGCCGCCGGCGTCGTCAGGACAAGCAGCAGACCCAGGATTGCTACCGCGCTCCACCTCTTCATCGGCACCTCCTCGACGCTCTCGGACCGGGCAAGGACCGGATCTCCGAACCGGAAGTTAGGGTTCGATCCGGCCACGGTCAAGTCGCGACTCAACCCGCTGCGGCGGCGCGTCTTGCGCCGGGGGCGCGACAGGCACGACGTCCGGCCGGCAGGGCGCCGTCGGCGTTGTCGGCCCGGCCTGAGCCCCGTCGCACAGTGCTATCCTGGCCTTCCCCACCCGGCCTGGTCCGAACCGCCGGGGCGACGGACGGAGGATGGCCACCCTGCAGCCCGGCACCACGCTCTCCCATTACCGCATCCTCGGCAAGCTGGGTGAAGGCGGCATGGGGGTGGTCTACAGAGCGCTCGACACGAGGCTGGAGCGCGAAGTCGCCCTCAAGGTCCTGAGGCAGGACCTGGCCGGCGATCCCGAGCGGTTCGCACGCTTCCAGCGGGAGGCCAGGGCCCTGGCCGTCCTGAACCACCCCCACGTCGGCGGCATCCACCAGATCGACGAGACCGGGGGGGTGGCCTTCATCGTCATGGAGCTGATCGAGGGGCAGACCCTGCGCCAGCGCATCGGCGGACGGCCGCTGCCTCCGGACGCGCTGCTCGATCTGGCCTTGCAGATCGCCGACGCCCTGGCGGCCGCGCACAGCAAGGGGATCGTCCACCGCGACATCAAGCCGCCCAACATCCTGGTCACCGATCGGGGCCAGATCAAGATGCTCGACTTCGGGCTGGCCAAGCTGGCGGCCTCGGACGGAGAGCGGGACGACGGCAGCTCCCGGCTGGAGACGGCCCTGGATCACCGCCAGCTCACCACCCCCGGCTCCACCATGGGGACCATCGCCTACATGTCGCCCGAGCAGGTGCGCGGCGAGGAGCTGGACGCGCGCTCGGATCTCTTCTCCTTCGGGGCGGTGCTCTACGAGATGGCCACCGGCAAGTGCGCCTTTTCCGCGGCCACGTCCGGCCTGACCTTCGATGCCATCCTCAACCGATCCCCGGCGCCCCCCGAGCAGCTCAACCCCGATCTGCCTCACCGGCTGGCCGAGATCATCCACCGCGCGCTGGAGAAGGACCGCCGGCTGCGCTACCAGAGCGCGGCCGACCTGTACGCGGACCTGTCCCGGATCCGGCGCGACGCCGACTCGGGCCGCGTGGCCTCGCGCCCGGACATCCGTCCCGGGCCGCGGGACGGCCGGTTTGCCGGCGGCGCCGGCCGGAGGCGGCGGCTGATCTGGGCGGCCGCGGCCCTGGTCGTGGTGGCCGCGGCCGGGGTGCTGCTCAACGGGCCGCGCGACGGCGGGCAAGGGCGCCTGTCGGCCATCGCCGTGCTGCCGTTCGAGTACGCCGGGCGCGACGACGACGGGGAGTATCTCAGCGACGGGATCACCGAGGCGCTCATCAACGGACTGTCCCGCATCCCGGAGCTGCGGGTCGTGCCCCGAAGCATGATCTTCGCCTACAAGGGCCGGCCGCTCGACCCCAGGACCATCGGACGGGAGCTGGGCGTCCAGGGTGTGGTGACCGGCAGGGTGACCCAGCGCGACGACAAGCTGATCGTCTCCGCGGAGCTGATCGATGCGGCCACCGTGGCCCAGATCTGGGGGCAGCAGTTCACCCGGCCCGCCTC
Organism: Candidatus Polarisedimenticolia bacterium; assembly: GCA_035281445.1. Classification (GTDB taxonomy): domain Bacteria; phylum Acidobacteriota; class Polarisedimenticolia; order JACPZX01; family DASXTC01; genus DATEEA01. Next base: position 3,009 of record DATEEA010000038.1, read on the forward strand.
AGAGGTGTTCGAGGTGCCCGAGGAGATCGCCCGCGAGATGTTCGCCGCCCTGGAGCTGCGCCTCACGCCCGACGCCGAGCAGCGCCTGGCCCGCCGGTACACCGACAACCCCGACGCCTTCGCTCAGTACATCAAGAGCCGCCAGCAGGTGCGCTCCGGCACGCGGGTGGAGTTCAGGGAGGCCATCGCCTCCGCGGAGCAGGCGATCGTGGAGGACATGAAGCAGCGGGCCCTGCTCACCGGGCCAGGTCCGGCAAGCGGCTCCGGGCGGGCGCCGGCCGCACCGGGGGCTGTCCAGGATCCCGGTTTCGCGCTCGCCTACGCCGCGCTGGCCCGTCTCTACACGCAGCAGGCGTTCCAGGAGTACCTTCCGGCGCTCGACGCGCACGGCAAGGCCAGGGCCGCGGCGGAGTTCGCCCTGCAGATGGACGACGGCCTGGCCGAGGCGCACGGGGCGATCGCCTTCGTGAGGTTCTTCTACGAGTGGGACTGGGCGGGGGCGGAGAAGGCCTTCACCCAGGCCGTCCGGCTGAATCCCTCCGACGATCAGACGCGCAAGGACCACGCCTGGTACCTGATGGCCATGGGCCGCACCGGACCGGCGATCGAGGAGATGCGCAAGGCCAGCGAGCTGAACCCGGCCTCGGCGCCCCTGGCCGCGCAGCTCGCCGAGATGCTGGCCTGGACCGGGCGGGATGCCGAGGCCGCCGCCGAGATCGAGCGCGGGCGCCGGATCGATCCGGAGGCGCCTCCTCTTCTCCTGGTGGAGACCTACCTGCTATCCCGCCGGGGCCGCCACGCGGAGGCCATCGCCTCCTACCTGGACTACCTGTCGGTCGCCGATAAGGAGGCCATCACCAGCCCCACGCTCGCCTACTTCTACGCCGTGGCCGGCAGGCACGACGAGGCGGAGAGGATCCTCCGACGCAGCGCCCCGGGCGAGATCTCCCCCGCCCAGATGTCCTGGGTGGCGGCGGCCATGGGAGACAAGGACAAGGCCTTCCACTGGCTCGGCAAGGCGGTGGAGCAGCGGGCGGGCAACGTCGTCTGGCTGAAGTCACAGCCCTGGTACGAGCCGCTGCGCTCCGACCCCCGCTTCGCCGCCCTCCTGCGGGAGATGAAGCTGCCGGAGTGAGTCTTCCCGCGCGGGGATCGCCCGCTCCAGCGCCAGCAGCCTCTCCTTGCGCCACAGCCCGCCTCCGTAGCCGCCCAGCCGTCCGTCGCCGTTGACGACGCGGTGGCACGGGATGACGATGGCCACGCGGTTCATGCCGTTGGCCCGCCCCACCGCCCTCGACGCGCGGGGCGCGCCGATCCGCCTGGCCAGCTCCTGGTAGGAGCAGGTGGTCCCCCGCGGGATGCGCCGCAGCTCCGACCAGACACGCTCCTGGAACGGCGTGCCGGGCGCGGCGACCGGCACGGTGAAGGGAGCCGCCGAACCCTGGAAATAGCGCTCCATCTCCTTCCGGAGGCGATCCAGGTGCTCGCTCCGCCCGGCCACGGCCGGTCGGCGGAACAGCCGCCCCAGCCGCGCCACCTGCCCCTCCAGCATGCGGCGGTCGGTGAATTCCAGCAGGCAGATCCCCTCGCGGACGGAGGCCGCCACCAGAGGGCCGAGCGGGCTGGGGATCCAGCCCACCACGATGCAGTCCGCGCGCCGCGCCCGGCCGGGAGGGGCACCGAACAGCCTGCGGAAGGCGCCCCGGAAGCCGCTGTGCGACGCGTAGCCGTGGCCGAGCGTCACGTCCTCCAGCAGGGCCCCCCGGCGGATCTGCTGGAACGCGTCGGCCAGCCGCCTTCCGCGCGAGTACGCCTGGAAGGTCATGCCGAAGTGGCGCTGGAAGTAGCGCCGGATCCGCTCGGGAGCCAGGCCCCGCGCGCGCAGATCGGCGTCCCGCAGCCGCGCCTCGGGATCGGCGTCCACCTCGTCCAGCAGTCTCTCCACCTCGGCGGGGTGCCGCCCAGGGACGGCCAGGGGCCGGCACCGCTTGCAGGGGCGGTATCCGGCGAAGGTGGCCTCGCGCACCGTGGCGAAGAACTCGACGTTGCGCGGCAGGGGCTTGCGCGCCGGACAGGACGGCCTGCAGACGATCCCGGTGGTCCGCACCCCGGCGTAGAACAGGCCGTCGAACGAAGCATCCCTCCTCCGCAGCGCGGCGTGCATGACGCCGGCCGGCGGCATTCCATCGTGTCGTGACATCCGCGTGACTCCTCGTCTTCCGGGAAAAGGGCACGCAGCGAGCCCGCTCCGTGCAGCATCATTCTCCGCCCGGGCCTGCGGGCCCGCCACCGTTTTCTGAACGCCGCATTCCGATTCGCAAGAAAGAGCAAGCCGGCCGGTGCCCCGCGGCGGTAACCTGGTGGCGAAGGAGGAACCGCCATGTTCGATCATGTCTCGCTCAAGGTGAAGGACGCGGCGCGCAGCAGGGCCTTCTACGAGAAGGCCCTGGCGCCGCTCGGCTACAAGGTCATCTCTGAGTACGAAGGAGGTCTCGGGCTGGGAGCCGAGGACCGGTCGGCGCTGTGGATCGGACAGGGGCAGCCTCACGCTCCCGGCGTGCACCTGGCCTTCGCCGCCTCCGATCCCGCGGCCGTCCAGGCCTTCCACAAGGCGGCGCTGGCGGCCGGCGGCAAGGACAACGGGGCTCCCGGCCCTCGCCCCGACTACGGCCCGCACTACTACGCGGCCTTCGCGCACGATCCCGACGGGAACAACGTCGAGGCGGTCTGCAACAGGC
>DATEEA010000039.1:0-4913 GCA_035281445.1 Candidatus Polarisedimenticolia bacterium
CCAGCCGGCGCGCCTCCACCGGAGCGCGCCACAGGTCGTCCAGGGCGCGCGCCAGGGCCTCCGGCCGTCCCGGCTCCACCAGCCGTCCCGCCGCTCCCTCTCCCAGCGCCTCGGGGATCCCCCCCACCCTCGACGCCACGATGGGACGCGCGGCCGACATCGCCTGCAGCAGAGCCAGCGGCATCGCCTCCTGATGCGAGGGGAGAGCGAACAGATCGATCGAGGCCATGAACCCGGGGAGGTCCTCCTCCCGGCCCAGCGCCACCACGCGGGGGCCCGGCGCCTCCGTGCGGCGGCGCACCTCATGCTCCAGGCTCCCCTCGCCCGCCAGCAGCAGCGCGCGGCCCTCGGCCTCCATCTGTTCGAAGGCCTCCAGCAGATCGAGGACCCCCTTCTTCGGCTCCAATGCGCCGAGGAACCCCACGACCGGCCCGGCCGCCCCCCCCACGCCGCGCGCCTCGCGCGCCGCGGACCGGTCCGGATCCGGCCGCACAGGATCGACGCCGTTGGGAATGACCCGCAGCAGGCGCTCCGGCACGCCGAACGCGTCGCGCAGGAAGGCCGCGTCGGAGGCGCACACCGCCACCACCGCGTCCAGGGCGCGCGAGGCGATCCTCTTGGCGGCGCGGCTGTAGAAGCGCTCCAGGGGGAAGTGCGTGGGGGCGTGCTCGGTGGTCAGGACGATCCTGGCTCCTCCTGCCCTGGCCGCGGCCAGGACGGGGATCCCCTCGATGGGGGAGGACAGGTGCGCGTGGAAGACGTCGGCCCGCAGCCGGCGCACGGAGCGGCGCAGCGCCGCCATCCCCCTCCAGTCCCCCTTCCCCTTCACGCTGATCCGCTCCACCAGCGCACCCGCCTCCCGGCAGCGCCGCGCGGCAGGGTCCGCCCCGGCCGCCTCGGAGAGCGCCACGCACACCTCGTGCCCGGCCGCGGCGGTTTCGCGAGCCAGGAGAGCCACGTGGGCCAGCAGCCCCCCCGTCACCTCCGCGCCCGCGTGCAGGACGACGCGCACGATCTCAGCCGCGCCGGTGGGCGCCCAGGGCCGCCCACGGCACCAGCGAGGCGGCCAGGCGCACCAGCGGGGCCACCGAGGTGGGCCTCAGCCTCCAGGCCGCGCCGAGATGGGAGCGCGCCTCCGGCCCGCGCCCTTCGCGCAGCAGCCAGTACCCCGCCTCCCGGTGCAGCCTGTGGCGGGTGGCCCGGCAGCGGGCCGGATCGGCGGCCTCCAGCCAGGGGCTGGCCTCCATCTCCGCCTCGAACACCGCGAGGTCCTCCAGCCGCAGGTCGGCCATCCGCGCGGTGGCCCGGCCCGGCACGATGCGGTACCGCGTCAGGGGCTCGGGGATGTAGCGCAGGCCGGCGGGGTGCCTCCGGGCCAGTCGCAGCCAGAGGTCCCAGTCCTCCGACAGCGCGTAGCGCGGATCGAAGGGCCCCTGGAGCCCGGCCAGAGCCGAGGCGCGGACGGCGGCGGCCGACAGCGGGACGAAGTTCCAGTGCGCCAGCTCCTCGTGCGCGCGCCGCAGGAAGGCCTCGGGGTCGGCGATGAAGGGGATCGTCCGCGTCCCGGCTCCCGCGGGGGCTCCCGGGTCGTCCACCACCGCCTGGGTGAACACCATGGCCGCGCCCTGGTCGGCCTGGAAGACCTCCGCCTGGCGGCGCAGCTTGTCCGGCTCCCACAGATCGTCGTGATCGCAGAAGGCGATGACCTCCCCGCTGGCGGCGGCCACCCCGTCGTTGCGCGCCGCCGACACGCCCAGGCCGCGCCCGGCCATGACCTTCACCGGGGGCCCGAAGGCGGCGGCCGTCCGGGCCGTCCCATCGCGCGAGGCGTCGTCCACCACGATCACCTCCAGCGGGGGGAGCGTCTGGCTCACGCACGAGGCCAGCGTGGCCTCCAGGAACGGCTCGGCGTCGTGGGCCGGCACGATGACGCTGACGGTCAGAGGGCCGGCCATCGCCCCTCGTCCTCGCCGCGCGCGCCCCGCGTCCGGGCGAAGCTGGCCAGCCAGAAGGCGTAGGCGCGCCAGCGCCCCGGGACGGCGGCCACGGCGGCGGCGAGCTCGCGGCGCGCCTCGCGGGGCCGGCCCTCGCGCAGCAGCGAGCATCCCTCCTCGAAGTGATGGGTCCAGCGCTTGCGGGCGTAGTCGGCCACGAGGCGCGCGCGCATCGAGGGCTCCCGTTCGATGCAGGCGTCGAGGTACCGGCCCCAGATCCGCGCCACGCAGCGCGCCAGCAGCCGCGCGTCGCGGGTGACGTTGGCTCCATGGAAGCGGCGGCGCACCAGCGGCCGATCCACCACGGCGAAGGGGTGGGCCAGCGCCAGGCGGAACCAGAGATCGGTGTCCTGCCCGATGGGCAGGGACTCGTCGAAGCCCCCGGCCCGGCGCAGGCCGTCCCGCCGGACGATCACCGTGGGGGTGGAGATCATGTCGTAGAGGAAGATCGACGACGCGGCGCAGCGGCCGTCGAACCCTCGCTGCCGGAAGTAGGTCGTCGGCTCGGTCACGTCGCCCCGGAAGGCCACCATGTCGGAGAAGACCAGCACCAGGCGCGGGTCGGCTTCGAGCACCTCGAGCTGCCGGCGCGTCTTGTCGGGGAGCCACACATCGTCCGCGTCGAGAAAAGCCACCAGATCTCCGGTGGTCTCGGCCAGCCCCCGGTTCCTGGCCCGCGCCGACCCTGAGGCCTCCTGGCGGACGGCGCGCACGCCCCGGCCGTACGCCGAGGCGGCCTCCCAGGTGCCGTCGGTGGAGCCGTCGTCCACCACGACCACCTCCATGCCGCCGATCCCCTGGGCGAACACCGAGTCGAGCGCCTCGTGCAGGAAGGAGGCGGCGTTGCGGGCCGGGATCACCACGCTCAGCGCCGGCACCTCAGCCTCTCTCCGCCCGCAGGACGGCGGCCGCCGGCTTCACCGCGCGCAGGTAGAGCGTCCCTTCGGCGATCCGCGCGACGGGAGGGGCGGTCAGGCGGCGGACCGCCTCCTCCACCTCGTCCGCCCGCAGGGCGCGCATCTTGGTGCCATCGTCGCTCGGGGGAAGGCTCCGCCCCAGCAGGCGGGCCTTGAAGCGGCCCGCGGTCGCCCTCGCCCGCACCCGCCAGGCGACGGCGGGGGCCGAGGGTTCACGGACGCTCTGCATGACGGCCAGGACCCCCGCGGCCTTCAGCACCCGGGAAGCCTCGTCCAGCACGCGCGCGGGATCCAGGGCGTGATCGAGCGTCTCGCAGATCATCACCCCGTCGAAGACACAGGAGGCGAAGGGCAGACGCTCGCCCACGCCGCGCACCAGCACGAAGGGGGGGCCTCCCGATCCGCGAGGGGCCTCGGGGGTCCCGGCCAGCGGATCGAGCCCCCAGTACTCCCGTCCCGGAAGGCGTCCGCGAAGCTGCGCCGAGCCGCACCCCACCTCCAGGATCCGCCCCTCGGGAAGGCGGGCGTGACGGAAGAAGAGCGACGCCCGATCGTCGGCCACCGCCTGGCGCGACGCGGAAGACCGGCTGCCGTCCCACGTGCCGCGGCGCCACTGCCGGAGCGCCTCGAGCTTCTCGCGCCATGTCGCCCACTCCGGGCCCGGCTCCCCTCCCGACCAGGGAAGAAGGTCGGGCACCCCGCCCGCGACGGGGAAGCGGGCGGCGCAGCCGGCGCAGGCCAGCAGGTCCGCGCCGGATCGAAGCGGAGCGCGGCAGCGGGGGCACGCCAGCAGCGCCGGATCGGGAGGCAGGATCACGAGGCGTCCCACCGTCCGGCCCCCGGCGCGCCGGTCTCGGCGACGGTGGCATAGAGGACCTCGAGCTGCGTGGACAGAGCGCGCACATCATGGCGCTGCTCGACGTGGGCCCTTCCCGACCGCCCCATGGGTCCCCACCACGACGGCGACCCGGCCAGGGTCACCAGGGCCTCGGCCAGCCCCGCCTCGTCCTCCTCGTCCGCCAGCAGCGCGCTGTCCCCCTCGCGCACCGCGTAGGGGATGTCGGCGTGGCGTGTGGCCACCACCGGGAGGCCGCAGGCCTGGGCCTCCAGCAGCGCCGTGGGCGCTCCCCCCTCCGAGTCCCCGTCCGGCGCGGTGCGGCTCGGCTGCAAGTAGAGGTGAGCGGCGTCCAGCTCCCGCAGGAAGACGGCGCGAGGCGACGCTCCCAGCATGGCCACCGATCCCTCCACCCCCAGCGAACGGCACAGCTTTTCCAGGGCCGGCCTCTCCGGCCCGTCCCCCACCAGCCGCAGCTCCAGGCGGGGATCGCGCCGCCGGGCCTCGGCCAGGGCCCGCAGGGCGGCGGCGTGCCCCTTCTTGGGGACCATCCGCCCGCACATCAGCACGCGCACCGGTCCGGATCCCGGATCGGGGCGCTCGCGCGCCGCGTAGCGCGACGGATCGACGGCGATGCGCTGGATCCGGATGCGCGACGAGGGGCAGCCCAGCGACTCCAGCCGGCGCGCCATGGCCGGCCCTTCGGCCAGGAACAGGTCGCCCAGGTCGAACAGGCGCCGGTAGCGATCCGCGAACTCCCGCAGCACCGATCGCATCGAGGCATCATAGCCGTAGAAGCTGACGATCAGGGGAAGCCGGGTCCGGCGGCGCAGTTCGAGCAGCCCGCACGCCACCGGACCGAAGTGCGCGTGCACGGCACGCACCTCTTCGCGGGCGAAGATCGATTCCATGTGAGGCTCCCCGCCGGACAGGCTGCGGCGCACGGCGGCGGCCGCCCAGGCGGGGGTCCCGCGGGCGGGTGGGGAACGGTGGAGGGAGGCCCCTTCCGGGACGGGGAAGAGATCCAGGCTCTCCACCCGCCGCGCCACGATCACAGGACGCACGCGCCGGAACGCGGCGAGGTAGTCGTGGATGAAGGTCTCGGTGGCTCCCAGGTAGCACTCCATCACGTGGGCCACCGCGGGACGGCTCATGGCGCCTCCGGGC
>DATEEA010000040.1:0-15213 GCA_035281445.1 Candidatus Polarisedimenticolia bacterium
CGGCCATCATCGTCCCCGACCCTGGCGCGGCTCCACCACCTCCCGCTCCTCCCGACAGCGCCGCCGACATCCAGGCCAAGATCCACACCCTGTGGTTCGAGCGGAAGCTCGCCCTGGAGTCGAGCGACACGGTGCTGGCGCAGGCGCGCGTGGAGGAGCTGCGCGCCTACATGGGACAGGAAGGGATCACCGCAGACCGGGACGTCGCCCGGGGCTTCGCCTACGAGGGCTACGAGAACCTGCGGGAGGGGAACTACGAGCGGGCCCGCGAGGCGTTCAACCTGGCCCGCAGCTTCGACCCCTACCTCCCGCAGGCCCAGATGGGATACGCCTGGAGCCTGCTGCGATCGGGCCGGGGGGTGGTCACCTTCGTCAACGAGTACCTGCCCGGCATACGCCTGGCCTGGTCCCAGTTCCTGGCCGACGAGATCGCCCCGGCCAACTTCGTGGTGGTGGCCTCCATCGCCGTGCTCTTCAGCTCGGTGATGTTCTCCCTGGTGGTCGTGATCCGCTGCCAGGGGAGGGTCCGCCACGATCTCACCGAGCTGGCCAGGCGGCCGCTCGGGGCGCCGGCGGCGCGGGTCTTCTCCTGGGCCGTGCTGGCGCTGCCCCTCCTGGTCTGGGCGGGCGGGCTGTGGGCGATCCTGTTCTGGCTCGCGGTCAGCTTCCGGTACATGCGGGCGGCGGAGAAGCTGGTGGCCACCAGCGTCTTCGTGATGATCGGCCTGTCGCCGCTGGGCGTGGCCGCCATCCTGGACCGCTTCCAGGCCTCGACCGATCCGGATGTCCGCACCGTGGTGGACGCCATGCAAGCCGGCTACAACCCCGAGACCGCGCGGCGCCTGCGGCAGGTGGTGCGCGCGCACGAGGCGGGGCCCGAGCTGCACCTGCTGCTCGGATCCTCCTACGCCAAGGGGGACCTCCTCGGGGAGGCCTTCGACGAGTACCAGCGGGTCCTGGAGCTCAGTCCCTCCAGCACGCCGGCCCTGGTCAACACCGGCAACATCTACTTCCGGCTCGGCGAGCACGCGCAGGCGGTCGCCCACTACAAGCAGGCCGCGGGGATCCAGCCCGATCTGGTCTCGGCCTACTGGAACCTCTACCTGGCGCAGACGGAGCTGCTGCACTTCAGCGAGGCGGAAGCCAGCCTGGCGCGCGCGCGGCAGCTCGACGCCGGCCAGGTGGGGCGCCTGCTGGCGCGCAAGAAGGAGGGAGGCGTGCTCCTGGTGGAGGAGCCGGCCAGCCTCCCGGCCATCAAGAGGGAGCTGCGCGAGGCGGCGTCCGGCGGCGACCCGCCGCTGGAGGCGCTGGGCTCGCCGGTGAGCCTGGCCGCGGCCGTGGCCCTGTCCGGAGCGTTGCTGCTGACGGTGATCGGCCGGCGGGCCGAAGCCTGCGCGCGCTGCGGGCGGGCCTGGTGCGGCCGCTGCGCCGTCACGCGGGACGCGGGACGGCTCTGCTCGCGATGCGTGCACTTGTTCGTCAAGAAGGACGGCATCACCGCCGACGTGCGCGCCGAGGAGCTGGCCAGGCTGGGACGCAGGGACAGGGTGACTGCGGCGACCCGGCGCCTCCTGTCGGTCCTGCTCCCCGGGTCCGGGCAGATCATGGCCGGCCGGCTGGCGGTCGGGCTGCCCGTGCTGATGTCGTACACCTGCGCACTGATGTTCCTGCTGGCGCGCGAGCGGCTGCTGCTGTCTCCCAGGGTGCCGGTGTCCGACCTGCCGCCGCCGGGTGTGGTCATCGCCGTGGCGGCCATGGCCGGACTCTGGATAGCGGGCAACACCGTCTCCCTGAAGTCGCCTTCCAGCGCCGTGGAGGCTCCCCGTGGCGCTTGAGGGAACCCTCCGTGACTTCAGTCTCGCCGACATCTTCCAGCTCATCGGCATCCAGAAGAAGACAGGAGTCCTGACGCTCAAGAAGTCGGGCGAAGTGGTCACCGTGGCCTTCCTCAACGGGTGCGTCGTCTCCGCCGACTCGCTGAACAAGAACCTCGAGGACCGGCTGGGACACGTGCTGGTGAAGTCGGGGCGCATTTCCGAGACCCGTCTGCAGGAGGCGCTGCGGATCCAGAAGGAGACCCTGCAGCGGCTGGGGTACGTGCTGGTGCACGGCGGCTTCATCAAGGACGAGGACCTGAAGGAGGCCCTGCGCCTCCAGATCACCCAGATCGTCTACCGGCTCTTCCGCTGGAAGGACGGCTTCTACCACTTCAGCCAGGAGGAGACGGTCGAGTACGACCGCGAGAACTTCAACCCGCTGAGCGCCGAGAACATCCTGATGGAGGGCATCAGGATGATCGACGAGTGGCCCATCATCGAGCGCAAGATCAAGTCGTTCGACATGGTGTTCCGGAAGACGCACAGCGATCTGCGCCCCGCCATCGTGGACCCCGAGGAGGACGACGGCCCCGATCTCGACACCGCCCTCAAGGGAGCGGCCGATGACCGCACCGGCGAGCCCGACGGGGACGCGCCCAGGATGGCGCGCGACGAGGCCTGCATCTACGACTTGATCAACGGCCAGCGCCCGGTGCAGGAGGTGATCGACCGCGGCCGGATGGGGGACTTCGAGACCTGCCGCATCCTGTACGACCTGCTGAGCAGGAACCTGATCGTCTCGTCGGACGCCCCGGCCGCCCGGACGGCGGTGGCGCGCAGGCCGCGGCTCGCCCCCATCCTGGAGCAGGCAGGGTACCTGCTTGTGGCCGGGGCGGTGGCGGCGTCGCTGGCGACCATGGGGGGCAGCCCGTTCTCCGGGATGCCCCGCCATCTCATCCCCGCCGGATCGGTGGAGAGGATCCAGGACCTGGTGGCACGCAACCGGGTGCAGCGGCTGGACGAGGCGGTGCAGGTCTACTACCTGCAGAAGGGGTTCTACCCCGACGACCTCAAGGAGCTGGTGAAAGGGCGGCTGGTGGGGGAGCAGACTCTGCGGGACCCGTGGGGGCGCAGCTTCGGCTTCATCTCCACCACCGAAGGGTACCGGATCATCGCCTACGAGCCGGGCGGAGTGGAAAACCCCGCTCGCAGCCTGGGCCGGGCGCGGCCCCCCATCGCCATGCCCGGCGGAGAAGAGCCGGGCCCCCCTTCGGCCAGCCTGCCCTCCCGCTGACGCAACCCTCTGACCTGCGGACCCTTGGTCCGCAACCTCGCCCCGGCCCCGGTCTTGACAGCCCCCGGGGACCGTCTTACTGTCCGCGCGGCCGCCAACCCGACTCCAACGGCCATCCAAAGGAGGATTGATGAGCAAGATCATCGGTATCGATCTCGGGACCACAAACTCCGTGGTGGCCGTGATGGAGGGCGGCAAGCCGGTCGTCATTCCCAACGCGGAGGGGGGTCGCACCACCCCGTCGGTCTTCGCGGTCACCGACAAGGGGGAGAGGCTGGTGGGGCAGGTGGCCAAGCGACAGGCCATCACCAACCCCCAGAACACCGTCTTCTCCATCAAGCGGTTCATGGGGCGCCGCCTCGACGAGGTGGCCGAGGAGGTGAAGAGGGTCCCCTTCGACGTGGTCTCGGGCCCGAACAACGACATCCGCATCAAGGTGCAGGGCAAGCAGTACTCACCGCCGGAGATCTCCGCCCGCATCCTCATGAAGATGAAGGAGTCGGCCGAGGCCTATCTCGGCCAGAAGGTGGAGCGGGCGGTGATCACCGTCCCCGCCTACTTCAACGACTCCCAGCGCCAGGCCACCAAGGACGCCGGCGAGATCGCCGGGCTCAAGGTGGAGCGCATCGTCAACGAGCCGACCGCCGCCGCGCTGGCCTACGGACTGGACAAGAAGAAGGACGAGACCATCGCCGTGTACGACTTCGGCGGCGGCACCTTCGACATCTCCATCCTGGAGGTGGGCGAAGGGGTGGTCGAGGTGAAGGCCACCAACGGCGACACGCACCTGGGCGGCGACGACCTGGATCAGCGGATCATCGAGTGGATCGTCAACGAGTTCCGCCGGGACCAGGGCATCGACCTGAGCCGCGACAAGATCGCCATGCAGCGGCTCAAGGAGGCGGCGGAGAAGGCCAAATGCGAGCTGTCCACGGTCGTGGAGACGGAGATCAACCTGCCGTTCATCACCGCGGACGCCTCGGGCCCCAGGCACCTGGTGCTGAAGCTGAGCCGCGCCAGGTTCGAGCAGCTCTGCGAGGACATCTTCCAGCGCACCACCGGGCCCTGCCGCCAGGCGCTGCAGGATGCCGGCAAGAGCGCCCAGGACATCCACGAGGTGGTCCTGGTGGGAGGCTCCACCCGCATCCCCCGCGTGCAGCAGATCGTGAAGGAGCTGTTCGGCAAGGAGCCGAACAAGGGAGTGAATCCCGACGAGGTGGTGGCGGTGGGAGCGGCCGTGCAGGCGGGGGTCCTGGGCGGCGAGGTCAAGGACGTCCTGCTGCTGGACGTCACCCCGCTCTCGCTGGGCATCGAGACGCTGGGAGGGGTGTTCACCAAGCTCATCGAGCGCAACACCACCATCCCCACCCGCAAGAGCGAGGTCTTCTCCACGGCGGCCGACAGCCAGACCAGCGTCGAGATCCACGTGCTGCAAGGCGAGCGGGAGATGGCCCGGTACAACCGCTCTCTGGGCCGGTTCCATCTCATGGGCATCCCGCCGGCCCCCCGCGGCATGCCGCAGATCGAAGTCACGTTCGACATCGACGCCAACGGCATCCTGCACGTGTCGGCCAAGGACGTGGGGACGGGCAAGGAACAGTCGATCCGGATCGAGTCCTCCAGCGGCCTGGACAAGAGCCAGGTCGAGCGGATGACGCAGGACGCGGCCTCACACGCCGCCGAGGATCACCGGCTTCGCGAGGAGGCCGAGGCCAAGAACCGCGCGGATCAGCTCATCTACGCCACCGAGAAGGTGGTGCAGGAGAACCGCGACAAGCTCCCCGCGGACGAGGTCCGGCGCGTGGAGGAGGCCGTCGCCTCGCTGCGCTCGGCCATGCAGGCGGGCGGCACCGAGGCCATCAACGCGGGGATCAATCGCCTGACCAAGGCGTCCCACTCCATCGCCGAGCAGATGTACCGTCAGACGGCCGGCCAGCAGGGGCAGGGGGCGGCAGGGCAGGGACCGGGGCCGTCGGGACAACAGCCCGGCGGTCAGGGTAAGGAAGGGGACGTGATCGACGCGGAGTACGTGGACGTCGAGGACAAGAAATAGGCTCCGGCGTCCGCCGCTTTCAAGGGAGGGAGATTTCGGCAACACCGGCGAGAGGTCCTGTAGTAGTATGGGCGCCCTGACGGGGGTGGTTGATCGATCCTGGGGCGACAACATGGAAGGAACACGCCGGGACCATGGACGAGCAGGAGAGATCGCAGCGAGGGGGCTCCAGCTCCCAGAGCCTTAAGAAGTACCTTCAGGAAATATCCAAGCTCCCACGCATCACCGCCGACGAGGAAAAGAAGCTCGGCGCGCGCATCCGCAAGGGGGACCGCGAGGCCCTCAAGAAGCTGGTGGAGGCCAACCTCCGCTTCGTGGTGAGCTTCGCCAAGAAGTACCGGGGGTGCGGGCTTTCCTTCCTGGATCTCATCAACGAGGGGAACATCGGCCTCATCGAGGCGGCCAAGCGCTTCGACCCCAAGAAGAACGTCAAGTTCATCACCTACGCCGTGTGGTGGGTGCGCCAGTCGATCATCCACGCCCTGTCCGATCAGAGCGGAGCCTTCCGTCTTCCCCAGAAGCAGGCCAATCTCCTCTACCGGATCGGGAAGACCATCTCCACGCTGACGCTGGAGCTCGAGCGCCACCCGAATCCCGAGGAGATCGCCGCCCGCCTCGAGATCCCGGTCGAGGAAGTGCTCTCGCTGCTGCGGGTGGCCGACGACAACGTCTCGCTCAGCACGGTCATCGACGAGGAGCACGACTTCCACCTGTCGGACAAGCTGGAGCAGGACATGATGCCCTCGGCCGACGTCCTGCTCCTGAAGTCGTCGCTCAAGACCCTGCTCCACGCGGCCCTGGACGAGCTGGATCCCAAGGAAGAGAAGGTGGTCAAGCTGCGCTTCGGGCTGGACGGAGAGGAGCCCAAGACGCTGAAGGAGATCGGCGAGATGATGAACCTGTCGCGCGAGCGCATCCGCCAGATCGAGGCCCAGGCGCTGGACAAGCTCAACCGCTCCCAGAAGTGCCAGCAGCTCCGCGGCTATCTCAACTGAGGGCCCGCCCATGAAGGGGCACAGCACCCCGAGCGGCCGCCCGGCGCGCGGCGAGGCGCCTCCTCCCGGCGCCGGCGCCCGCTCCTGTCCCCACTGCGCCGGGACGGGCTTCCAGCCGACCACGGGCGAGGATGCCGTCCCGCGCGTCCGCCGCTGCGGCTGCCTGTCGGAGGGTCGCGCCGATCGGCTCCTGCGTCAGGCCAGGATCCCCCGGCGCTACCAGGGCTGCTCCTTCGACTCCTACGACGCCATCAACCCGTCGCTGACCCTGGCCAAGCGCCAGGTCAGGCACTTCGTGGACGAGTATCCCCTGCACGACTTCGGGCTGCTGCTGCTCGGGACGTGCGGCGTGGGCAAGACCCACCTGGCGTCGGCGGCCCTGCAGACTCTGATCCGCGAGAAAGGGGTGCGCGGCCTGTTCTACGACTTCAGGGACCTCCTCAAGGAGATCCAGGCTTCCTACAACCCCGTCTCCGGAACCACGGAGCTGGCCATCCTTCAGCCGATCTTCGCGGCCGAGGTGCTGGTGCTCGACGATCTGGGGGCCACCAAGATGACCGACTGGGTCCGCGACACCCTCTCGCACATCATCAACAACCGCTACAACGACCGGCGCGTCACCCTGTTCACATCGAACCTGGAGGACGAGCCGTCGCGCTCTCCGGCCGAGGAGAGGCTGAAGGATCGCCCTTCCCTGCGCGACCAGATCGGCGCGCCGCTGCGGTCCAGGCTGTACGAGATGTGCGAGGTGATCCGGCTGGAAGGGGAGGACTTCCGGCTCGCCGTGAAGCACACCGGCCGGCGCCGCCCCGGCGGCGCCTGAAGGCGCCGGGCGCGTTGGATACCTGCTGCCCCGCTTGATAGAATGACCTTCCGGTTCCTTCCCTGGAGAGGCTGCATCCTATGGCCGACGACATCGTCATCCTGAGCGGTGCCCGCACCCCCATGGGGGAGTTCAACGGCCCGCTGCGCCACCTCACCGAGGTGGAGCTGGGCGCGCTCGCCGCGCGCGCGGCGATGGAGCGTTCGGGGGTCAAGCCGTCCGACATCCAGCACGTGGTGTTCGGCAACGCTCAGCAGAACAGCGCCAACGCCGTGTACGGGGCGCGCCACGTGGGGCTCAAGGCCGGAGTGCCGCCCGAGGTCCCGGCCCTCACCGTCAACCGGCTGTGCGGCTCGGGGATCCAGTCGATCGTCTCGGCGGCCCACCTGATGCTCCTGGGAGAGGCCGACGTGGCGCTGGCCGGCGGCATGGAGAGCATGAGCCAGGCTCCGCACATCATCCGAGGCCTGCGGACCGGCCTGCGGCTGGGGGAGGGGACCCTGGAGGACAGCCTCACCACGGCCTTGATGGACAACCACTGCGGGCTGATGATGGCGCAGACCGCCGACCTCCTCGCCCGCGAGACCGGGATCACGCGCCAGGCCGCCGACGAGTTCGCGCTGCGCAGCCAGAAGCTGGCCGCGGCCGCGGCGGAGACGCTGCGCGAGGAGATCGTCCCGGTGGAGGTGCGCAGGAAAGGGAAGAGCGAGACGGTGGCGGCGGACGATCACCCGCGCCCCGACACCACCATGGAAGGACTGGCCAGGCTGCCGCCGGTGTTCGGGACGCAGATGGTGACCGCGGGCAACGCCAGCGGGATCGTGGACGGCGGGGCGGCGGTGGTCATGGCCACCTCGGGGCGCGCCCGCTCCGGCGGGGTCCGCCCGCTGGGACGCCTGGCTGCCTGGCACTACGAGGGGGTGGAGCCGCGCCTGATGGGGCGCGGCCCGGTGCCCGCCATCCGCGGGGCTCTGCGCAAGGCCGGGCTCTCCCTCAAGGAGATCGACCTGTTCGAGATCAACGAGGCGTTCGCCGTGCAGTACCTGGCCGTGGAGAAGGAGTTGGGGCTGGACCGCGAGCGGGTCAACGTCAACGGGGGCGCCGTGGCCCTGGGCCACCCCCTGGGCGCCACCGGCACGCGCCTGGCGCTCACCCTGCTCCTGGAGCTGAGGCGGCGCCACGCCCGCTACGGCGTCGCCTCTGCCTGCATCGGCGGCGGGCAGGGGATCGCGCTGCTGGTCGAGTCGGCGGGCTGAGGCTCACGTCGGAGGATCGTCGGATGGCCATCACGAAAGTCGGGGTCCTGGGGTGCGGACTGATGGGATCGGGGATCGCCCAGGTCTGCGCGCAGGCCGGACACCGCACGAAGGTCCTGGAGGTCTCGCAGGCCCTGCTGGACAAGGGGCTGGCCGGCATCGACAGGTTCCTCAAGGGAGGGGTGGAGCGCGGCAAGATCGCGGCCGCCGACAGGGAGAAGGCTCTGGGCAACCTGCACGGGACCACCCGCATCGAGGACCTCGCCGAGTGCGAGCTGATCATCGAGGCGGTCGTGGAGAAGCTCGAAGCCAAGCGCGACGCCTTCCGGAGGCTGGACGAGCTGTGCCCCCCGGCGGCGATCTTCTCGTCCAACACGTCGTCGCTGTGCATCACCGAGCTGGCCGCGGCCACCCGCCGGCCGGCGCGCTTCGTCGGGCTCCATTTCTTCAACCCCGTCCCCCTCATGAAGCTGGTGGAGGTGGTCAGGACCATCCAGACCGACGAGGCGGTGTTCCAGGAGGCCCTGGCCTTCGTGGGGACCCTGGGCAAGACGGCCATCCGCACCAGCGACAAGACCGGATTCATCGTGAACCGGCTGCTGGTCCCCTACATCCTCGACGCCGTCCGCGCGCTGGAGGAGGGGGTCGGCTCCATCAAGGACATCGACGAGGCGATGAAACTGGGGTGCGGCTACCCCATGGGCCCGCTGACGCTCCTGGACCTGGTCGGGCTGGACACGACCTACCACATAGCCAACGTCTTCTTCGACGAGTTCCGCGAGAGCCGCTTCGCGGCGCCGCCCCTTCTCAAGAGGATGGTGCTGGCCGGCTTCCACGGCAGGAAGTCGGGCAAGGGGTTCTACGACTACGCCGGTCCGGCTCCCGTGCCGAACGACTTCCTCCTGGGAGGAGCCCAATGAGCTACGAGAACCTCCTCTACCAGGTGAAGGACCGCGCCGCGGTCATCACCATCAACCGCCCCGAGAAGCTCAACGCGCTCAACCGGCGCACCGTGGAGGAGCTCGACGCGGCGGTGTCCGCCGCCGGGGCCGACCCGGCCGTGCTGGCGGTGGTGATCACCGGATCGGGAGCCAAGGCCTTCGTGGCCGGCGCGGACATCGGCGAGCTGGAGAAGCAGACGCCTCTGTCGGGCAAGGACTACTCCGTGTACGGGCAGGAGGTCCTCTCGCGCATCGAGTCGCTGGGCAAGGTGACCATCGCCGCCGTCAACGGGTTCGCTCTCGGCGGGGGCTGCGAGCTGGCGCTGGCATGCCACATCCGGGTGGCCTCGGACAACGCCAGGCTCGGACTCCCCGAAGTGACCCTGGGGATCATCCCCGGTTTCGGCGGGACGCAGCGGCTGGCGCGACTGGTGGGCAAGGGAAGGGCCATGGAGATGGTCCTCTCCGGGGAAATGATCGACGCCCGGGAGGCGCACCGCATCGGCCTGGTCAACCGCGTCGTCCCCGAGGGGCACGCGGTGGCCGAGGCGGAGAAGCTGGCCGGCGTGGTGGCTTCGCGCGGGCCGCTGGCCGTCCGGCTGGCCATCGAAGCGATCCACGAAGGGCTGGAGATGCCGCTGGAGGAGGGTCTCTTCCTCGAGGCCACGCTGTTCGGACTGGTCACCACCAGCGAGGACTTCAAGGAGGGGACGCGCGCGTTCCTCGAGAAGCGCAAGGCCCGCTTCACCGGACGCTGACCGGGCGCGCGCGGGCGGGACACATGGCCCTGGTCCGCACCTTCAAGATCGTCCTGCTGGCCGGCCTCGGGCTCCTGCTCGCCGCCCTCGCCGCGGGCATCGCCGCCACCGCGCGATCGGCCGCCGCGCTGCCGGCTCCCTTCATCCCCCCTCCGGCCGATCCCGCCACCGAGATCGTCCAGCAGGCCTCCGAGGTGGTGATCGAGCGCAGCCGCCGCGGGGTCCCCACGCTGAGACTGGAAGCGGCCGGCTCCACCACCACGGCGGGAGGCGCGCTCGATCTGCAGCAGGTCTCCCTCATCCTGTTCGCCCCCGACGGATCGCAGACCCGCGTGCAGGCTCCCCGCGCCCGGTCCCTTCCGGGCGGGCAGCATCGGCCGGCGGCGCGCGGCGGGGGAGGCGGACAAGGCGGCTTCTCCGACACGCTGCAGGGGATCGGCTCCTGGCACCTGGAGGGGGGGGTGACCGTGGCCGGTCCCGGCGAGCTCCGGCTGAGCGTCCCCTCTCTCGACTATTCCGAGCAGGCCGGGGCGGCCTCCAGCGCGGATCTGGTCTCCTTCAGCCGGGGCCCGGCCATCGGCAGCGCGGTGGGGATGTCCTACGACGTGCGCGCCCAGCGCGTCTCCTTCCACAGGGACGTCACGGCCTCGATGGAGCTGGCCGGGTTCGGCGAGGTGAAGGTGCAGGCGGGATCGGGCGTCTACGATCCGGCCGCGCGCCGCTTCGAGATGGAGCGTTACGAGGCCGCCACCTCCCGCGGGGAAGTGCTGCAGGGCAGCCGCCTCGCCGCCGTCTTCCGGCAGGAGGGCGGGATCGAGCGCCTGGAAGGGGATCGCGGCTTCGAGCTCAACTCCACGCACAGCGTCCCCCTGGCCGGCCCCAGCACCCCCTTGTCCCGGCTGCTGGCGCTGGGCGGCCGGCGCACCATGCGCGGCCAGCGCCTCGCCATCCGCTTCACGCCGCAGGGAGAGCCCGAGGTCATCGACGTCTTCGGCCAGGCCAACCTCACCTCGGGTGAAGGCGCTCCCTCCAGCATCGAGGCGGAGCAGCTCACCTTCAACCTTCTGGAGGGCGGCCTCTCCCAGGCCAGCGCCTCCGGAGGCGTGGCGGTGAAGGGAGCCCCAGAGGGCCCCTCGGGCGGCTTCCAGATGAACAGCCGGAGTCTGGAGGCTTCCTTCGATCCCAAGGGGGGATCGCTCCTGGGCGTGCAGGGGGAAGGCGGGATCCACCTGCGCGATCAGGGAGTGGAGAGCCAGGGCAGCCGCACCGTCCTCGACCCCAACACCGATGTCATCACCCTGACCGGCGACGGCGGCAACCCGGCTCGAGCCACCTGGATGCAGCGCACCATCGAGGTGAAGGAAGGCGGCGTCATCGAGGTGGATCGGCGCCGGCGCACGCTGACCGCCCGCGGGGGCGTCCGGGTGAGCTACCAGCCGGAGCCTCCGCGCGCCGGTGAGGATGCCGCGAAGCGGGGATCCATGCCCTTCTTCCGGGGAGGGGAGACCATTCACGCCGTCGCCGATTCCCTGTCGTTCGCCGACGAAGGGCGGCGCGCGCACTACGAAGGGCAGGTCAGGCTGTGGCAGGGAGAGAGCCGGCTGGAAGCGGGGTCGGTGGACCTCAACGAGGCGGCGGGGACCCTGGAGGCGAGCAAGGACGTGGCCAGCACCTTCCGGCAGCCGCCTCCCGAGCGCGCCGGCGCGGCACCCTTCAATCCGTCCAGCGATCTGGTGACCGTCTCGGCCAACGTCATGACCTACCAGCGCGACGCCGACCGCCTCCTCTACCGCGGCCGGGTCCTGGTGACGCAGGGGACCACGCGCGCCACGTCCGAAGAGCTGCTCGTGCACCTTGCCGCCGGGGGCGGCTCGGCCGAGCGGATGGAGGCCGCCGGGCAGGTGGAGGTGCGCGACGCCGGCCGGATCGGACGCGGCGACGCCATGGTCGTCGACCTCAGGGCGGACACCATCCGGCTGGCCGGGAAAGGGAGGGAGGCTGTCGTACAAGATGAGCTGAATCAACAGGTTGTGCGAGGAGCGGCTTTGACAATGGATCGGTCGGGTGATAGAATCCTCGTCGAGTCCGAACTGGGAGGGAGGACCTGGATCACCCTCAAGCCGCGGCAGAAAGGAGCGCCGGGCGTTGGCTCAGACCCTGACAACTGAGGATCTGCGGAAGTCGTACAGGGGTCGCTGGGTCGTCAGGGACGTTTCGATCGCCATCAACGGCGGGGAGGTGGTCGGACTCCTCGGTCCCAACGGCGCGGGCAAGACGACGACCTTCTCCTGCGTGCTCGGCCTGGTGGCCCCCGACGGGGGCCGGGTGCTCCTCAACGGCGAGGACATCACGCGGCTTCCCATGTACCAGCGCGCCCGCCGGGGCATCGGGTACCTTCCCCAGGAACCCTCGGTCTTCCGCAAGATGACGGTTCAGCAGAACCTGCTCGCCATCCTGGAGACGCTGGGGCTCGAGTCGGACCAGGTGGCCGAGCGGGCCCGGGCCCTGCTCGACGAGTTCGGCATCGCGCGGCTCGCCGGACAGAAGGCCTCGACGCTCTCGGGCGGCGAGCGCCGCCGCCTGGAGATCGCCCGGGCGCTCACCACCAACCCCAGCTTCATCCTGCTCGACGAGCCTTTCGCCGGGATCGATCCGAAGGCCCGCTTCGACCTCCAGCAGGTCGTGGCGCACCTCAAGGAGCGGGGGCTGGGGATCCTGGTGACCGACCACAACGTCCGGGAGACTTTACAAATCACGGACCGCGCGTACATTATCCACGACGGAATCATCTTCCAGACAGGAACGCCCGAGGCGCTGGCGACCGACCCGCGCGTTCGGGACGTGTACCTTGGCGAGCAGTTCACGCTGAGCTGATCGCCGCTCGGTTCGGGAGGGTCGCCGGGACATGGCTCTGGAGCAGCGGCTGAATCTCAGGATGAGCCAGAAGCTCATCATGACGCCGTCCCTCCAGCAGGCCATCAAGCTGCTGCAGCTCTCCAAGCTCGAGCTCGTCAACGAGATCAACCAGGAGCTGGAGCAGAACCCTGTCCTGGAAGAAGGGCTCGAGACCATGGCGCCGAAGCAGCTCGAGGGGAACCCGGCGCCGGACAAGGACAAGGCCGCGGGCGAGGCCGCTCGGGAGCGCGGCTCCGGCGACGAGGACGACTACGAGGCGTTCTGGCGCGACTACCTGGACCGGGGGTACGAGCCGCGCGGTCCCGCCGAGCCGCTCGACGGGCCGTCCTTCGAGGCGACCCTCACCAAGCAGGAGAACCTCACCGATCACCTCACCTGGCAGATGGAGATGACGCCCACGGACGATCTCCAGCGGACGATCGCGGAAGCCATCATCGGCAACCTCAACGACGACGGCTACCTCGACGCCACGCTCGAGGAGCTCCGGCGCATGGGCGAAGGGGATGGGTACCCGGCTCCCGCGGTGGAGAAGGCGCTGCACCTCGTGCAGAGCTTCGACCCCCCCGGAGTCGCCGCGCGCGACCTCTCCGAGTGTCTGGCGCTGCAGTTGGCGCGGCTGTCCCTGGGCGGGACGATGGCCGAGGTCATCGTGCGCGGCCACCTGGACCTCCTCCAGGGACACCGCTACGCCGATCTGGCCGCCCGGCTCAACTGCAGCCTGGAAGAGGTGCAGCGGCACGTCGAAGTGATCAAGCACCTGGACCCGAGCCCCGGGCTGAAGTACAACAGCAACCGTTCCCAGTACGTGACGCCCGACGTCTACGTGGTGAAGGACGACCTCGGCGAGTACAAGGTCGTGCTCAACGAGGACGGACTTCCCCGGCTGCGCATCAGCCAGACGTACCGCAAGATGCTGGAGCGCGGGGCCCAGCTCGCCGATCGGGAAGCCAAGGAGTTCGTGAGGGAGAAGTTCCGCTCGGCGGTGCGCCTCATCAAGAGCCTCGACGAGCGCCAGCGGACCATCATGAAGGTCGCCGTCAGCCTGGTGAAGCACCAGCGCGAGTTCCTGGATCACGGCATCGAGAGGATGCGCCCCCTGCGCCTGCGCGACGTGGCGGACGACATTCAGATGCACGAGTCGACCGTCAGCCGCGTGGTCCGCAACAAGTACATGTACACGCCGCGCGGGCTCTACGAGATGCGGTACTTCTTCCACGCCTCGGTCCCCGACGATCGGGGCGGCGAGGTCTCCTCGCTGAGCGTGAAGCAGAAGATCAAGGAGATCGTCGAAGGGGAGGACGGCGCCAGCCCCCTCTCCGACGCCGCCATCGTGAAGATCCTCGAGCAGACCCACGGCGTGAAGGTGGCCCGGCGCACCGTCGCCAAGTACCGCGGCGAGCTCAGGATCCTGTCGTCGGCCGATCGGAAGAGTCCCTTCGCCTAGCCCGCCGTCGGAGTCTCCCATGAAAGTGGACATCACCGGCCGCAACATCGACATCACCCCCGCCATCCGCGACTTCACCCGGGACAAGCTGCTCAAGCTGGAGAAGTGGATCGACGACGTCATCGAGGCGCACGTCATCCTGTCGGTGGAGAAGCACCGGCACCAGGCCGAGATCGTGATCAAGGCGCGCCACCGCACCCACGCCGGCGAGGACGAGACCGGAGACATGTACGTCTCCATCGGCAACGCCGTGGACAAGATCGAGAAGCAGGCGCGCAGGCTGAAGGAGAAGGCCGTGGCACGGCGCAAGCACGCTCTGCCCGCGCCCCTGGCGGCCGCCGCCCCTGAGGGGGCCGACGGCCGGGAGAAGACCGATCCGGCGGGCGCGCCGCGCATCATCCGCATGAAGGAGCAGAGGATGAAGCCGATGTCGCTGGAGGACGCGGCGCTCGCCTTCCGGGACTCCAACAGGGAGTTCCTGGTCTTCCGCGACGCCCGCAGCCAGCGCATCAGCGTCATGTACCGACGCAAGGACGGCAATCTCGGGCTGATCGAGCCGGAGTCCTGATCCGCGCCGGAGGCGGCGTTTCCTTGACACCGATCGATCGGCGCTGGTAGCATGACGCGCTATCCGACGGCTTTTCAGTCCTTTGGCGCGCGGCGCCGGCCCAGCCCACGGCCCGCCCACTCAAGGAATCCAATGGAGATCACCCTGACCGCGGCAGCCGGCGGCCCGCGGGCGGCCCGGGCGCCGGCCGAGGTGGCCGAGGCCCTGCGCGCGGCGCCCGCGGGGGGCGAGGTGCGCATCCGGATCGAAGGGCGCTTCCGTGCCTCGCCCGGCGGCGCGCCCGCGCCGCTCGAGGCGTGGCAGGCCGATCGGTGGATGACGCGCGCCTTGAGCGCGCTGCACCGCCGC
>DATEEA010000041.1:0-24136 GCA_035281445.1 Candidatus Polarisedimenticolia bacterium
GGGGCCGCGGCGGCTGGCTGCGGCGCCGGGCCCCGCATCGCCGCCTCGTCCGCCTCCCCCACCGGCGATGCGCGCCCGCCCGCCAGGGCCAGCACGCGTGTGGCCACCCTGCCGACGAAGTAGCGGTCGTGCGAGACGAACAGGAGCGTGCCGTCGTAGCGTGCCAGCGCGTCCTCCAGCGCCTCTCGCGCCGGGAGATCGAGATGGTTGGTGGGCTCGTCCAGCAGCAGGAAGTTGCCGGGGTCGAGCATCAGGCGGGCCAGCGCCAGCCTGCTCTTCTCCCCACCCGACAGAGAGTCCACCTTCTTGAAGACCTCCTCGCCGCGGAACTGGAAGACCCCCAACAGGGACCGCAGCTCTCCCGGGGTGCGCGACGGCGCCCACGCCTGCATCTCCTCGATCACCGTGCGGCCGGGAGTCAGGGTGTCGAGCAGGTGCTGCGCGAAGTAGTGCGCCACCACCTTCTCTCCCTGCTCCACCCGGCCGGCGTCGGCTCCCAGTCTTCCGGCGGCCAGCTTCAGAAGGGTGCTCTTGCCCGAGCCGTTGGGGCCCACCAGCGCCACCCGGTCGCCCCGCCGCAGCTCCAGGTCCAGCCCCCCGCCGGGGCCTCCCAGAACCGGCGCCCCGCCGTAGCCCTTCACCACGCCGTCCAGGCGCAGCACCACGGCGGCGGACCGCGGAGCGGGCGGGAGGAGGAAGCGCCAGGTCCTCTCCTCCGGGTCCACTTCGGTGCGCGTCATCTTCTCCAGCATCTTGATCCGGCTCTGGACCTGACGCGCCTTGGTCGCCTTGTACCGGAAGCGCTCGATGAACCGCTCGATCTCCTCGCGGCGCCTCCCTTCCTGCGCCGCGGCGGCCAGCTGCCGGTCGCGCACCGCCTGCTTCTCGCGCCGGTAGGCGTCGTAGTTGCCGGCGTACACGACGACCCGGCCGCGCTCCAGGTCGGCGATGGAGCCGGCCAGCCGGTTGAGGAACGTCCGGTCGTGCGACACGATGATCAAGGCTGAAGGAGACGCCGCCAGGAAGGACTCCAGCCAGGCCACCGCCTCCAGATCCAGATGGTTGGTGGGCTCGTCCAGCAGGAGGTAGTCGGGCGACTTCAGGAGAAGCGCCCCCAGGGCCGCCCGCATCCTGAAGCCACCGGACATCTCGGCCAGCGGCCGCCCGGCGTCGGAGGGAGCGAAGCCCAGCCCCGTCAGGATGCGGCGGGCCTCTGCCTCGATGGTGAAGCCGCCGGCCGCCTCCAGCCCGTGCTGCGCCTCTCCCGCCTGCCGCGTCAGCTCCTCCAGCGCGCGCCCCTGCTCGCGCGCCATCCGGTCGTGGAGCAGCGCCAGCTCGGACTCCAGCGCGGCGATCTCGGGGAAGCCCGCCAGGAGCGCCTCCAGCACCGTGCCGGCGGCCGCGCGGGCCCCTTCCTGCGGCAGGTAGCCGAGAGACAGCCCTTTGGCGCGCTCCACCCGGCCGGCGTCGGGCTCCTCCTCCCCCTGGATCAGGCGCAGCAAGGTCGTCTTGCCCGAGCCGTTGCGCCCCACCAGCCCGACCCGCGCGTGCGGGGCGATGGCCCAGTCCAGGCCGCTCAGGACCGGCCGCGCGCCATAGGCCTTGGAGACCGACTCGAGGCGGATCACGGCTCAGAAGACGTCCGACAGGTGCAGAGGCATCCGGTGGAGGACCTCGTCCGGAGGCTGGGAAGGGGGCCCGGCCGCCGGGCGCCACATCGGCACGACCGAAGGCTCCGACTCCTTCCCGGCCAGCCTGGGATCGCGGGCGGGGGCATCGGCCGGGAGCCAGGCTTCCACCGTGGCGATCCCGCGGCGGCGGCATTCGGAGAAAAGCTCGTCGAGCAGCAGAGGCGCCGAGCAGCCCGGGGTCTCCTCACCCAGCTCGAGGATCCGCGCCGCGGCGCCGCCGTCGTGCTTCAGCTGGGCCGACGGCTCGCGCAGCAGCGACCAGAGGTACCCCCGCCGGCCGTCAAGCACCACGCGGCTCTCCCATCGCTCCGGCCCCAGATGCAGCGTGGGGTACGAAGCGCGGGCCAGCAGGAGCCGCCAGTAACCCTCGTCGCGCGTGAGGGCGAAGGGAAGGCCGCGGTCCTCCCGCTCCCGCAGGGCCATGACGGCGGGGAGCTCGGTGCGGTGCATGCGGTGCAGTCCCCGGGGAAGTCCCCCCTCGGGCGGCACGGGGAGCGCGGAGCTTCGCGGACGCATCGGCCGGTACCCCAGCCGGGCGTAGTAGCCGGCCCCGATCTCCGAGTAGAGAAGCGCGGCCCGATCGCCCCGGGCGGCCATGATGGCGTGCGCTCCGTCCAGCAGGGCCGAGGCGTGCCCCCGGCCGCGGAGCTCAGGAGGGGTGAACACGGCCCCCACCCCGCCCACGGCGACCTGGCAGCCGTCGAGCCGGGCCGCGAGGCGGTACAGCTTGAGCGCCGAGAGCACCCTCCTGCCGCCGCCGTCGAGGACCAGGAACCTGTAGCCTCCCGCGCGCGCCCAGTCGGAGGCCATCATGGTGCGGACGTAGCCGGCGTAGGCCTCCCGGTCCAGCCCGTCGGACCAGAGCGCGTGCGTGCCCGCGAGGACCTGGTCGATCTCGGCGCCGGTCGCGTCCCTCGTGATCATCGGTGCCGGGATTATGACAGAATGCCGTCCTCGCGCGGCCGGTGCGCTGACGGAGGGGCGGATGGGGGTGGGGGCGGTGTGGGCTCTGGCGCTCGGGCTGTCGGCCTCTCCACAGTCGCCGGCGTGGCTGACCAGGGCGGAGCGCACCGGCTTCCAGGAGACGTCCCGTTACGAGGAGACCCTCGAGGACTGCCGCCGCCTGGAAAGGGGCTCCCCCTGGATCAAGGTCACCTCGTTCGGCACCAGTCCGGAAGGGCGCAGCCTGATCCTGGTCGTGGCCTCGAAGGACCGGGCCTTCGATCCGCGCTCGGCCCGCCGCACGGGCAAGCCGATCCTCCTGCTGCAGGCGGGCATCCACGCCGGGGAGATCGACGGCAAGGACGCCGGCCTGATGCTGCTGCGCGACATCACCACCGGCGCCGAGCGCGGGCTCCTGGACCACGCCATCGTCCTGTTCATGCCGATCTACAACGTGGACGGACACGAGCGCTTCGGCCCCTACCACCGGATCAACCAGAACGGGCCGCGCGAGATGGGATGGCGCACCACCTCGCGCAACCTCAACCTCAACCGCGACTACGTCAAGGCCGACGCCGCCGAGACCAGGGCCTGGCTGGGGGTGTTCACCACCTGGTGGCCCGATCTCACCCTCGACGCCCACGTCACCGACGGCGCCGACTACCAGTACGACGTCACCTACGCCTACGAGGCGGGCGAGAACGTCCCCCGTCCGGTGGCCGACTGGATCACCCGGGCGGTGGAGGAGCGCGTGCTGCCGGAGCTGCGCGCGGGGGGTCACAAGACGTCCCCGTACGTCTTCCTCCACGACGACACCAACCCGGCCGCCGGGATCGCCGCGTTCCCGCCCACGCCTCGCTTCTCCAACGCCTACACGCCGCTTCAGAACAGGCCCGCCTTCCTGATCGAGACGCACATGCTGAAGGACTACCGCACCCGCGTCGTCGCCACCTACGACGTGGTCCGGGCGTTCCTGCGCGAGCTCAACAGGGAGCCGGGGGCGCTGCGGCGGGCCGTGGAGAGGGCCGACGCCGAGGCGGCCCGTCCCGGCCAGGTGGCGCTCGCCTTCAGGGTTGTCCCCAAGACCATCGAGGAGACTTTCCAGGGGATCGCCTTCCGCCGGGAGCTGAGCGAGGTGTCCGGCGGCACGCGCATCGTGTACGGCAAGGAGCCGGTGGAGCTGCGCATCGCCCGCACCGCCGGGCTGGAGGTGTCGGTCCGGGTGGACAAGCCGATCGCCTACCTCGTGCCGCCGCAGTGGACCGAAGCGATCGAGCGGCTGCGCGCCCACGGGCTGGCGCTGCGCCGCCTCGCCTCCCCGGCCACGGTGGAAGTGGAAGGATACCGGCTCACCTCTCCGGTCTGGCAGTCGCACCCCTTCGAAGGGAGGCATCCGGTCAGCTTCAAGACCGAGCGGCTTCCCCCGGCCTCGCGGACCTTCCCCGCCGGCTCCATCGTGGTCAGGATGGACCAGCGCTCCTCGGCCGTCGCCGCCCACCTGCTGGAGCCGATGGGGCCGGACTCGCTGGCCGCCTGGGGGTTCTTCGACGCCCTGTTCGAGCAGAAGGAGTACGCCGAGGCCTACGTGCTGGAGTCGCTGGCCAGGGAGATGCTGGAGAAGGACCCGTCGTTGCGGGCCGCCTTCGAGAAGGAGCTGGCCGACCCGGCGTTCGCCGGCAGCCCCTCACGCCGGCTGGACTTCTTCTACCGCCGCAGCCCCTGGTGGGACGACCGGATGGGCCTCTATCCGATCGGCCTCCTGACGTCCCCGGCCGATCTCCCCACCGAAGCGATCCCTTCATGGGAAGGCAACCAGCCTAGGGTCCCTTCCTACTGATATTCCTGGGGACGCCCCGCTAGACTTTTCTCGTGCGGCCCATCCTCGCTCTCCTCCCGGTTCTCCCACGATTGTCGGCGCGCGACGGCCTGACGGTGCTCGTCCCGGCGGCGGCCTTCCTGCTCGACGCTTTCCTGGCGGGCGGGGCGGCGGTCACGGCGCTCTACATCCCCGCGGCGCTGGCCCTGGCCTGGAGCCGGCGCTCGTGGCTCCTGCCGGTGGTGGCCGCGGCGGCGGCCCTCTCGGCGGCCGGGTCCGTCCTCCCCTCGCTCCCTGCCTCCCCCGCGGCGGAGCTGTCGGAGAGGGCCATCGTGCTGTCGGCCATGGCCGCCGCCCTGGCCGTCGCCGTCCACCGTCCCCCTCATCTGGCCGCCGACGGCTTCCGGCTGCTGAGCGAGAGCGGCGTGCTGGGGATCGCCGCCTGGGACGCGGCGGGCCGCATCCACTGGGCCAACGACGCCTTCCTCCGGTGCATCGGCTTCACGCTCGAAGACGTGCGGGCCGGGCGGGTGCGTTGGGACCGCCTGACCCCGCCGGAGTGGATGCCCAGGACCGAGCAGGCGGTGCGCGAGATGCGGGAGCGGGGGTCGTGCCAGCCATACGAGAAGGAGTACTTCCGCCGCGACGGCAGCCGGTTCTGGGGACTCTTCGCCGGGATGATGCCCGAGGGGGCGTCGCGAGGAGTCGCCATCATGATCGACATCACGGCCCGCAAGGAGGCCGAGCGCCGCCTGCGTGAGCTCAACGAGAGCCTGGAGCAGCGCGTCACCGAGCGCACCCGCGAGGCGGAGCGCCGGGCGGATCAGGCCCGGGCCATGGCGCGCGAGCTGGCTCAGGCCGAACAGAGAGAGCGCCGGCGGCTGTCTCGCCTGCTCCACGATCACCTGCAGCAGGACCTCGTCGCCGCCCGCATGCACGCCGGCACGCTGAAGGCGCAGCCGGGCGGCGAGGCGGCCCGGGCGGCGTTGCGCCGGCTGGAGGAGCGCCTGCAGGACTCCATCCAGGCCTCGCGCACTCTGTCCGTGGAGCTGGATCCGCCCATCCTGAACAGCCACGGGATGGTCTCGGCCCTGGAATGGCTGGGCCGCTGGATGCAGGAGCGCCACGAGCTAGAGGTGGAGATCTCCGCCGACCCTGGCTGCGAGAAGGTGAGCGAGGAGGCGAAGTTCTTCGCCTTCCAGGCCGCCCGCGAGCTGCTTCTCAACGTGGTCAAGCACGCCGGGGTCAGGCGCGCGCGGGTCGCCGCGGGCCCCTGCGGCGACGGCAAGATCCACATCGCAGTGGAGGATGACGGAGCCGGCTTCGACCCGGCCTGCCTGTCCTCGGACGGCATCGGCGGGATGGGACTGGCCGGCATCCGGGAGCGGGTGGAGAGTCTGGGCGGCTCTCTGCGCATCGACAGCGCCCCGGGCAGGGGAGCGCGGTTCCGTCTCATGCTCCCCCAGTCCCTCGCCGCGGCCGAGGCCGGCCGGGCCTCGGGAGAGGAGTGACCGCATGGCTCGATCCTGGTATCGCCGCCCCGATGCCGCTCCCCAGGGGAAGAGCCCCTCGGCGTCCCCCCCCCAGGGCGGCCCGGGGGCCCGGCGCGCCGGGCCCCGCCGGGGCTCGGGGCCTGCGGCCGGGGTGGCCTTGCGGCTGAGCGAAGAGAGGTTTCGATCGCTGGTGGCCGCCAGCGAGTCGATCGTGCTGGGCTTCGATGGACTCGGCGCGCTGGTGCTGCCTCAGCCCGCGTGGGAGCGCTACACCGGGCAGGTGTGGCTGACGCACCGCGGCAACGGCTGGCACGACGCCGTCCACCCCGACGACCGGAGCGCCTTCAAGGCGGCCTGGGGCGCAGGGTGCGCCTCCCGTCAGCCGTTCTCGATCGGCGGGCGGCTCTGGCACGCCCCCACCCGGTTCCACCGCTATTTCGCCATGCGGGCCATCCCGGTGCTCGACGAGACGGGGATCGTCCGGGAGTGGATCGGCACCGTGGCCGACGTGGACGAGCAGCGGCGCGCCGAGGAGAGCCTCCGCCGCAGCGTCCATCACCTCCGCTCGATCTTCGAGCTCAACCAGACGATACGCCACGCCGAGGACGTCGACGACATCCACCGCGCGGCCCTGGCGGCCCTGCGGACGGGCCTGGGCGCCGATCGCTGCTCGGTCCTTCGCCTCGGGCCGGACCGGGTGCTCCGGTTCGCCGGGAGCATCGGGCTGTCGGAGCGGTACATGCGCGCGGTGGAGGGGCACAGCCCCTGGGCGCAAGGGGACCTCGACCCCCTCCCCATCCTGATCGAAGACGTCGAAGCCGACGGGTCGCTGGGAGCGCTGAAGGGGCCGATCCTGGAGGAGGGGATCCGGGGCCTGGCCTTCATCCCGCTGACCTACCACGGCCGGCTCCTGGGCAAGTTCATGCTCTACTTCGACGCGCCGCGCCGGCTGGACGCCGGGGAGGTGCAGGTGGCCCAGACCATCGCCGGCAACGTGGCCCATGCCCTGGAGCGCCGCCGGGCGGAGCAGGAGCTGCGCCACCAGAGCCACATCACCCGCACCATCACCGACAACGCCGCCTCCGCGCTCTTCATGCTGGACGCCGAGGGACGCCCGACGTTCATGAACCAGGCGGCCGAAGCGATGACCGGCTTCACCCTGGAGGAGATGCGGCACCGGCGCGTGCACGACACGATGCACTACGTCCACCCCGACGGCACGAGCTACCCGGCGGACGAGTGCCCCACCGACATCGCCTGCCGCCGCCTGGCGCCCCTGCGAGACCACGAGGACGTCTACGTCCGCAAGGACGGATCCTTCTACCACGTCTCGGTCACGGTGACGCCGCTGCAGCGCGACGGCGCCCCCGTGGGCGCGGTGATGGAGGTGCGCGACATCACCCCCACCAAGATGGCCCGCGAGCAGCTCCGGGCGCTCAACGAGACCCTCGAGCAGCGCGTGGCCGAGCGGACGCAGGTGGCCGAGCAGCAGGCGGCGCAGCTTCGCCTGCTGGCTTCGGAGCTGACCCAGACCGAGCAGCGCGAGCGCCGGAGGCTGGCCAAGAACCTGCACGACCACCTCCAGCAGTTCCTGGTGGCGGCCAAGCTGCAGGTGGGCCAGGCTCACGCGGCGGTGGACGGCTCCCGGGCCCGCCATGCGCTGCGCCGGGTGGACGAGCTCCTGGACGAATCGGTGGAGGCGTCACGGACGCTGGCCGTCGAGCTGAGTCCGCCCATCCTCCACGACGCCGGACTGGCGCGGGCCCTGGAATGGCTGGCGCGCTGGATGGAGGAGAAGCACTCCCTCAGGGTGGACGTGCGCGCCGACGACAAGGCCGATCCGGAGTCGGAGGACACCCGCGTGCTGCTGTTCGAGGCGGTGCGCGAGCTGCTGTTCAACGTGGTCAAGCACTCCGGCACCGACCGGGCCGCCGTCTCCATGGCCGGTGAAGGAGAAGGGCTGGTCATCACCGTGGAGGACCGGGGCCAGGGGTTCGATCCCGAGGGCCTGAGGAAGAGCCGCGGGGCGGTGCGCGGCTTCGGGCTGTTCGCCATCCGCGAGAGGCTGGAGATCCTGGGTGGCCGGCTGGAGGTGGAGAGCCGGCCCCAGGACGGGGCGCGCTTCAGGCTCCACGCGCCGCTCCGGGCGGCCCCCGCGCCGCTCCCCGCCACCGGAGCGCTGGCCGCCGCCAAGGAGCTGGCCGCGGTCATCGAGCAGGCGCCGGCCCGCCTGGTCGTCCGCAAGGCCGCGGCCTCGCGCGCCGGCCGTTCGATCCGCGTGCTCATCGCCGACGATCACCAGATCGTGCGCCAGGGGCTGATCGGGCTCCTGGAATCCGAGCCGGACATCGTGGTGATCGGCGAGGCCTCCCACGGGGAGGAGGCGGTCGAGCAGACACGCGCGCTGCGTCCCGACGTGGTGGTCATGGACGTGAACATGCCGCGGATGAACGGCATCGAGGCCACCAGGGTCATCACCCGGGAGCTCCCCGATGTGGCCGTGGTCGCGCTCTCGCTCTACGAGAAGGGGGACATGGCCGCGACCATGCTGGAGGTGGGCGCCGCCTGCTACCTGACCAAGGACGGGCCGTCCGAGGAGCTGATCGCCGCCATCCGGACCGCCCGGGCGAGGCGCGCCCTCATGCAGCGGCCAGCCGGCTGATGTGGGCCCTCTTGGCCTGGGGCGCCATGCGGTGGAAGCGGCGCAGCTCGGTCACCCGGCCGGCCGGCTCCATCTTCTCGATGGCCCGCAGGTACCGCGCCGCCAGGCGCGAGGCCTCCCTGTAGCGCGCGCGGACGTCCGGGTCCGGGTCGGCGTACTCGGCCTTGTCGAAGAGGTGGAACCGTATCCAGGCGCGGTCCGCCTCCATCAGGCGGGCGGTCCCCCGGAGCCTGGCCACGAAGAGCTCCATGACGAGGTGCTTGGTCACGTTGGCGTGCAGCTCGAGCTCCAGCAGCGACATCTCTCCCCGGCTGCGGTACCTCTCGGCGATCATTAGGAAGTGGTCCAGCTCCTCCACCAGGACGGCGAAGGCGTCCACGTTGCGGTGGTCGAGCGAGCGGCAGGGGTCGTGACGCTCCAGGCAGCTCACCAGGCTGTCGGGGTAGTAGATGCAGACCGCCAGGCCGTGCTCCGCCTGGCGCAGCAACGTGCGGGCCCCCGCCGCCTCGGGGTCGGCGGACAGGGTCCGGACCGGCTCCGGCTCCCTTTCCTCGAACGGCCCGTAGAGCTCGCGGTACCCCTGGTCGCCGATGACGAAGCGGCCGATGTCGCGCACCCCCGTGTCCAGATCGTAGGTGCGCTCGATGACGCTCTGCAGGCTCTCCAGCAGCGAGACGCGCGTGGCGGCCTCCCTTCGGCGCGGCGGCGGGGCCTCAGTGGGAGCCGCGCTCCCTCCCCTGGGGCAGATAGAGGAACTCTCCCCCATCGTAGTCCACGGCGATGCCCTTGTACGGCACCTGGATCCGGGCCGTGCTCATGACCCGGCGCTGCACCGACAGGGGATCGTAGGCCCGCTTGCCCTCCTTGACCTCGCGAATGTACTCCCTCAGCGTCCTGTCGGCACGCGGCGACCGGATCTCGTCGCGCTTCAGCTTCTTGCTGACCTCGATGTTGCAGACCACGTTCAGGAGCCTGGCCATCGGCCTGGCCCCGAACTCCGGGTTGTAGCCTCGGCGCAGAAGCTCCTTGCGGGCCCGGGGGGTGACGGTCAGCTCCAGTCCGTGCATCGTGGCGTAGCGGGCGGCGATCCGCTCGAACTCCAGGTCGAAGATCGACTCGATGCTGGCGCGCGACAGCGTGCCGAACCGGATGATGGTCAATCGGTTGACGAACTCCGGCGAGAGGGTCTTCTTGAGGTCCTTCATGACCTCCTGGTCCTTCTGGTTCTGCTGGTCCGCCTCGCCCTGGAACCCGATGGGATTGGCGGCCGTCTGGAGGCGGCTGTAGCCGATGTTGGAGGTGTACACGATCATGGAGTTCACGAAGTTGAGGGTCTGCCCCCGGTTGTCCATGGTCGTGCCGCGGTCCATCAGCGACAGGAAGAACTTGCGAAGCTGGGGGTGGGACTTCTCCACCTCGTCCACCAGGATGACCGAGTACGGGGACTGCGACGAGCGGGAATAGAACTCCGTCAGGATCCCTTCCTCGTCGCTGCGGATGAACCCGCGGGCGGCCCCCTTCAGCTCGTTGATGTCCGAGGGGTAGGTGTACTGCGGCCCTTCGAGCTGCAGCATCGGAATCTGGAAGTCCCAGCGCTTCTCCAGCGCCCGCACCAGGCTCTCCACCAGGTGGTTCTTCCCCACTCCGGTCGGCCCCACGAAGAAGTACGACGCCGGACGGCTGAGGCTCTGCGTGCCCGTGGCGTACAGCGAGAGCTCGTCGCACAGGCTGTCCACCGCCTGCTGCTGGTCGATGACCACGCGCTTGAGCTCCTCGCGCAGGTCCTCGATGTCCAGGCCGCTGAACAACAGCATCCGCTCGTACAGGGAGAGGAGGTCCTTGCGGGGCAGGCGATCCATGTCGGCCACGCCGGCCACCGGCTCCAGCTCCTCGGGGAGGAACTCGGGCCGCTCCTCCATCATCCCGCCGCCGAAGCCGCCGCCGTCGGTGTGCCTGCGCGGAGTCAGCCCCTCGGCGCTGGAGGCGTCCGAAGTCGGGGCCGGCGGCGGGCCGGCGGGCCCGCCGGCAGGTGGAGTGAGGCTGTGGTTGCGTGAACCCGGAACGGACCGGAATTCCACGTGGCTGTCCTCCGTCGGCTGGGTGCGCCGGTTGACGTACGGGCCGGACTCCTGTGCCTCCCCGTCGAGAAGACGCAGGCCCCTCAGGAGCTCGGCGTGGTGGTTGAAGCGCGTGCTGCACTGCCTCAGGAACACAACCTCTTCCTCGATGGGGAGGTTCCACAGCAGGTTCTGCTTGAAGAACTCCCTCAGCCTCCTGTCGTCGGCCAGTCTCTCCAGGACCTCGGAGGCGAGCTGGTAGGACCTCCGGCCGAGCTGCGTCAGGTCGAGCCCGTCGTGGGACTCCTTGCCGAACAGCCCCACGTCGTACAGGCACTTGTCCCCGACCATCTTGATGTCGTCGGGGACCCTGCGGATCTGGCGGATGGCCTCTTCGGTCAAACCCGCGTGGTGCCCGGCGGCCTCAGCAGGAAGCATCGGCTGACCGCCCATCGCGCCGGCCCGCAGGACGCGGCCGACCCGGTCGTCGCGGAAGATGTCCGCCATCAGCAGGGCGTGGTTGCACGCCACCTCGACGAGATGGCGGATCTCCAGCTCGTCGAAGGGGCCCCGCGCCCTCGGGGGGGTCCGGCTCAGGACCTCCCGGAGCCGCGAAGCGAGGGCCTCGCGGTCGGGCACGACGATCTCGTTCACGTGACCCGGCTCCTTCCGGGTGACCTCAAGGAGCGTCAGGGAACGCCCCCGAAGGCCGCGGCCGGCGCCGTCTGTCGCGCCGCGGGGCCGCCGTCGGATGTGTCGCGAAATATACGGGGCACCCCGGAGTCAGGCAACCGGATCAAACGTGTAACGCCTTCTGTTTCAACACTTGAAGGGGTATCAACCGCTCCAGCCGTAGAAACCGTCCGGCCGGCCGGCCCGGGAACCGGCCGGAGGGAGCGCTTGACATCGGCCCGATGGTTCTCTTATAGTTGGCACTCGCCTGGAACGACTGCTAACAAATTCTCGCAAATCCTTTGTCCCTAACCATTTGAAACAGGAGGGCCGCATGAAGATGAAGGTGAAGCCCCTCAACGACAGAGTCCTTGTCAAGAGGGTCGAGGCGGAAGAGAAGGTGAAGGGTGGGATCATCATCCCCGACACCGCGAAGGAGAAGCCGATGGAGGGGAAGGTCATCGCCGTCGGCGCCGGTCGCCTGGACGACGACGGCAAGAGGATCCCGATGGAGGTGAAGGCCGGCGACCGCATCCTGTTCGGCAAGTACGCCGGCACCGAGATCAAGATCGAGGACGAGGAGCACATCATCCTCCGCGAGGATGAGATCCTCGGGATCATCCAGTAACACCCCCATCGAACCCAATCAAAGGAGGTCTTGAGCCAATGGCAGCGAAGGAAATCACCTACGCAGAGGATTGCCGTCAGAGCGTCCTGCGCGGGGTCAACAAGCTGGCGGACGCCGTGAAGGTGACGCTGGGCCCCAGGGGCAGGAACGTCCTGATCGAGAAGAAGTTCGGCTCGCCGTCGAGCACCAAGGACGGCGTCACGGTGGCCAAGGAGATCGAGCTGACCGACCCGAAGGAGAACATGGGCGCGCAGGTCGTGCGCGAGGTCGCCAGCAAGACGTCCGACGTCGCCGGCGACGGCACCACCACCGCCACCGTGCTGGCGCAGGCCATCATGCGCGAAGGGGTGAAGAGCGTCACGGCCGGAGCGAACCCCATGGACCTGAAGCGGGGGATCGAGAGAGCCGTGGAGACGGTGACCGATGAGATCAAGAAGCTCTCCAAGCCGGTCGCCGGAAAGGCCATCGCCCAGGTCGGCACCATCTCGGCGAACAACGACGAGACCATCGGCGAGATCATCGCCGAGGCGATGGAGAAGGTCGGCAAGGACGGCGTCATCACCGTCGAGGAGGCCAAGAGCATGGAGACCTCCCTGGAGGTGGTGGAGGGCATGCAGTTCGACCGCGGCTACCTCTCCCCCTACTTCGTCACCGACCCGGAGCGGATGGAATGCGTCCTGGAGGACGCCTACCTGCTCATCCACGAGAAGAAGATCAGCAGCATGAAAGACCTGCTCCCCATCCTGGAGCAGGTCGCCAAGCTGGGCCGTCCGCTCCTCATCATCGCCGAGGACGTCGAGGGTGAGGCCCTGGCCACGCTGGTCGTCAACAAGCTCCGCGGCACGCTGCACGCCGCGGCGGTGAAGGCGCCGGGCTTCGGCGATCGCCGCAAGGCCATGCTCGAGGACATCGCCATCCTGACCGGCGGCAAGTGCATCACCGAGGACCTCGGGATCAAGCTGGAGAACATCCGGACCGAGGACCTGGGCCGCGCCAAGAAGGTCACCATCGACAAGGAGAACACCACCATCGTCGAGGGGAAGGGCAAGTCCTCGGAGATCGAGGGCCGGGTGAAGCAGATCCGCGCCCAGATCGAGGAGACCACCAGCGACTACGATCGCGAGAAGCTCCAGGAGCGGCTGGCCAAGCTGGTGGGCGGCGTGGCGGTGATCAAGGTCGGCGCCGCGACCGAGACCGAGATGAAGGAGAAGAAGGCCCGCGTCGAGGATGCCATGCACGCCACCAAGGCGGCCGTCGAGGAGGGGATCGTCCCCGGCGGCGGCATCGCCTACCTGCGCGCGGTGAAGGCTCTGGAGCAGCTCAAGGGCGACAACGAGGACATCACCACGGGCATCAGCATCGTGAGGCGCGCCCTGGAGGAGCCGCTGCGGCAGATCGCGCACAACGCCGGGCTCGAGGGCTCGGTCATCGTGAACGAGGCCAAGAGCAAGAAGAAGAACGAGGGCTTCGACGCGTACACCGAGAAGTGGGTGGACATGTTCGAGGCGGGGATCATCGACCCGACCAAGGTCACCCGCACCGCCCTGCAGAACGCCGCCAGCATCGCCGGGCTGATGCTGACCACCGAGGCCCTCATCCACGAGGTGCCCGAGGAGGAGAAGTCCAAGACCCCGGCCATGCCTTCGGGAGGCGGGATGTACTGATCCCGCGCCGGCGCGGGGTCTGTCGATAGACAGGGGCCCGTTTCGCGGACTGCCCTCCGCGGGACGGGCCCTTTTTTTATCCTCCGCGCCTCATGTCGGCGGCGTGGCGGTCGAGCTCATGCCCGCGGGCGGGCTGGCAGCACCTTCTTGATGGCGTGCTTCAGCTCGCTGAGGTCGGACGACTTGATGACGTAGGCGGAGGCGGGCCACGACCGGAAGTCGTCCTTGTACGACGAGTAGGCGGTGTTGAGGATGACCGGGAGGTCGTTGCGCTTGCTGAGCATCCGGCCCATCGCCTCGATGCCGTCCATGCGCGGCATCCTGATGTCCATCACCACGACATCGGGGGGATCCTCCTCCAGGATCCGCATCGCCGCGATCGCGTCGGGCGCCGTCTTGACGCGGTAGCCCTCCGACTCCAGCTCTTCCCGGTACAGCAGGCAGAGGTTCTCCTCGTCATCGACTACCAGGACCTTGGTGGGCTTGGTCATGCGGCACTTCCTTTCACGAAGGGGAGATCCAGATAGAAGGTCGTCCCCTCGTCGGGGCGGCTCTCGAACCGGACTCGTCCTCGATGCTCCCTCAGGATCTGGGACACGATGGCCAGCCCGAGACCCGATCCGGAGGGCTTGGTGGTGAAGAAGGGCTCGAAGACTCGGTCGGCCACGTCGAGCCCGATCCCGCAGCCGTTGTCCTGCACGGCGACCTCCTGGATGGAGCCGAGGTCGCGGGTGCGGACGCTCAGGCGGCCGCGCCGGCCCCCGTCACGCGGGATCGACTGAAGCGCGTTGCGGAGCAGGTTGAGCATGGCGATCTTCAGCAGGTCGGCGTCCAAGGGTATCTCCCGGCAGGTCCCGTCGAGCGCCACCGCCAGCTCCACGCCCAGCGCTTCCCTCTCGTGCTCGATCATCTCCAGCGCCGCGGCCACCAGAGAGTTCACGGAGGTGGGCACGGCGTTGAGCTTGAACGGACGGGCGAAGTCGAGCACCTCCTGGAGGATCGTCTCCAGCTTGGCCACCTCGCCCACGATGATCTGAAGCGGCTTGTGCCGCGGATCGGCGTCACCGGTGTGGGCCAGCATGCTGCGGGCGAACCCGCCGATGGCCACCAGGGGATTGCGGATCTCGTGGGCCACGCGCGCGGCCATCTCCCCCAGATCGGAGAGCCGCTGCAGATTGATGATCATCTGCTGGTTGTTCTTCAGGTCGCGGTGCGCCCGCTCCAGGGCTTCCTTTTCCTGGCGGATGTGTCCGTAGAGCCGGGCCTTCTCGATGGCCGTGCCGGCGTGGTTGGCGAACAGGCGCAGGATGTCCAGGTCCGACGCGTCGATGGGCCGGCCGGTGATGGCGTTGTCGGCCAGGAGGATCCCAACCGGGCCGCGGCGCGACAGGATCGGCACCAGGGCGAACCGGTCCACCCCCAGCACGTCGGACATCCGGCTGGACGCCTCGTCCTCCCCGCGGAGCACGACCCGGGCGCGCCCTTGGTGAAGGGCCCGGACCATGAAGTGCGCGGCGTCGTCGAGCGGCACGTCGATCCGATCGACGATGTTCTTGACGTGGCTCCCCGAGCCGGGCACCTGGTGGCTGTAGGTCATCAGCATCTCGCGCAGGCTGAGGTGCTCGTGGTCGAGGTCGTTCCAGACGCGGGCGGCCTCCTCGGGGTTGTCGGGGCCGATGGCCAGCCGGCCGCGCAGCCGCCTTTCCTTGTCATGGATGAGCAGGAGAAAGGCACGGTTGAAGCGGAGCCCCTGGCCCGCCGTCACCCCCACCAGGATGCGGTTGAGGATCTCGTCCAGCTCGACGGAGCTGTTCAGGACGTCCCCGATCTCGCAGAGGATCGCCAGATCGGCGGCGCGGTTGGGCAGACCTTCCAGCGTGGCCGGTTCCATCGTCTCGATCTCTTAGATCTCTGGCGGGGGTTGACTCAACGGGATTCTAGATCAGTCCCGGGCCGGCCGCGCAGCGAATCCGATGATTCATGGCGAAACCTTTTCGTGTGCATCGGCCATGCCGTCATCGCGCCCGGCCCGGCCAGGCCGGGGTCGCCGGCCCGGGCCCGGGAACACCCGGCCGGCGGCCCTTTTCCCCACCGCAGGGGGCCGGCCGGGACCGGGCCGGCGGAGCCGCCTGCGCGAAGGCCCACAGGGGTGGTCCCCCTCACCCTGCGCGCCGGCCGCCCGAAAGGGTCGGCCGGCTGCACCCGGCCCGTTGCGCGCGGAAGGGTCTGCCGGACATCCCGTTCCGACGGCTGCCGTCCGGCGCCCGGCAACGGACGCGCCGCGGCGGCCGCTGTATCATGAGCGCCATGGATGGATTCGCCTGGAGCCTCCTGGCGGCCGCGGCCGGGGTGGCGCTCACGCACACGCTGCTGGGACCCGATCACTACCTCCCCTTCCTGATGCTGTCCAAGGCGGGCCGGTGGAGCAGGGCCAGGACCGTCGCCGTCACGCTGGCCTGCGGGGCGGGGCACGTGCTGTCCTCGTTGCTGCTGGGGCTGGGCGGGCTGGGCCTGGGCGTGGCGGTCTCCCGCCTGGAGCAGGTGGAGCGGATGCGGGGGGACCTCGCCGCATGGGCCCTCATCGCCTTCGGCGCGGCCTACGCCGCCTGGGGGGTGCGCCGGGGCCTGCGGCGGTCGCGCGACCTCGAGGCCCACGCCCACGGCGCCCACGTCCACGTCCATGCCGGCTCGTCGCACCCGCACGAGCACGCCGGGGAGCCGGGTCACTCCCGCGGGGGCTCGGCCACCACCTTCTGGGTCCTCTTCACGATCTTCGTGCTGGGCCCGTGCGAGCCGCTCATCCCGCTGTTCGTCCTGCCGGCCAGCCGTGGGCGCTGGGATCTGGCCCTCTCGGCGGCGCTGCTGTTCGGGATCCTGACGCTCGCCACCATGACCGCGGCCACGCTGCTCTTCATGGCCGGTCTGCGGCGGCTCCCGTTCGGGTTCCTGGACCGCTGGGCCCACGCCCTGGCCGGGGCCGTGGTGGGGGCCTCCGGCCTGGCGGTCGTGGCGCTCGGCCTGTAGCGCGGCCCGGCCTTGAGGAACCGCCGTGGCGGGGGGACTCGTTGAGCTTCGACACCTGGCTCTGGTTCTGCGCGACCGAGGCGATCCTCTGCTTCACCCCCGGTCCGGCGGTGCTGCTGGTCGTCTCGCTGGCCCTGGGCCGGGGCGCGGCCGACGGCATGAAGGGGAGCCTCGGCATCCTGGCCGCCAACACCGGCTACTTCGCCCTCTCCGCCACGAGCCTGGGAGCGGTCCTCCTGGCCTCGTGGGAGCTCTTCGCGCTCATCAAATGGGCCGGCGCCGCCTACCTGGTCTGGACGGGGCTCAGGACGATCGTGGCCTGCTTCCGCGGCCGCGAGCAGGCCGATGGAGGCCACCCGGCCCCGGCGGGACGCTTGGGGTCCTTCTTCCAGGGGCTCATCACCCAGGGAGCCAACCCGAAGGCGCTGCTGTTCTTCTCCGCCATCCTGCCTCAGTTCCTCGACGCCAACGCCCCGATCCTGCCGCAGCTCACCATCCTGGCGGTCTCCTCGGTGGTGATCGAGCTGGCCGTGCTGGCGCTGTACGTGGCCGCCTGCCGGCAGGCCCGCGGGCTGGCCTCCCGGCCGCGCTTCGCCCTGCCGCTGCAAGCCGCGGGCGGAGCCCTGCTGGTGGCCGCCGGCGCCAGGCTGGCGGCCCTCTCCGTGGCCCGCGACGGCGTCTGACCTTCCGCGGCTCCGGCGCCCCTGACGCCCCGGCCCTGCTAGAATCAGCGCCGTTCATCCCGGCTGAGGTCCGGAAACGAAAGCGACCGATGAGAGTCGTCGCAGTCAACTACTGCGGTCTCTGACCGGGCAGGCGGAGGGTGGCCGCCCGGGTGGCGGCCGAGCTGAGCAGGATCCCCGGCGTCCGCGTGGATCTGGTGCGCGGGGGCCTGGGAGAGTTCTCCGTGGACCTCGACGGCGAGCGGATCGTCGCCACCAACCGTCTCTGGTACCCCAACGTCTCCAAGGTGCTGGGCGCTCTCAAGGAGCGGCTCCTCCGCCCATGAGGTGGCTCGCCCGGGCGGTGGATCGCCAGCTCCGGCGGCCTTCCGGCCTGGTGGGGCGCCTGGTCACCGCACCGTGGCTCAACCGCACCAACGCCGCCATGAACGGGCTGGTCCTGCGCCTGCTCGACCTCAGGCCGGCGGACCGCATCCTGGAGGTGGGCTTCGGCGGAGGCGAGCTGCTGGGACAGATCGCCCGCTGGACCCCCCGGGGGCTCGCCGCGGGGGTGGATCATTCAGCCGCCATGGTGGCGCGGGCGGAAAGAGCCATGGCCCCCCTGGCGAGGGCCGGGCGCGTGCAGCTCCACCTCGCCGGCTCCGCTGCGCTGCCCTTTGCCGGCGGCTCGTTCGACAAGGCCTGCGCCGTCAACGTGGTCTACTTCTGGCCCGACCCGGCCGGGTCCCTTGCCGAGCTGCGCCGGGTGCTCGTGCCCGGCGGCCTGCTGCTGCTCGGCTTCCGTTCCAAGGCGGCCATGGAGAGATACGAGGCCTCCCGGAGCCAGTGCCTCCGGACGGACGCCGAGATGGCCGCGATGGCGGAGCGGGCGGGGTTCTCGGTGCGAGGGCTGCACCGCGGGCAGGATCGCCACGGGGATTTCGCCTGCCTGGCGGCGATCAGCCGGTCCGGGGAAGCCGCTCCCCGCTGATTGGGCGCGCCACCCGCCGGGGCCGAAACGGGCCTCCCGCCTGGCCCGCGCCTCTCCCCTCTGGTATCCTCGAACTGCTCGATCCCCCGCTCCCGGAGGCTTTCACTTGACCCCCCCGCACTGGATCGCCCTGGCCGGCAAGGCCGTCCTCCTGGCGCTGGCGATGGCGATGGCGTCCGGCCCCGGCACGCCGGCCCACGAGGGGCTCGACGAGCAGCTGCGCGAGGCGACCCGCCGGATCGAGCGGGCACCGGGGGACGCCTCCCTGCGGCTCGCTCGAGGCGAGCTGCACCGGGCGCGCGGCTCCTGGGCCCTGGCCCGGGCCGATTACGCCGAGGCCGCGCGGCTCGACCCGCGGATGGAGGCGGTCGATCTCTGCCTCGGCCTGCTGCACGTGCAGTCGGGGGAGCCGGCCCGGGCGGTGGCGGCGCTGGACAGGTTCCTGGCCCGCAGGCCCGGCCACGCCGACGCCCTGATCGGGCGCGCGCGCGCCCGCGCCGCGCTGGACGACGCCGCCGGAGCGCTGTCCGACTACGACGCCGGGATCGCCGCCTACGCCGATCCCGCCCGGCCGCAGCCGGAGCACTACCTGGAGCGGGCCGGCCTGGCGGCGAAGCGGGGGGACATCCCGAGGGCGCTGCGAGGGCTCGACGAAGGGCTGGCGCGGCTGGGCAACCCGGTCACATTGCAGATGATGGCCATCGACCTGGAGTCCGCGCGCGGAGCGGTGCACGCCGCCCTGGCCCGCGTGGACGCCATCCTGGCGGCCGCGGGACGCAAGGAGAGGTGGCTCAAGCGGCGCGGAGAGATCCTGGAGCGCGCCGGCCGGCGCGCCGAGGCGCGCGCCGCCTACGAGGACGCCCTCGCCGCTCTGGCGACCCTTCCCGCGGGCCGCAGGGGATCGGACGCGGCCCGGAGGCTGGAAGAGGAGCTGCGGCAGGCGGCTCGGCGGCTCGAGGATGCGCCGGCGCAGGGCGCCCCGGCGGAAGGGACGCGATGAGCCGCCTGCCTGCGGCGGCAGTGCTCCTGCTGGCCCTCCTGATCGCGCCGGCGGGGCCGGCGCGAGGGGCCGAGGAGCCGCCGCTGGTCGAGACCGTCCTGGTCGAGCTGGGGTCGGAGATGAGCTACCTGGCCAACCTCGGCGACCCGGGCTTCGAGCTGGAATGGGTGCACGGCGTCTTCGACGACCGCGACTGGCCGCGCGGCCGCTACGGGGTCGGCTTCGACCTGGCGGCCGAGGGGGCGCACGCGCTGCTGCAGACCACCGTCTCCTCGGCGGCGG
Organism: Candidatus Polarisedimenticolia bacterium; assembly: GCA_035281445.1. Classification (GTDB taxonomy): domain Bacteria; phylum Acidobacteriota; class Polarisedimenticolia; order JACPZX01; family DASXTC01; genus DATEEA01. The sequence goes on from DATEEA010000041.1 coordinate 19,585, forward strand.
TGTCGGTCTTCACGCGGGCCGTCTTCGACATCAACGACCTCGGCGCGGTCCGCAACGTCTACCTGGGTGCCGACTACGACGACGCCTACGCGGCCTGGGTGAACGGGGTCGAGGTCTTCCGCTCTCCCGAGCTGACGTCCGGGCCGCTCGACTGGGCGGTGAGGGTGACCACGGCCCACGAGTCGAGCAACGGCGAGACCCCCGACTACGATCCGATCCGCGACATCACCGCGGCCGCCCTGCCGGCCCTGAGGCAGGGGGAGAACGTCCTGGCCGTGGCGATCTGGAACGGGCCGCCTCCCGGCGGCGACCTGGTGCTGGTCCCGCGACTTTCCGTCAACCGCCCGGCCACGGTCGTGCGAGGACCCTATCTTCAGAGCGGCTCGCACGACGGGGTGGTGGTCCGGTGGCGCACCGATCGCCCCAACCTCGGGGCCGTGCGCTACGGCCTGCAGCCCGATCAGCTCACCCAACTGGCCGTGGCCGGCTCCGTGACCGCCGACCACGGGGTGAGGCTGGCCGGGCTGGCTCCGGCGACCACGTATTACTACGCGGTCGGCTCCGAGGCCCAGCCGATCCAGGAGGCCAGCGCGGCGCGGCGCTTCACCACCTCCCCTCCGCCCGGGTCGAGGGACTATAAGAGGGTGTGGGTCCTGGGGGACTCCGGCACAGCCAACGCCGCGGCGCGCGCGGTGGCCGACGCCTACAGGGAGTTCAGCGGCGGCACGCCGCCGGACCTCTGGCTGATGCTCGGCGACAACGCGTACGAGACGGGGACCGACGACGAGTACCAGCGCGCGGTGTTCGACATGTACCCGGACATCCTGATGGCCTCGGTGCTCTGGCCGACGCTGGGAAACCACGACGGCCAGACGGCCGACTCGGCTTCCCAGACCGGCCCCTACTACGACATCTTCTCCCTTCCCACGCAGGCGGAGGCGGGGGGGCTTTCCTCGGGGACGGAGGCCTACTACAGCTTCGACTACGGCAACATCCACTTCGTCTGCCTGGAGTCGTTCGAGACCGACCGCTCCACCGCGGGGCCCATGCTCCAATGGCTGGAGGAGGACCTGGCCTCGACGGACCGGGAGTGGATCATCGCCTTCTGGCACCATCCTCCCTACAGCAAGGGATCGCACGACTCCGATGACGAGATCGCGTTGATCGAGATGCGCGAGAACGCCCTGCCCATCCTGGAGGCCGGGGGGGTCGATCTGGTCCTCACCGGCCACAGCCACTCTTACGAGCGCTCGTTCCTGCTCGACGGGCACTACGGCGGCTCCGGGACGCTGGAGCCCGGCATGGTGCTCGACGCGGGCGACGGCCGCCCCGAGGGAGACGGCGCCTACAGGAAGCCCCCCTTCGGACCGGCCCCGCATGCCGGAGCGGTCTACGTCGTGGCCGGCAGCTCGGGCCAGCTCAGCAGCGGGGATCTGGATCACCCGGTCATGATCGTGTCGCTCATGACGCTCGGGTCGGTGGTCCTGGACGTGGAGGGGGGGCGGCTCGATGCGTCGTTTCTCTCTCACACCGGCTCGGTGCGGGACCGGTTCACCATCCTGAAGCGGCCGGACGGGCTGCCCCCGACCGCGGTGGCGGCCGGCGGCGGGGTCGTGGAGTGCTCCTCTCCCGGAGGAGGGGAGGTCCTGCTCGACGCCACGGCCTCCAGCGACCCGGACGGCTCGATCGTCCGGTACGAATGGATCGAAGACGCCGGATCCCCCGGGGAGAGGCTGCTCGGAACGGACGCCGTGCTGGAAGCCACTCTGCCGCGGGGCGACCACGCGATCACTCTGCGCGTGGAGGACGACCTGGGTCATACCGGCCAGGACGAGGTGCTGGTCACGGTGCGCGACACGGCGCCTCCCGAGCTGTCGGTCGGCGTCTGGCCTTCCCTGCTCTGGCCCCCCGACCGGAAGCTCCACCAGGTGGCGGCCTTTCCCCAGGCCGCCGACCTGTGCGGGGCCGCCATTCTGGAGCTGGTCTCGATCCAGCACGACGAGGCTGACTCGGGCGGTGACGTCATCGGGGCCGATCCTGGCGAGAACGACAGCCGCTTCCTGCTCCGCGCCACGCGCTCCCCCCGCGGCGATGGAAGGGTCTACAGCATCCTCTACAAGGCCGTGGACGAATCCGGGAACACGGCGACCGCCGGCGCCCAGGTGCTGGTTCCGGTGAAGCCGCCGCGATCCCGCCCAGGCTCCCCGGGCGCCCTGCTCCCCCAGGCTTCCTCTGGGGCCTGCGCCAGGAGGCGCTAGCTCGTGCCGCATGGCCTGATCGCCCGCTACACCCGCTGGCTGCACACAGGATGGCCGGCCGGACGCGTGGAGAAGCTCCCGCTGGTCCGGGAGGACGGCTCCACCAGCGTCCCCGGCCTCTACGTGACCGGGGATCTGACCGGCGTGCCGCTGCTGAAGTTCTCCTCCCACACGGGGGCCTCCGTCATCGGGACGATCCTGGCCGATCCGGACTTCGCCAGGCGCGGGCGCGGCCCCGCCCCCGGCGGACAGCCGGTGCGGGACCTTGTGATCATCGGCGCGGGGGTCTCGGGGATGGCGGCGGCGATGGAAGCGCGCCGGGCGGGCCTGGACTTCGAGATCCTCGAAGCGTCGGAGCCATTCTCCACACTGGTCAACTTCCCCCGGGGCAAGCCGATCTACACCTATCCCTCCGGGATGACCCCCGCCGGGCAGCTCCAGTTCACCGCCCGCTCCGCCGTCAAGGAAGGGCTGGTGGAGGAGATGCGCGAGCTGATGGAGCAGCACCGCATCGTTGCGCGCCGGGCACGGGCCGTGCGGGTGGTCCGGCGCGGCCGCCTGCTGGAGGTCGAGATCCATGATGACGAACCGCTGATCGCCCACCGCGTGGTGGCGGCGATCGGCCGGTCCGGTGATTTCCGCCGCCTGGGCGTGCCCGGAGAGGATCTGGACAAAGTCTTCAACCGCCTGCACGACCCGAAGGACTTCGCCGGCAGGGAGGTCCTGGTGGTGGGCGGAGGCGACAGCGCCGCGGAGGCCGCTGCGGCGCTGGCGGGCGCGGGGGCCCGCGTCACTCTGGCCCACCGCGGAGCCTCGCTCTCGCGGCCCAAGGCGGAGAACGCCGAGGCCATCGAGCGGCTGTCCCGCCCCGGCGGGCCGCTCCGGCTGGCCCTGTCCTCGAAGGTGGCGGCCATCCGCCCGCGCGAGGTGGTGCTGGAGTCCGCGGGCACGGCGCGGGAGACCATCCCCAACGACGCCGTCTTCACTCTCATCGGGCGCGAGGCGCCGCTCGACTTCTTCAGGCGCTCGGGGGTGGCGATCCGCGGCGATTGGGGGGCCTCCACCTGGGCCGGGTTCGCGGCGTTTCTCCTGCTCTGCACCTTCCTCTACAACTGGAAGGCGGGGGGCGCCCTCACCAGGCTGTTCCAGGAACGAAGCTGGTTCCCCTTCAACGTCCCCGGCGTCCTGGCCGCCTGGGGCGACCCGTCGAGCCTGGCCGGCACGCTGAAGCTCTCGCTGGGGGCGCCCGGCTTCTACTACTCGCTCGCCTACACCGTCTGCGTCACGCTGTTCGGCGTGGCGCGGATCCGGCGGCGGCGCACGCCCTACATCACGGCCCAGACGCTGGTGCTCATGGCCGTGCAGATCGTGCCGCTGTTCCTCCTTCCCTACGTGGCCCTCCCGTGGGCCGGACACAACGGCTGGTTCGACTCGGGGGCCGGCGCCTGGCTGGGTGACAGCCTCTTCCCCCCGACGGAGTGGGATCCGCACGGGCGGGAGTACTGGCGCGCCTTCGGGCTGGTCCTGGCGTGGCCTCTGTTCATCTGGAACGTCTTCACCGCGCAGCCCCTCTGGGCCTGGCTGGCCATCAGCTTCGCCCAGACCTTCGTGCTGATCCCGCTGATGATCTTCCTCTGGGGCAAGGGATCGTACTGCGGATGGATCTGCTCCTGCGGCGCGCTGGCCGAGACCCTGGGAGACACCCAGCGCCACAAGATGCCGCACGGCCCCTTCTGGAACCGCCTCAACATGGTGGGGCAGGGGGTGCTCGTCCTGGCGCTGGCGCTTCTGGCCACGCGCGCCGCCGGCTGGGCATGGCCCGACGGGTGGGCAGCCCGGATGCACGCCGGGCTGCTCAACGGCTGGTCGCTGCGCGCGGCCGGCTGGAACGTGCAGCTCAACTACTACTGGTGGGTGGACGTGATGCTGGCGGGGATCGTGGGGGTCGGCTGCTACTTCTGGCTCAGCGGGCGGGTGTGGTGCCGCTTCGCCTGTCCGTTGGCCGCGCTCATGCACGTCTACGCCAGGTGGTCCCGCTTCCGCATCCTCTCCGAGAAGAAGAAGTGCATCTCGTGCAACGTCTGCACCTCGGTCTGCCACCAGGGGATCGACGTCATGAGCTTCGCCAACAAGGGGGAGCCGATGGCCGATCCGGAGTGCGTGCGCTGCTCGGCCTGCGTGCAGGCCTGCCCCACGGGGACCCTGCGCTTCGGCCGGATCGACCCGGCGTCGGGCAGGCTGCTGGCCATCGACAGACTCGGTGCCTCCCCCGTCCTGATGCGCGAAGCGGCCGC
>DATEEA010000042.1:0-39613 GCA_035281445.1 Candidatus Polarisedimenticolia bacterium
GCTCCATCCCGGCCGCGCCAGCCGGGCCGCCGCCCCGGCCAGCGCGGCCCCGGCCGAGGAGAGGGCCAGGGCCGCCCACGCCAGGGAGTCGAACAGCGACGTGACCAGGGACTGCTGGTCGAGAAGGTCGAGACCTACGACCCAGGTGTCCCAGAGCAGCTCGACCCTGTCCACGCGCGCTCGCCAGCGGGCCAGCCAGCCGGCCTGGGCGACGGCGTCGCCGCGCGACGGGGTGGGATCGAAGGTCACCCAGCCCCGCCCGGGGATCCAGGCCTCGACCCAGGAGTGGGCGTCCGACTGGCGCACCACGAAGCTCTCGGTGATGGGGGACCACTCGCCGGCCAGGAAGCCGTTCACCACGCGGGAGGGGATCTCCAGATAGCGGAGCATCACCGCCATGGCCGTGGCGAAGTACTCGCAGTGTCCCGGGCTCCCCTCCAGCAGGAACCGGCCCAGCGGGTCGGTGACCCCGGCGTCGTTGACGTCGAGGGAGTAGGCATAGGCGCGCCGCAGGTGGTCCTCGAGGCGGCGCGCCCTCTCGAAGTCGGCGGTCTCTCCCGCCACGCGCCGGGCCAGCGACTCGATCCGGCCGTCGATGCGCGGCAGCGCCAGGTGCGCCCTCCTCTCCTCCTCCCCCAGCGGGATCGAGCCGGCGTAGCCCAGCAGCGCCTGCTCCACCGGCGGCGCCACGGCGCGGTAGGTGAACCGCGACAGCGGCGGGCTCTCCAGGTGGATGGCGCCTCCGTCGTCCAGCCCCAGGCGGGAGGCGCCGTCCAGCACGATGCGGTAGGCGCCGGGCGCCGTGAACAGCACCGGCACCATCACCGGGAGCATGCTCACCTCGTGGTCCAGCCCGCGCCGGCCCCTGGGCAGCGGCTCCCCGACGTGGAAGGAGCCGTCCGGGTCGCGGGACACCCACCGCCTGTCGGAGCGGCCCACGCTCCAGGATCGGCCGTCGAAGGTGTCCAGGGCCAGCCCGCGCCAGCGCACCGGCATCGAGGCGGGGTCCCCCCCGTGCAGCCGCACCCGCATCACGATGGCCCGGTTCTTCTTGATCCGGTTGATGGAGCCCAGCTCGATCCGGTCGGCGAAGCCGGTGAGCGTCTCCCCTCCGGAGCGCGCGGCGGCCGGCTGGAAGTAGCCGGTGCCGAGGTGGGGCACGGTGACGAAGAAGACCGCCCCCATGGCCACCGACATCCCGGTCAGCGCCGCCGCGGGCCGGCCGGGAGGGGGACGCCGCAGAGGGGGTGGGGCGCCGTCGCGGGCCGAGGCCATCGCCATCAGCGTCCAGACGGCCATGAACAGGTAGGCGGCGAGGAACCCGGCGAAGGTCATCTCGGTGGTGGAGGCGGCTGCCGCCAGGATCTGCACGAAGCTCAGCGCGACCGCCTGCCTCAGGTCGCGGTGCTCGGAGAGATTGGAGCAGCGGTAGATGACCACGAAGGTCAGCAGGCGCAGCGCCGCCCCGATCAGGTTGCGCGACAGGAGGAACAGGTCGAACGGGAAGAAGATGAGCGCGGCCACGGCCAGCGCGTCCCAGGCCGCCCCCGGGACCACCGGCTTGCGGTTCCACCGTCCGTAGAGAACGGCGGCCGCCAGCAGCAGCGCGTGCAGGGGGCCGATGGCCTCGACGGACAGCAGCGCCGTGGCCGCGATCATCAGGCAGCAAGCCACGCCGTTGCGCACGGTCAGGAGCGCGAAGCGCGCCGCCATCACCCCACCCCCAGGGGGGTGGCGCGCGCGGGATCCGCCGACAGGACGAGGGACGACCCCCGGCCGCCGCCCCCGGGCGGGACGCGTCCGGCCCGCCCGTCCGCACCCGCACCGCCTTCCGATCGCGTCACCGCGGCCAGCGCGCGCCGGATCGCGGCCTGGTCCGTCAAGACCCGGCCGCCGGGCAGCTCCAGCGAGAGTTCCAGCCGCTCCCGCCGCGCCAGGTCCGCGATCGCCGCGGCCAGCGACACCACGGCCTCGAAGGCCTCGTCGGAGGGAGCCTCGGTGTCCAGCACCAGGCGCAGGCGCCTCTCCTCGTCCCGGTCGAACTCCCGGACCATGGCCGTTCCGCTGCGGGCCGTGGACCGCCAGTCGATGCGCCGGGCGTCGTCGCCGGGGGCATAGGCCCGCAGCGTGCGCAGGTCGACGCCGGCCCCCGCCTGGCGCGGCGAAGAGGCCTCGCCCGGCCTGGCGCCCGCGGATCCCCCCGGCCAGCGCAGCGACCGGATCGGCTCGAAGGCGGGCAGCACGGCCAGGCTCCCCTCCCAGGCGAGGCGCCGCCGCGCGATGCGCAGGTCCAGCGGATAGCCGGTGGAGGCGATCACCGGGAGTCGTTCGTAGAGCCCGCGGCGCACCGGGATCGCCTGCACCGCCGCGGCCGCCTGCCCCGTGGCCGCCGGCAGGGCCACCGTCCACCGGATGGAGCACGGGGGTCCGGCGAGCGTGACGTCGATCCAGGTCTGGGGAAGGAAGCGGAACCGCCCCCGCACCCGAACGGTGGCGACCATCGGCCTGCCGCACACCGCCTCATCGGGGAGCCGCACGTGCACGGCGAGGGTGCCCACCGCGAGGCGGGCGGCGGCCACCGAGACGGCGGCCAGCCCCAGCACCAGCGAGAGCATCAGATAGAGGAGGTTGTTGCCGGTGTTGATGGCGGCCAGGGCGATGGCGGCGCTCAGCACGGCCAGGCGCAGCCCCATGCGCCCCGGCGCCAGCGAGGGCGCGGGGGCGGCCCCGGCGGCCGGCGCGCTCACAGAGGGACGTCCACCGTCTGGAGGATCTCCTCCAGCACCAGCCGGGCCGCATCGTGGCGTCGGGCGGCGCCGTCGCGCAGCACCAGGCGGTGCTCCAGCACCGGGACGGCCACCGCCTTGACGTCGTCGGGGGTCACGTACGTCCGGCCGTCCACCAGGGCGTGCGCCTGGGCCGCGCGGCAGAGCGACACCGAGCCGCGGGGAGAGACTCCCAGCTCGATCAGCTCGCCGTCGCGGGTCTGCCTGGCGATGGCCACGATGTACTCCAGCACCGCCTCGTCCACGGCCACCTCGTGCGCCAGCCTCTGCAGCGCCAGGACCTCCTCTGCGCTCACCACCGGCTGGAGGCTCTCCACCGGGCTGGACAGCCCATGGCGGGCGAGGATCTCCTTCTCCGCGGCGCCGTCGGGGTAGCCCACGCGGATCCGCATGAGGAAACGGTCGAGCTGCGAGTCGGGCAGCGGGTAGGTGCCGTGGTGCTCGATCGGGTTCTGGGTGGCGATCACGAAGAAAGGGTCGGGGAGCGGGTGGCTGGCGCTGTCCACCGAGACCCTGAACTCGCTCATCGCCTCCAGGAGGGCGGACTGGGTGCGGGGGGTGGTGCGGTTGATCTCGTCGGCCAGGACGATGTTGGAGAAGAGCGGCCCCGGCCTGAACTGGAAGCGGCGGGCCTCCTGCTCGAAGATCGCCACCCCGATGATGTCCGAAGGGAGCAGGTCGCTGGTGAACTGGATGCGCCGGAAGGTGCATCCGAGCGACCGGGCCAGGCTCCCCGCCAGGGTGGTCTTGCCGACTCCCGGGATGTCCTCGATCAGCAGATGTCCCCTGGCCAGCAGGCAGACGACGGCCAGGCGCACCGCCTCTTCCTTGCCGCGCACCACGCTCTCGATGTTGCGCCTCAGGGCGCGGATCGTCTGATGGGCTTCCACCTTGCCGGCCTTCCTCCCGCGCGGACGCGCGGGCGCGCGCCGCCGTCCCGGGGGGGCATCATAGGTCCGCCGCCGGGGCGGGGCCAGGGATCCAGAGAGGGGCGTTGCGTCAGTACTTGTGGGACATCCCCCGGGCGGCGAGGTCGGCTTTGATCCTCCTGTTGATCTGCTCCCACTCCTGCTCGGGGATCTTCAGGAAGTGCTCCACCACCGCCGGGTCGAACTGCTGGCCGGAGAACTTGATGACCTCCTGGCGGGCCCTCTCGTAGGGCAGGGCCTTGCGGTAGGGCCGGTTCATGGTCATCGCGTCCAGCGTGTCCACCACCGCGAAGATCCTGGCCCCCAGGGGTATCTGGTCCCCCTTGAGCCCGCGCGGGTAGCCGGTGCCGTCGTACCGCTCCTGGTGGCAGTACACGATGGGGACCGCGCCTTCCAGGAACCGGATGCCGGCCAGGATGCGGCGCCCCAGCTCGGGGTGCTTGCGCATCTCGATCCACTCCTCGGGGGTCAGGGCGGCGGGCTTGCGGAGGATGGCGTCGGGGACGCCGATCTTCCCCACGTCGTGCAGCAGGGCGCCCCAGCGCATCTGCGTCAGCTCGGGCTCCTGCACCCCCATCTCCCGGGCCACCGCCACCGTGTACTCCGACACGCGCCGCGAATGCCCCTGGGTCTCCGTGTCGCGCGTGTCCAGCGCCTCCATGAGCGCCTCGAGGGTGGTGTCGTAGGTGGACCGGATCTGCTCGAAGGCGGTCTTGAGCTCCTTGTACAGGCGCTCCACCTCCACGCTCTTGCGGAGCACCTCGTGGGTGCGCTCCTCGACCCGCTGCTCGAGCATCTGCTGGTACTCGCGGTTCTCACGGATCAGGCGCCGCTTCTCCAGGGTGCGCTCCACGATCAGCAGCACCTCGTCGAGGTTGAAGGGCTTGGTCAGGTAGTCGCTGGCGCCCATCCGGATGGACTGGATGGCGGTGTCCACGTCCACGACACCGGTCACCATGACCACGTCCACGTCGGGCTGGGTGGACTTGATCTCCTTGAGCAGCGCGATGCCGTTCTGCCCTGGCATGTCGATGTCGGTCAGCACCAGGCTGAAGCCGCCGCCGTTGCGCAGCCTGGCCAGCGCCTCGTTGCTGTTGGCGGCCGCGGCGCAGGGGTAGCCGGCGCTGCTGAGCCTCTCGTACAGAACCTCGCGGATGACCTGCTCGTCGTCGACGATGAGGAGATTCGGCTTCATGAGGAGACAGGGCCCCTGTGTGTTGACCGGGCCAATATAGTCCGAAGTGTCACCAAGACAACGAACCGGGCGTTTCTACCACGCGCCGGGCGGGGGATCAAGCCGCGCCGGCCCGGTTGCGGCTGTCGGCCTTGTCGGCCCGCGGCTCAGGTGACCTCCTCCCAGGACGAGCCGGTCTTGAGATCCACCACCAGCGGAGCGCGCAGGGCGGCCACCTCCTCCATGCAGCGCTTCACCAGGGGGCGCACCGTCTCGACTTCCTCCACCGGGCACTCCAGCACCAGCTCGTCGTGCACCTGCAGGATCATCCTGGAGCGAACGGCGGCCGCGGCCAGCGCGGCGTCCAGGTCGAGCATCGCCTTCTTGATGAGGTCGGCGGCCGTGCCCTGGATGGTGGTGTTGACGGCCGCGCGCAGCGCCTGCTGGCGGGCCATGCGGTCGGGGCTCTTGATGTCGGGGAAGTAGCGCCGGCGGTTGAACAGCGTGGTCACGAAGCCGTCCCGCTCGGCCTGGGCGATGGTCTCTTCGATGTAGTCCTTGATGCGCGGGAACCGCTCGAAATAGCGATCGATGAAGGCCTGGGCTTCGGAGCGGGAGATGCCGAGCTGGGAGGCCAGGCTGACCGGGCCCATCCCGTAGAGGATGCCGAAGTTGATCGTCTTGGCCTGGGTGCGCATGCGGGAGTCCACCAGCTCCGGCATCACGCCGAAGACCTCCGCCGCCGTGCGGGCGTGGATGTCCTCGCCCTTCCTGAAGGCCTCGGCCAGCTCGGGGACGTCGGCCATGTGGGCCATCACCCTCAGCTCCACCTGGGAGTAGTCCGCGGCCAGCAACAGGCACCCCTGCTCGGGGACGAAGGCCGCGCGGATGGATCGGCCCAGCTCCGTGCGCGCGGGGATGTTCTGCAGGTTCGGGTCGGAGGAGGAGAGGCGACCGGTGGCGGCCACGGTCTGGTTGTAGGAGGTGTGGACCCTGCCGGTCTCGGGGTGGATGAGCAGCGGCAGCGCGTCCACGTAGGTGGACTTGAGCTTGGAGAGGCTGCGGTAGTCCAGGATGCGGCGGGGGAGCGGATGGTGCGCGGCCAGCTCCTCGAGGACCTCCTGGCTGGTGGAGCGCGCCTTGGTCTTCGTGGTGCGGCGCCGGCTGACGAGATCCAGCTTCTCGAACAGGATCTCTCCCAGCTGGCGCGGCGAGTTGATGTTGAAGCGGCCGCCGGCCAGCTCGTGGATCTCGGCCTCCAGCGTCTCCATCTGCGCCCCCAGCCTGACGGACATGGCCGCCAGCCGCCCGGGGTCCACCTTCACGCCGGCCATCTGCATCCCCGCCAGCACCCTCACCAGCGGCGCCTCCAGCTCCTGGTACAGCTCGTCGAGCTCCATCGTCCTGAGCCTGGGCTCGAGCGCCTCCTTGAGGCGAAGCTCCAGGTCGGCGTTCTCCCCGGCGTGGCGGGCCATGGTCTCCACCTCCACCATGGCCACCGGGATCTCCTTGCGGCCGCTGCCGGCCACCTCCGCGTACAGGAGCGTGCGGTGGTTCAGGTAGTCCAGCGCCAGCACGTCCAGCGTGTGCATGCGTCGCCCCGGGTCGATCAGGTAGGAGGCGAGCATGGTGTCGAACACCGGGCCGGCCAGCCGCACGCCGTGGCGGGCCAGCAGGATCATCTCGTGCTTGATGTCGTCGGCGGCCTTGGGGCGCTGCGGGTCCTCGAGCAGGGGGCGGAGCCGCGCCAGGACTTCGGGGAGCCGGAGCTGCCCGGGAGCCCCCAGGTAGGCGTGGCCGACCGGGACGTAGAAGGCGGCCCCGGCCCGGCCGGTGAAGGCCACCCCGACCACTCCGGCGGTCATGGCGTCCGGGCCCGTGGCGATGATCTCCAGGGACAGGTCCTGCCCTTCGCGCGCCTGCTCCACCGCCGCGCCCAGCTCGTCCGGCTCCAGCACCACCTTGTAGTCGGCCGCCCCGGCGTCGGCGCGCGGCGCGAACTCGTGCATGAGGTTGTTGAACTCCAGCTCGGAGAACAGGGCGTAGGCCGCCGCGTGGTCGGGCGAGCGGTAGCGAAGCGCCTCCAGGTCGAGCTCGATCGGCGCGTCGCGGCGGACGGTGGCCAGGGCCAGCGACCGCAGGGCGGCCCCGCTCTCCGCCTTCAGGTTGTCGCGGTAGGCCTTGCGGGGGATGTCGTCCGCGCGCCGGATCGCCTCCGCCAGCGAGCCGAAGGTCCGGATGATCTCCTTGGCTCCCTTCTCCCCGATCCCCTTCACCCCGGGGATGTTGTCGGTGGCGTCGCCCCACAGGGCCAGCACGTCGGGGACCTGGGAGGGGCGCACCCCGAAGACCTCCTCCACCTTGGCGGTGTCCATGACCAGATTGGCCCTGGCCGGGTTGAGGATGGTGATCCGCTCGTCCACGAGCTGGAACATGTCCTTGTCCGAGGTGACGATGGTGACCAGGAACCCCTCCCGCGCGGCCTTTGCGGCCAGAGTGGCGATGACGTCGTCGGCCTCCCAGCCGTCCCGCTCCAGAATGGGGACGCGCAGCGCCTCGCAGACGCGGCGCACGTAGGGGAGCTGGATCAGGAGGTCGTCGGGCGGGGGCGGGCGGTGCGCCTTGTAGCCGGCGAACTCCTCGTGGCGGAAGGTGGGGGCCTCGGTGTCGAAGGCGACTCCCAGGAAGACCGGCTTCTCGTCCACCACCAGCTTGCGCAGGATCCCGGCGAAGGTCAGCACGGCGTTGGTGGGCATCCCCTTGGAGGTGGTCAGGCGGGGGGTGGCGTGGTAGGCCCGGAAGACGTTGTACGTGCCGTCGACCAGGTAGATCGTGCGGTCTTTCAAAGGCTTCTCCACCGGCGGAAGGGGAGGATTCTAGCATTGCGCTCCGCTCCCTCCTCTTTATATTGCCCTTCCATGCCCAGCCTGGCTCCCCGCCGACCCCGCGCCCGCGCCGCCCTGGCCGCGGTCCTGCTGGCGGCCGTCGTCCGCCCCGCCGCCTCCGCCCCCACCCTGGCCACCATCACCGTGGACGGCGCCTTCGCAGACTGGGGGCCGGTGCTGGCCGATCCCGACAACGTGGTGCTCGACGGCCCGGCCGGCGGCCTGCCCGACGCCGACGGGCCCTCGGTCCCCGCCAGCCGCGACGTGGACACGATCGCCTTCACCTGGGACGCCACGTTCCTCTATCTCTACATCCACCGCCGGGCGACGGCGCCGGAGTTCAACCACTTCTGGCTGGCCCTCGACCTGGACAACGACGGCCTCGTGCCGGCCGGCGCCCCGCTGGTGAGCGTGGCCTGGTGGGGGAACAACCGCAGGGTGGATGTCACCCTGGATCGCTACCAGGCGGTGGCCGGCGGGGCCGGGGACGCCATCGTGTCGGCGGGAGGGTCGCACGACGGCTACGAGCTCCCCGGCACGCGCATCCCCGGCCAGCTCCAGGGAACGTTCACCGGCGGCAGCCCCGACGGGCTGACCGCGGAGGCGCGCATCTCCTGGGCCGCGCTGGGGGTGGCGCCGGGGACGGCGATCCAGTTCCATCTCTCCTCCACCCGGCGCGCCAACGAGTACCCGGCGGGCATCAACGACAACGCGGGAGGAGGCACCGGCTACGCCGGCGTCCTGCTCGATCCCGACCGCTCCCTGACCTCGCCGCCGGGAGGCCCCCCGCTGGTCATCCCCCACACCGCCGCCTCCACGGGCAACCTGGCCGACGTGCTCGACCTGACGTGGAGCTCCACCGGACTGTTCGCCCCGCTCTCCGTGGCGTTTCACCTCGATGCCGACGGCAGCGGCACGCTGACACCCGGCGACACTCCGCTGGCCGACACCGATGGCGACGGCCTTCCCGACACGGGGACGCTGGCCCCCTTCGCCCCGGCCGTGCCGCTGCTCGCGGTGGTGGCGCTCCCCACCGGAGCCACCCTCGGCCAGACCGCGACGGTGACCCTCGGCGCGCGCTCCTCGGCGCGCCCCGCGGTCGCCGACTCCGCGGTGGACGTCATCACCATCGCCCAGCCCTCCCTCACCCTGCTCAAGTCCGTGGACCAGCCCTCGGTCCCGCCGGGCGGCGTGCTGACCTACTCGGTCGCCTACGCCAACACCGGCTCGGCCGATGCCCTGGCGGTGGAGGTGGTGGACGCCGTCCCGCCCGGCACTGCCTACGTCGCGGGGTCGGCCGCCGGGACGGGGATGGCCATCTCCTGGAGCCATGACGGCGGGGCGACCTTCGACGCCTCGGAGGCCGCTCCGGTCACCCACGTGAAGTGGTCGCGCGCCGCCGCGCTCCCGCCGGACGCCTCGGGGACGGTCTCCTTCCAGGTGACCGTGAACTGAGGGCCGCGCCGCCCCTGTGATATCATCCCCGCGTCCAAACCCTTCAGGAGATCCGCCCCATGCCCGTCACCCCGCTGACCCCGTCCAGCTTCACCAACGAGCCTCTGACCGACTTCTCCCGCGAGGAGAACCGCCGGAAGATGGAGGAAGCCATCGAGCTGGTCCGTGCCCTGTTCGGCAAGCGCTACCAGCTCGTGATCGGCGGAGAGCGCTACTCCTCGGCCGAGTTCTTCCCTTCGCTCAACCCGTCCCGCAAGGGCGAGGTCGTCGGCTACTTCTGCAAGGCCACCGAGCCGCAGGCCGAGCAGGCGATGCAGGCGGCCCTGAAGGCGTACGAGACCTGGAAGGAGGTCCCCGCCGACAAGCGGGCGGACCTCCTGTTCAAGTCGGCCGCCATCATGCGCCGCCGCCGCTTCGAGCTCGCCGCCTGGATGATCCACGAGGTGGGCAAGTCGTGGGTGGAGGCGGACGCGGACGTGGCCGAGGCCATCGACTTCTGCGATTTCTACGCCCGCGAGATGCTCCGCCTGGCGGGGGACCAGCCGATCACGCGCATCCCGGGGGAGCGCAACGAGCTGAGGTACATCCCGCTGGGGGTCGGCGTGGTCATCCCGCCGTGGAACTTCCCGCTGGCCATCCTGTGCGGCATGACCACCGCCGCCGTGGTGGCCGGCAACACCGTGGTCCTCAAGCCTTCCAGCGACGCTCCGGCCATCGCCTACCGGTGCCTGGAAGTGCTGGAGGAGGCGGGACTGCCTCCCGGTGTGGTGAACTTCCTGACCGGGCCGGGGGGGGCGGTGGGGGACTACCTGGTCCAGCACCCCAGGACCCGCTTCGTGGCCTTCACCGGCTCCAAGGCGGTGGGGCTCGGGATCAACGAGAAGGCGTCGCGCAGCGCCCCGGGCCAGATCTGGATCAAGCGCTCCATCCTGGAGATGGGGGGCAAGGACGCCATCCTGGTGGCCGATGACGCCGACCTGGACGCCGCGGCCGAGGGGGTCGCCCTGTCCGCCTTCGGCTTCCAGGGCCAGAAGTGCTCGGCCTGCTCGCGGGCCATCGTGGACGACGCCGTGTACGACGCCTTCCTGGAGAAGCTGGTGACCCGCACCCGCTCCCTGAGCGTGGGGATGCCCACCGATCGGAGCACCTTCATGGGCCCGGTCGTCAACGAGCGGGCCTACAAGTCGATCCTGGAGTACATCGAGGTCGGCCGTTCCGAGGGGAGGATCGTGTCGGGCGGAGAGCCCGGGCCGCCGGATGGATGGTACGTGATGCCCACCATCGTGGCCGACGTCAAGCCGGGCGCCCGGCTGGAGCAGGAGGAGATCTTCGGGCCGGTCCTGGCGGTCATCCGGTGCCGCGGCTTCGAGGACGGCCTGAGGATCGCCAACGACACCGAGTACGGGCTGACCGGCGCGGTCTACAGCCGCTCGGAGGCCAGGCTGGACGAGGCCCGGCGCCGGTTCCATGTCGGCAACCTCTACCTGAACCGCAAGTGCACCGGCGCCCTGGTCGGAGCCCACCCCTTCGGCGGCTTCAACATGTCCGGGACCGACTCCAAGGCCGGAGGCCGGGACTACCTGCTTCTCTTCACCCAGGCCAAGGCGATCGCCGAGAAGGTGTCGTGAGCCTTGCGCCGGCGGCGCCGGGGACCTCGCCCGGCCCCGAGCTGAAGGATCGGCTCCGGATCGCCTGGACCCCGGATGCGTGAGCGGGCTCCGGCATGTGTGCGGCTGATCCACTGGGACGCTCGGGAGGCGGACATCCGCGCCGGGGTGCTCCGCGAAGCGGGGTACCTCGTCGAGGCCGGGCCGCTCCGGCGTCCCGAGCTCCAGGCGATGCGCGCCGCCGCCCCCGCGGCGGTGGTGATCGATCTCTCCAGGCTCCCCTCGCAGGGGAGGGACGTCGCCGTGTGGCTGCGGCAGTCCCGGGCGACCCGCCACGTGCCGCTCGTGTTCGTGGAAGGAGAGCCCGGCAAGGTCGAGCGCACCCGGGCGCTCCTGCCGGACGCCCTCTACACGAGCTGGCGCGGGATCCGCGGCGCGGTGAAGAGCGCCATCGCCCGGCCCGTGGCCGAGCCGGTCGTCCCCGCCTCTCTCCTAGCCGGCTACTCCGGGACGCCGCTTCCCCGGAAGCTGGGGATCAAGCCGGGGTCGGTGGTGGCGCTTTGGGACGCCCCGCCCGGCTTCGATCGCACGCTGGGAGATCTGCCGGAAGGGGCGTCGCTCCGGCCGGAAAAGGCCCCCTCCGCCGGTAAGGGGGGCCGGCCGGCGCAGGCCGATCTGGCGATCTGGTTCGTGCGATCCAGGAAGGAGCTGGACACCGGCATCCGGCCGGCCGCCGCGCGCGTGGGGCGCGATGGTCTCTGGATCGCATGGAGGAAGAAGACGTCCGGGTCGGCCGGCGATGTGTCGGAGCCGGACGTGAGGGCCGTCGGGCTGAAGGCGGGCTTGGTCGACTTCAAGATCTGCGCGATCGACGCCACCTGGTCGGGACTGAAGTTCCAGACGCGCAGGAAGCGCTGACCCGCGCCCTCGCGGGGCGCTTCGGGCGGATGGGGCTGGTGGCAAGGCCCTGGGACGAGGAGGGTCCCGTTGCAGATCCTGTTCGTCCACCCCAACTTCCCCGCCCAGCTCGGCCCGATCGCCTCCTGGCTGGCCCGCACGGGCCGGGCCGAGTGCGTCTTCGTGTCGGCCAACGCCCGGGGTGAGCGCGACGGAGTGCGCTGCATCCAGGCCAGACCGAGGGGAGGGGCCACCCCGGCCACCCATCACTGCTCCAGGACTTTCGAGAACGCCGTCTGGAGCGCCCACGCCGTCTTCGAGGCCTGCCGGGCCGACCCCCGCCTGCGGCCGGATCTGATCGTGGGACACAGCGGCTTCGGGACCACCGCCATGCTCCCCGAGCTCTACCCGGCGCCGATCGTGAGCCTTCTGGAGTACTACTACCACCCCCACGGCGCCGACATGGACTTCCGGCCCGAGTACCCTCCCAGGGAGATCGACTTCCTGCGGGCGAGGATGCGCAACGCCATGATTCTGCTGGATCTCGAAGCCTGCGCCGCCGGCTACTCCCCGACCCGCTGGCAGAAGGGGCTCTTCCCGGAGGCGTACCGGCCCAGGATCGAGGTGATCCACGACGGGGTGGACATGGAGCTGTGGCGCCGCCGGCCCACCCACCGCCGCATCGGGGGAGAGGTGATCCCGGAGTCGACCCGGATCGTGACGTACGTCTCCCGGGGCCTCGAGGCGATGCGCGGCTTCGACATCTTCGTCAGGGTGGCGAGCCGCGTCGCCGCGTCGATCTCCGACGTGATCTTCGTGGTGGTGGGGGAGGACAGGGTCTTCTACGGGGGGGACCGGCGCCACACCGGGGGGAAGAGCTTCCGGGCCCACGTTCTGGAGTCCGAGCGCCCCGACCTGTCCAAATTCCGGTTCCTGGGGCGGGTCCCGCCCGAGGAGCTGGCGAGGCTCTTCTCGTTGAGCGACCTGCACATCTACCTGACGGTCCCCTTCGTCCTCTCCTGGTCGCTGCTCGACGCGCTGGCGTGCGAATGCACGGTTCTGGCCTCGGGGACTCCCCCTGTCCTGGAGGTCGTCCGCGACGGGGAGAACGGCCTCCTGGCAGGATTCCACGACGTGGAGGCGCTCGCCGGCCGGGCCGGCGAGGTGCTGCGGGATCCTGCCGCCTTCGCCCGCCTCGGCCGGCGGGGACGCGAGTTGGTCGCCGCCGACCACGCAACGGATGTGACATTTCCGCGACTCTGGTCACTCTTCGAGCGGGTGGCGGCCCGCTGAGGATAGCGCGAGGCCATGTTTCGGCTGGCCGGCGCATTTTCCATCTTGACGTTGCGCCGACATCACCGGTATGTTCCGGCCGGACGATGAGGGAGTGCTCCGCCGGGCATCGTCGTGGCCACTTCGGCGCCCGGTCGCATCATCCACCACCCACAGCGCAGCGCCCTGTTTCTCCCCTGCCGCGGGGGCTGCGCGGGCCCCATCGTCGCTCAGGAGACTCCCTTCTTGTCCACCGCCCGATCCGTCCGCCCGTGTGCGGACGGGGACAACGGCAGGAAAGCCGAGCAACAGAGCCGCCGGACAGATCCAGCAGCCCGGTACGCGCCGCCGCCGCGGCGCCCGGATGAGGGGGACTCATGGCACGTCGAGGGCATGGCAACGGCAGATTCCCGCGAGAGCTGAAAGGTCTCTTCAAGCCCAGGCCGGACCATCTCAAACCGGCCAAGGCCGGTGAGGGCCGGCGAAGGGCCCTGCTGGAACCTCTCGAGCCGCGCCTGCTCCTGTCGGCGGACCTGAGCGCAGCGGCTGAAGCGGCGATCCTGCAGGGGTTTCCGTCCCTGTCGCTGTGGGCGCAGGAAGAGCTCGAGAACCTCGAGGAGTTCAGCCAGCTCCTGCCGCTGCTCAACGACACGCTCGGCAGCCTGGTGGACGTCAGCCAGATCATCCAGGACAACCTCGTGGCGCCGGTCACCGGTTACGTGGACGACGCGGGCACCCAGACCAGCGCCGGCCTGGCCAGTGCGCTCAAGACGTTCCTCCAGGCCCTCGACGCGGGCAACGACGTGGTGGATCTCAGCACCACGGAGAGGCTCGCCTTCCAGGTCACCTTCCACTTCGACACCACGGCGGTGGTGGAGCTGAGTCTCGGGAGCAATCCCTTCGGTGTGGAGTTCGCGGAGGGGAGCACCCTCAATGCCACGGTGGGCCTGGACTTCAACTTCGTCTTCGGGGTCGACCTGACCGCCGGCCTGGCTCCCTCCGAGGCCTTCTTCATCGAGGTGGAACCCGGCTCCGAGCCGGTCATGTCGGCGTCGGCGGCGATCGACATCGAGAACGCCTCGTTCGACTTCAAGGTCGGGATGCTGGAGGCCAGCGCCAGCGACGTCGATCTCCAGGCCAGCGCCACCATCGACGCGACCCTGGCCGATCCCAACGGCGATGGGATGCTGACGCGGGCGGAGTGGGAAGGGACCCCCGTCAGCTCCATCGTGTCGCTCTCCGCCGGGCCGACCTCGTCGGCGGTCACCGGATCGGTGGAGGTGGAGGCCTCCCTGGGCACCTACACCGCCTCGGGGATGGTGACCATCAGCGACGAGAACCTGTTCGACTCCGATCTGCCCGACATCGGCTTCACCGGCCCGCAGGACCTCCAGGACTTCAGCAACATCACGCCGGGCGCCCTGGTTCAGATGCTCAACGACCTGGGGGCCTCGCTGCAAGGGGTCTCCTCGTCCCTCAACCCCACCGACGGGCTCCCCCTGGTGGGCGACACGCTGAACCAGCTCACCAGCTTCGCCGATCTGATGGCCGACCTGGCCGGCGGCTTCTTCGACATCGAGCTGAGCGACGCCTCGTCCTACAAGGCCCCCTCAGCCGGCCTGGCCGATGGCGACCTGGCCGACAACGCCGTCATCTCCCTGCTCAAGGTGGTGACCATCGCCGCCGACGGATCGGAGAGCCTCATCCAGCAGGCGGTGAACATCACGCTGACGCCCGGCGACGTCTCCGCGGCCGCGGGCGCGACCATGCTGGCCAAGGCGGCCAACGCCTTGCAGGCGAAGATCAACGCGACGGCCCTCAACGGGCACGTCACCGTCTCCCAGGACGGCACCTTCTTCACCCTCTCGGCGGCCGATTCCGACAACCGGCTGGTGCTGCGCTACGAGGGGGACGACCGCGGGATGAGGCAGCTCGGGTTCACGCCGAAGCTGGCCAACGCCGATTTCCGGTTCGACTCGGTGCAGGGCTTCCTCGACCTCCTCGAGGACGAGGTGCGGGAGGTCTTCCCGGCCTTCGTGCCCAACGCCGAGTACAACGCCAACAGCGAGCTGACGTTCGACCTGGAGTGGAAGACCGGCTTCAGCGGCGAGCTGCCGCTCGACTTCACCCGCCACATCGACCTGCCGGGCGGGCTCGGCGAGCTGGCCATCACCGGCGAGGTGATGGGCAGCGCCAGCGCGGAGGCGTTCATCACCGCACGGCTGGGCCTCGACCTGTCTCCGCTGGGCGGGTCGTTCACGGCGACCGAGGCCACCACGCTGGCCTCGCTCAACGTGCAGGACAAGCCGGCCTCCGACGACCTGAAGATCACGCTGCGCGACGGGACGGTCTTCATGGTGGACGTCGAGGGGCTGGTCGATCTGGGAGACGTCATCCAGGAGATCGAGGAGCAGTCCGGCCTTCTCATGGACGGCATCACGCCGAAGGTCAACGTCTCGATCATCCCCGACGATCCCGGCACGCTGGCCCGGGAGGACGTGGGCCTGCAGCTCGTGGACAACACCACCGGCGCCGGCCTGTTCAAGGTCGAGACCGTGGGATCGGGTGCCGACAGCTCGCTGGCCGGGCTCGGCCTGAGGATCCTCGGCTCGGACGTGGACGGCGACGGGAAGATCCTGGGCGCGCCGCTGCACAACGACACCCTGTTCCACCACGCCTTCGTGGAGGACGGCGCCGAGCTGTCGGCGAGCGTCGAGGTGACCGCCCAGGACATCAACCTGACGGCGAGCCTCGGGTTCCTGGAGGCCGGGATCGTCAACGGGCAGGCCGGGTTCAAGATCTCCGGCGGCGTGACGCTGGAGGATCCGGGAGGCGACGGCAAGATCACCTTCGACGAGCTCTCCTTCAACACCGCCCAGTCGAAGATCGTCGGGGATCCCGGAGTGGCCAACGGCCAGCTCGGCTCCGACGCCACCTTCTCCATCAACGTGAACGGCCTGGGCGCCGTGGCGGTCACCGTCACGGCCGCCTCCACCAGCGGCAACGCCACGCTGGCCGATCTGGTGCTCGACCTCAACGCCGCGCTCGACGCCACCCCCTTCACCAGCCCCGACTACGACGGGACGCCCTTCGAAGGGGAGACGCTGGGGGACTTCATCAACGCCGGGCTGCAAGACGGCAGGCTCACCCTGAGCGGCAACGTCAACACCATGGCCATCTCCGCGGCCAACGGCCAGGCGAGCATGAGCCTGGGCTTTGCGGACGGCGACATGGGGTCGTCCTCGGTGGTCGCACCGACCCTCTCGGTGATGGGGACCGTGGACGGGGGGGATCCGGACCTCGCGGCCGTGCTGCCGATCGCCATCAAGGGGCTGGAGGCCTTCGGCGTCGGCCTGGACGCCAACGTCGAGATCACCGGCGACACGGCGGCGTCCGACGGCCTGCTCCCGGGCGACGCGGTCTTCGCCGTCAGCCTGGACGGGCTCGGGCCGGTGACGGTCACCGTCACCGCCGCCAGCACCGCCGACAACACCAACCTGGGGCACCTGGTCGACGACCTGAACGACGCCCTCGACGCGGCCTCGTTCACCAGCGCGTACGACAACACCAAGTACGCCACCAAGAAAGTGGGCGACTTCGTGGAGGCCGCCGAGTCGGCGGGGACGATCACCCTGACCGCTCCGGCCAACCGCATCTCCATCTCGGCCACCAACGCGGAGACCAACGCCAAGCTCGGGTTCCAGGACGGCGACGCCGACATGTCGCCCGACACGCGCATCGAGCTGGACATCGCCGCCAACAGCCCGATCAGCCTCAACCCCTCGCTGGAGGGGCTCGACGCCTCGGCGCTGTGGGACCTGCTCGCCCCCTTCGAGAACTTCTCCCTGGCCAGCCTGCTGGAGCTGGCGGAGCAGATGATCGACTTCATCCGCGAGACCGATCTGGGGATCTTCAGCGAGCCTTTCCCGCTGGTGAACGTGTCGGTGAAGGACATGCTGAAGTTCCTCGACCCGATCCTCGAGGCCTACGACAGCGTCAAGGAGGCGGTCACCGGCTTCAAGGCCGACGCCCTGCAGAAGGTGCAGGAGCTGGGCGGGCCGGGGGGCGCGCTGAACACCGTGCTGACCGACCTGGCCGCCGGCGGCCACCTCGACCTGCGCGACCGGCTGGTGCAGGCCGTGGACGCCCTGACTCACGGCATCCAGGAGCTGCCCGACTCCCTGAGCGACGTCCTCGACTTCCCGTCGTCCCCGGAGATCGTGAGCGCCCTGGTCACCGCGCGGGAGGTGCTGGCGGACATCGTGGACCAGACGTCGGTCAGCGTGGACAGCCTCAAGAAGGAGATCGCCCTCATCCAGAACACGATCCCGTCGGCCACCACCATCGCCCGGTTCCTGTTCAACCTGACCGGACTGGACGAGCTGGCCGGGTTCGATCTGGAGGCGCTGTTCGATCAGCAGGCCGCTCTGCGCACGGCGCTGGACACTCTCAAGGCGACCGAGGCCAGCGACGCCATCAAGGCCACCTTCGACGCCATCACCCAGGACCTCGACGTGGCCCTGGTGGAGCGGCTGACCGGCGGCACCGACTTCACAGACGCCGACGTCTCCGACTGGAGTCCTTCCGCCGTGCTCGGCGTTATCAGCCGCCTGCAGACGGCGCTGAGCGACTTGCAGACCGAGATCGACAACATCGGCGATCCGGACAACGACAACGAGGAAGCGGCCCGCGACGCCATCAAGGCCGTGCTCGACATCCTCGAGAGCGCGCTGCCGGCCGGCCTGGAGATCGACTTCCTGGAGAACGGCGGGGACAAGGGGATCATCTTCCGGTTCCAGCTCAACAAGGAGCTGCTGGACGAGAGCCATTCGTTCGACTTCTCCATCACCGAAGGGCCCGACATCATCCCGTTCGGCGTGAAGGCCGGCGGCACGTTCGAGATCGACCTGGGCCTGGCCCTCAACATCGGCTTCGGGCTCGACTTCTCCGACCTGAGCGACATCGGGAGCGCCTTCTTCCTGACCGGCGACTCCTTCATCCAGGCCACGGCGCTGATCAACGCGCCGGTTTCGGCCAGCGTCACCATCGGCGGGATCACCGCCGAGATCAGCGGAGACCTGACCGTCCAGAAGGACGTGGACGACATGGTCACCGACGACCCGGCCGTTCTGAAGGTGTCGCTGGGGGGCATGGCCACCGACCGGGTCACGCTCGGCTCCATCATGCTGGACCTGTCCGAGTCCATGGGCGAGCTGAAGGCCACCCTGGACGCGCACGCGCTGGGCATGGACTTCGATGACGCGCTGGTGGTGACCGTCGACCTGACCGACTTCAGCAGCATCGACTTCCAGCTCAACATCGATCTCGCCGACTTCCAGCTCGACCTGACCGCCATCGTCCAGATGATCGAGGTCTTCCTCGGCTTCCTGGCTGACGGATTGAAGTCCGAGCTGATGAGCAAGCTGCCTCTGGTGGGCGACGACTTCAGCGAAGCGGGGACCTTCATCGAGGACATCCGCAACCAGATCACCACGATCCGGGAGCGGATCGAGATGGAGATCGATCCGAACGAGACGGTCGACACCGCCATCGAGCAGATCCTCACCGACATCCTGAACGAGACCCTGGGCAACTCGAGCGCCGGGCTGGTGGCCGGGCTGGGCCTCATCACCATCACCGAGCTGGACATCCAGCTCCCCAACGGCGGCAACCTCATCGACGATCCGGACGCCGCGGTGGTGGTCCGCTTCCAGATCGGCGCCTCCGACCCCATCGGGGCGGGCTTCGACGCCAAGCTGCCGGCCCTGGGCCTGATCTCCGGCGACATCGGCGTGGACATCATGCTCACCAGCACCATCGACTTCGGAGTGAAGGTCACCAAGACCGACGGCGCCAGCTTCCTGCTCAACGCCGACGAAAACGATCCCGAGGTCGAGCTGGGCATCGCCGTGAGCGTCAAGCCGGACGTGGTGCTGGATCTCTTCTTCCTGCAGCTGGCCATCACCGACGGCAGCCCGGGGGTCCCGGAGCTGGAGGTGAGCGCCGGCATCAACCTCAGCTACGGGATGGGGGCCACCGAGGTCCCGATCCTGGACATCGATCTGGGGAGCTTCGCCTTCGATCCCTCGTTCACCACCGAGGTCAACCTGGACCTCATGCTGGAGGCGAGCACCGACCTCATCCCCAACCTGCCGACGCTGACCGCCCACTTCCTGCTGGAGTGGATGTTCGACATCGACGATCCGGAGAACCTGTCGAACCTCACCTACGTGGCGTTCGAGGACATCTCGCTCAACCTGGGCGAGTTCCTGGCGGGGCCCGTGGGCGAGATCTTCCAGGCGCTCAACGACTTCATCGATCCGGTCCGGCCGCTGCTCGACTTCCTGACCGCCGAGGTGCCGCTCATCTCCCAGGTCAGCCAGCTCATCGGGCTGGGCCCCTTCACCTTCCTGGACGGCATCCGGCTGCTGGGCGAGGGAGGGGACACGGTGGCCACGGTCATCGAGATCATCGACTCCATCGCCGACGCGGTGGGGGCCGTGCAGGCCACCGACACCAACGTGTCGGTCAACTTCGGCGACTACATCCTGGTGGACAACCGCCCCGGACCGCTGCTGAGCTTCCACCAGAACCTGGACGTGTTCAACGAGGCCACGGACCTCACCAGCGCCCTGGGCACCAACCACAGCGGCGAGGATCTGTCCAACACCCCGGGGCTGTTCGACACCCTGGGCGCGGACAAGGACATGGGCGGCCAGGGGATGCTGGGGATCAGCTTCCCGCTGCTCGACAACCCGGCGCAGATCGTCAATCTGCTCTTCGGCAAGCCGGTGGACCTGGTGGTGTGGGACGTGCCGCGGCTGGAGGCGGGCTTCGAGTTCGGCCAGATCTTCGGCCCCATCATCCCTCCGTTCCCGGTGTACGCGCGCATCGCCGGAGCGTTCGGCATCTTCGCCGACTTCCTGGTGGGCCTGGACACCCGCGGCCTGATGACCGGCAACTTCCTGGAGGGGCTCTTCTTCGGCGACCGCACGCCGACCACCCCGCAAGGGGAGGACGTGCCGGAGCTCGGCGTGTTCATGGAGTTCACCGCCGGCGCCGAGCTCAACATCGCCTTCGCGCGGGCGGGGGTCGAGGGCGGAGTGCGCGCCGAGATCAACGCCAACTGGAACGACCCCAACGAGGACGGCAAGTTCTACATCGACGAGGTGTTCCTGCAGGCCTCGCGCGGGCCGGAGTGCATCTTCGACCTGGAGGGGGCGCTCACCGCGTTCCTGCGCGCCTATCTCAAGATCGAGATCCCGCTCGGGTTCACCAGCATCACCATCGTGGACGTGGACTTCACCATCCTCGACGTGACCCTGTTCGACTTCAGCCTGAGCTGCCCGCCGCTCCCGCCGCCCATCCCGGCGCACCTGAGCAACGGCGGCAGCGGGTCGGGAGATCCGGACACCTGGAACGGGGACACCACCACGCTCCCCGGCGGCACCACGCTGACCAAGGACGCCACGACGCTCGAGTCCGGGACCTTGATCATCCACGCCGGCAGCTTCTCCGACCTCAGGCAGCCGGGCGCCAACGACATCGCGGACGACATCAAGATCCGCGGCGAGGGCGAGTTCGACGGCGAGGACGGCTTCGCCGCCAGCACCTACGGCGGCAGCGATGACGAGTTCGACGGCGGGCAGGTGTCGGCGTCGCAGGGCAACGGCGTGGTGGTGGACGTGATGTCCGATCCCAGCGGCGTCCCCACCGGCGACATCGTGCGCGACGATCTGAACAACGACGGCATGAACACCACCGACGTCATCCTGGTCGAGGCCTACGGCGTCACCCACGTCTACACGGGCGTCCAGCGGATCATCGTGGATGCCGGCAACAACGACGAGGACGACACCATCATCATCGACCCCAGCGTGCGGGTGAACGTGACCGTGCTGGCCGGAGGCGGAGACGACGAGATCCAGACCGGGTCCGGCCACGACGAGGTGCTGGGCGGCGCCGGCGAGGACGAGATCTCCACGGGGACCGGCAACGACCGGGTCAAGGGCGGCGACGACAACGACACCATCTTCGGCAACGCGGGCGGCGACACCCTCGACGGGGAAGGCGGCGACGACACCATCTACGGCGGCGACAACGACCACGTGGACATGGGCGACGTGGCCGACGCCATCACCGGCGGGCTGGGCAACGACCGGCTGTACGGCGCCCTGGGCGGCGACACCATCTCGGGCAACGAGGGGTCCGACCAGATCCACGGCGGCCAGGGAGCCGACTCCCTGTTCGGCGGGGCGGACGACGACCAGATTTTCGGCGACGAGGACGCCGACTTCCCCTCGCCGTCCGACGGCACCGGCCAGGGAGACTACATCGAAGGCAACGGCGGCAACGACCAGGTCATCGGCGGCCTGGGCGACGACCGGCTGATCGGCGGCTCCACCAGCGGCAGCTCCGACGGCGGCGACCTGATGGTCGGCGGCTCGGGCGACGACGTCATGCTCGGCGACAACGGCGAGATCGGCTCGGTCACGCTGGCTGGCGGATCGGGCAACGACACCATGGTGGGCGGCGACGGCGACGACGAGATGTACGGCCAGGGCGGCGCGGACCTCATGTACGGCGACGGCGCCGTGGACACCGCCACCACCACCATCCTGCCCGACGCGGGGATGGGCGCCGACTACATGGAAGGGAACGCCGGCGCCGACTCGCTGTACGGCGGGGCGCTCGACGACCGGATGATCGGCGGCAGCTCGGTGATCCCGGCCAGCGGCCTCGATTCGTCGGACCTCATGTACGGCGGCGACGGCTCGGACATCATGCTGGGGGACAACGGCACGATCACGGGGACCGCGGGCAGCGTGGCCACCAACGCCCTGGGGGGCTCGGGCTTCGACACCATGTTCGGAGGCTCGGGCGACGACGTCCTGTTCGGCGGCGGCCGCGACGACCGGCTGTCGGGCAGCGTCGGCAACGACATCCTGGTCGGCGATCAGGGGACCCGCAACAGCACCATGATCACCGCGGACCACTCCGCCGAGGCCAACTCCAGCGGCCACGACATCCTCTCCGGCAGCGAAGGACACGACACCATGCTGGGCGGCGAAGGGGACGACCAGATCGCCGGCGACGCGGGCGTCGACATCGCCGTCGGCGACAACGGCAAGGTCACCCTCACCGGCGGCGTGCCCACCCAGATCGAGACCAAGGAGTTCGCCTTCGGCGGCGCGGACATCATCACCGGCAGCACCTCGGCGGACATCCTCCTGGGCGGCAGCGGCTCCGACCTGATCTCGGGCGGCGGCGACACGGCCGACGACATCCTCCTGGGCGACAACGGCGTGGTGCGGGACAACAACGCCTCGATGGGAGACGACAACGACATCTTCTCCAACGATCCCGCGGGCGCGGCCGACACCATGGACGGCGGCCCCGGCAACGACATCATGCTCGGCGGGACGGGCGGGGACACGATGCTGGGCGGCTCCGGCGACGACCTCATGCTGGGGGATCACGGCAACATCGAGCGCAACGCGGCCGAGCAGGTGCGGTTCGTGGAGAGCGTGTTCGGGATGTTCCTGGGCAAGAGCTTCGCCGGCGCCGGCGGCGCCGACATCATGTCCGGCCAGGGCGGCACCGATCTCGCGATGGGCGGCCAGGACGGCGACACCATCTACGGCGACGCGGCCACCCCGGGCTCCGGCGACGACCGCGACATCCTGCTGGGCGACAACGGCGAGATCACCCTGGTGGATCCGCTCGGTGGCGGGGCCGGGCCCGGCCTCGACGCCATCGTGACCTTCGGAGGCGCGGTGGCCACCGTGCGCACCACCGACGAGACGGCGGCCGAAGGAGGCTCCGACCAGATCCACGGCAACGCGACCGCCGACGTCATGGCCGGCGGCGTGGTGGGGGACACCCTGCACGGCAACGATGGCGACGACATCGCGCTCGGGGACAACGCCTTGATCGAGTGGCTGTACGCCGGCGGCCATCCCGGCCTCGAGGATCTCGAGGAGGGCTTCGTCTTCGACTCCACCTTCACAACCCTCGACCTGGTCCTGGCCCAGGTCCCGGCGGCTCATCCCGGAGGGCGGGACACCGTCTTCGGCGACGCCGGCAGCGACATCCTGATGGGCGGCGAGGACGCCGACACCGTGTGGGGCGACGACGGCGACGAGTCGGGTGCGGCCTCGGACAACGACGACATCCTCTTCGGCGACCACGGCGTGGTCTACCCGCAGCACAGCGCCCTGCCCGGCTTCCCCTCGCGCAACTTCTTCTCCGTGGAGACGGCGGCCGGCGACGCGGGCGAAGGGGACCGGCTCTTCGGCGAGGAGGGCAACGACCTGCTGCTCGGCCAGCAGGGGGACGACAGGCTCTTCGGCGGCGACGACGACGACGATCTCATCGGCGGCCACAACGTGTCGGGAGGCATCGACGAGCTCGCGGTCTCCGCCGTCTCCGCCTCGCTGCCGCCCCAGGTGAACGACGTGCTGGACGGCGGGCAGGGAGACGACGCCCTGGCCGGCGACAACGCGGAGATCTGGCGCAAGGCGACCGGCACCAGCCCGCGGTTCCGCGCCCTGACCGGGACGACGATCTACGATCCGCTGGCGGGCCCCGCGGGAGCCACCCAGGTGACCGGCGACCAGCAGCTCGATCCGCGCGGCTCGGTGGGCCGGGACATCCTGCTGCTGGACCACACCGCGGCGCTTCAGGGGATGGTGGGCTCTCGTCCCTGGGGCTCCGACGTGATGGCCGGCGGCCTCGACCACGACGCTCTGTTCGGCGGCCTGGGCGACGACCTGATGCAGGGAGACGGCTCGATCGACGACATGGCCGATGCCCTCCCCGGCCCGTCGCACATGATCACCTTCACCGATTCGGGCCTCCCCTCGACGGCCGGCATCCTGTTCATGAATGTGGCCGAGGCGGCCGAGGACGGCGACGACTACCTCGAGGGGAACGGCGGCTCCGACCTCATGTACGGAAACCTCGGCCAGGACGACATGGTCGGCGGCAGCTCGGCCTTGTTCGGGCTCGTCACCGGCGACCAGCGGCCCGACGGCACCGACATCATGTTCGGCGGCGCCGGGACTCCGGCCCGGCTGGCCCGCAATGCCTTCACCGACAGCGGCGACCTCCTCATCGACGAGGACGATCGGCACGCGCACGACGCCGACGTCCTGGCCGGGGACAACGCCAGCATCTTCCGCCTGGTGGGCACCAACGGCAACGGCACGGGCGCCTTCCTGGCCTTCAACTACGACGCGCTGGACCCGGAGCGCGGATCGCTGAGGGTCGTTCCCCGCGGAGTGGACCTGCACGACTACATCCGAGGCGTGGGCGACACCCTGGAGAACGGGGTGGAGCACGGAGCGTCGGACACCATCCACGGCGAGAGCGGCGACGACATCATCCACGGGATGATCGGCACCGACCTGCTCTACGGCGAGGCCGAGGACGACGACATCCTGGGCGGATCGGGCCATGACTGGGCCACCGGCGGCACGGGCGAGGACGGGATCCTCGGCGACGACGGGTTCCTCTTCACCAGCCGCAACGGGGATCCGGGGGAGCCTCTCTACGGCATCGCGGCCATCCCGGCCAGCCAGCTCGATCAGTTCATCAAGACGCCCGGCGGCATCCACCAGGCGATCCTCAACGTCTCCGGGCAGCTCAAGAAGTCGGTGAACCTCGAGCCGTTCGGCCTGGGCTTCGACGACATCCTGTACGGCGGCCTGGGCGACGACGCCCTGCACGGCGGGGCGGGAGACGACGCCATCTCCGGCGCCGAGGCTCTCCCCATCTCCGCGGCGCTCGTGGGCGGAGCCCGCCTGACCATCGACTACTTCAACCCCGTCAACCCCGGCAACGTGCTCGGCTTCGAGGCGTTCACTCCGGATGAGTTCGCGCTCTACGACGAGTTCGATGCGCTGCGGAAGATCGAGCTCGACGCCAACGGCGACCTGGTGAAGGGTCCCGGCCAGCCCGGCCCGTTCCAGGAGTTCCTGCTGAACTTCGAGGCGTTCACCGACGCGCTGGACCAGACCGGCACGATGGTGCACGACGGCAACGACGTCCTGTTCGGCGACGACGGCAACGACTGGCTGGTCGGCGGCACGGATCAGGACCACGCCTTCGGCGGCTACGGCGCCGATCTGATCAACCTCGACGACAACCACGCGACCAACGGCGGCCTCAACGACCAGCCCGACGTCCCGGCGTTCGCGGGCACCAGCACCATCGCCGGGCAGCTCGGGGCGGACACCGGGTTCGGCGGCGCCGGACGCGACGTCCTGATCGCGAACACCGGCGGCGACAGGCTCATCGACTGGGTGGGCGAGTACAACGCCTACCTCGTGCCGTTCGCGCCGTTCGGCGAGTTCACGGTCACACGCAACCTGCAGCCGCAGCTCCCGAACTATCTCTACGCGCTGTCCGAGAGCGACGGGACGGACCAGACCCGCGCCTTCGACACGGGTGAGGCCGAGGCCCGCAACGGCGAGCCCTTCGGCGAGCTCGGCCTGGTGCTGCAGCAGGATGACGACTGGCAGGATCAGACCGGCGCGCCGGACGATCCGCAGGCCGGTAACATCCCCGGCGGCAAGCGCGACGTCCAGGAAGCGGCCGACTTCTCGGGCCTCAGCTCCCAATTCGCCGTGGTCAACGGCACCTGGTCGGTCCTCAACGGCCTGTACCAGGCGACCGCTCCGGACACCGGCGACGCTGTCAGCCTGCGGCACCAGGTGAACCAGACCCCGGCCTACTTCGAGGTCTACTCCACGATCAACGTCAAGAAGGGGCTCAAGGGGGTCAAGCAGAACGGTTACGTGATCTTCGACTACCAGAGCGAGACCGACTTCAAGTTCGCCGGCATCGACGTCAACGCCGGCCGGATGCAAGTGGGTCAGAGGACCGAGGCGGGCTGGGAGGTCAGGAGCAGCGTCGCGGTCTCTCAGCTCCGCGCAGGCACCAATTACGACCTGAAGCTGATCGTGACCGGCCAGGACGTCTACGCCACGCTGGTGGGCAAGCTGACGCTCATCACCCGGTTCGCCCAGCGGTTCGTGGACGGCGTCCCCGTCGGCCTGAGCGCGGGCATGGTGGGGCTGGGGACCGATGGATCCAGGAGCACCTTCGACAACTTCCGCGTGGACGTACTGGCGCCGGTGGTGAAGGTCAGCGTCGATCCGATGGCCTCCCTCGGCGCGAAGTCCGGCCAGTGGAGCCCGGCGGGGACCAGCTACATCGGGTTCGCCTCGACGGGACAGCCTCCCGCGGTCAGCACATTCGGCATCCAGTCGGCTCCGCTGAGCTTCATCGACTACTCCTCGCTGGTCTTCACGGAGAACATGGCCGGCCTGGTCTTCGACTACCACGGCCAGCACGACTACAAGTTCGCCGCCCTGAAGCCGGGGTCGCGCCAGGTGATCATCGGGCACGCCATCGAGACCGGGGTGGTCTACGACGCGGTGGTCTCGGCGAATCTCAAGACCAACTCCGCTCAGAAGCTCGGCCTGAGCATCAAGGGCGGGACCGTCAACGTGCTGGTGGACGGCCAGTTCATCCTGTCCAGGAGCTACGCCACGCTGCTGAGCGACGGCGGCCTCGGCGTGCTGTCCGACGGCGGCACCAGCTCGTTCGGGACCATGAGGGCCAAGTCCGAGGACACCGGCTTCCGCGTGGTCCAGGACTCGGCCAGCGGTCTGTCGTCGGGCGAGCTGCTGTCGGCGACCTCGGTCACCGTGGAGCCGGCGCTGGTCTCCGACTCCGGCGACGGTCTCTCCGGCGGGTTCTCGCTGGGCCTGCCCACCGTGGATGAGACGCTCAGCCTGGCCCAGGGCGTGCGCCACGACGTGAGCCTGGCCCCGTCGCTGGAGCCGGCCGCGGCGGTCACGGGGGGAGCCCGCACGAGCCCCGCGCTGTCCGGCATGACCGACTGGCTGATCGACGTCGACGGGGACGGGAAGACCGATCAGGGAAGCGGCGAGCGGCTGCTGGAAGGTCTCGGAGACGACTGGCTGCTGGGGTGATCCGGGAGAGCGTCAGGCCCTGGCCATGACCTCGATCCACTCCTGACCGAAGGCGGTCGTCCGCCAGCGGGCGACCTCCTCGAGGCCCAGGATCTCCTCCACCGTGCGCGGGTTGGCGCGCGAGACAGCCTGGAGCGCCGACAAGGGCGCCAGAACGCCCGGGTCCATCTTCAGCTCCTCGGCTTTCCGGCGCCTCCAGCCCTTGAGGGCGTCGAGCCTCCTGCTGGCCCCGGGATCGAAGCGGCGGCGCTCGCCCGAGCGGGGGGCGGTCAGGGTCGATTCGTCGGCCTCCAGCCCGCGCGCCACCGCCTGCAGCAGCCCGTCCCCCAGCCGGCGCACCATCAGTGGGGACAGCCCACGGACCCGCCTCAGCGCGCCCGTGGTGCGAGGCTTCTGACGGGCCAGCGCCAGCAGCACCGCGTCGGAGACGATCTTGAAGGGAGGCCGGTTCGCCTCCCGCGCCCGGCTGTCGCGCGTCACCGCCAGCTCGCGCAGGATGATCTGCTCCCGCCGGGAGAGCTCGCGCGCGCCTCGGATTCTCCAGAAGTCCTCCGGCGTGAACGGCTCCCTGGTCCACTGCCGCCGGGCCAGCCCGGCGAACTCCTCCTCGGCCCAGGAGAGACGGCCGGCTTCCTCCAGCTCGCGCTTCAGGATGGCCCTCAGGGGGATCAGGTACCGGGTGTCGGTCAGGGCGTAGTCGATCTGATCGGCGGTGAGCGGACGCCTGAACCACTCATCGCGCTGCAGCGTCTTGCTCACCTTCAGCCCGAAGTGCCGCTCCAGCATGGCCGCCAGCCCGGTGGCCTGGTACCCCAGGAGCTGGGCCGCCACCACCGTGTCGAAGATCCGGCCGAAGTGGATGCCGAAATCGCGCTTCAGGCAGACGATGTCATAGTCGGCGCCGTTCATCACCCACTCCCTGCGCGCGTCGGCGAACAGCGGGCGCATGGAGGAGAGATCCTGGATGGCCAGGGGATCGACGATGGCGTCCAGCTCCGGCGTGGAGATCTGGATCAGGCAGACCTGCTCGCGGTAGTGGTGGAAGGAGTCCGACTCGGTGTCCACGCCGATGAGCGGGCTCGCCGCCAGCTTCTCGAGGAGAGGCTCGAGCTGCTGCGGCGTGTCGACCCATGCGTGGGGCCGCGCGGGGAGGCGGTCAGGCACGCTGGGAGAAGAAGTCTCTGACCGATTCGAGGTCATGCACGACGCGATAGGGTGGAAGGCTGTCGAGGAAAGTGCGGCCGTAGGGCCGCGTCATCAGACGCGAGTCCATCACGGCCAGGACGCCCCGGTCCTGCCGGCTGCGCAGGAGCCGCCCGAGCCCCTGCTTCAGATCGATCACGGCGGCCGGCACCTGGTACTGCATGAAGGGGGACCCGCCGGAGCCCCGGATGGCCTCGATCCGCGCCGAGACGATGGGGTCGCTGGGGACGTCGAAGGGCAGCTTGTCGATCACCACCAGGCTCAGCGCGTCCCCCTGCACGTCCACGCCGTGCCAGAACGACGATGTGGCCAGCAGCACCGCCCCGGGAGTCGCCCGGAACCGCTCCAGCAGCGCGTGGCGGGATGCGTCCCCCTGGGCCAGCAAGGGCCAGGGGACGGTCCCCTCCAGGGCCTCCCTGGCCCGCCGCAGGTGGGCGAAGGAGGTGAACAGCAGGAAGGCCCGCCCGGACGTGACGGCCAGCAAGGCCCGCACCTGATCCGCGAACTGCTCCATGAAGCTCTCGTGGCGCGGCTCGGGGAAGCGCCGCGGCACGTACAGGACCGCCTGCCGCCCGGGCTCGAACGGCGACTCCAGGATCATCTCGTCGGCGTCGTCGATCCCCAGACGCGCCCGCAGGAACTCGAACCCCCCGGCCACGGACAGCGTGGCCGAGGCGAGGACCACCGTCGGGATCTCCTCGAACATCATCGCCCGCAGCGGCCCGGAGACGTCGATGGGAGCCGCGTGCAGCGAGACCCCGCGGCCCCGGGCCTCCCCCCACAGCACGGTGGGCGTGCTCCCCCAGGAGCGCGGGGCGGCTCCCGAAGGATCGAGAACCATGGCCAGGGTGGCCGCCTGCTCGGCCGCGCGCTGGGCCAGATGGGCCTTCATCGGGTCGTCGGACGCCTCGGACGCCTTGCGGGCGATGATACGGCACCGATCGATCGACTCGATGAGCCGCCCGCCGGCCTCCAGCCACAGCGCGTCGCGGCGCATCGGCTCCAGCGGGAACCGGGTGCCCGCCGGCTCCGCCTGCGGGAAGAGCCCGAACCAGCCTCTGGCCGCCCTGCGCAGGTCGTCCGACCTCCGGTGCGCCTCGGGATCGTCGAGCGTCCGGTGCAGATCGTCGGCCAGCTCCATCACCTGCCGGGTGCTCACCGAGCGCCCCAGGTGGGCGGTGGCCACGTCCTCCAGGGCGTGTGCTTCGTCCACGATCAGCACCGCGTAGTCGGGGATGACCTGCCCGAAGGCGTGCTCCTTGAGCGCGAGGTCGGCCAGAAGGAGGTGGTGGTTGACCACCACCACCTGCGCGGCGGCCGCCGCCCTGCGCATGGAGGTGAGGAAGCAGGACTCGAAATCGGGGCACTTCTGCCCCAGACAGGTGTCGGCGCGGGCGTTGATCCTGTCCCACAGCCGGATGCCTTCGGGAAGATCCCTCAGCTCGACCCTGTCACCCGTCTGCGTGCGGCGGCTCCAGGCGGCGATCGCGGTGTGGCGGGCGACGTCCTCGATCTCCTCGAACAGAGGCTCCTCTCCGAGCTCCCGCAGGCGCTTGATGCAGAGATAGTTGTCCCGCCCCTTCATGTAGGCGGCGTCGATGCGCCGCCCCAGCGCCTTCTCCAGCAGCGGGAGGTCCTTGAAGTAGAGCTGCTCTTGCAGGTTCCGGGTCCCGGTGGAGATCACCACCTTCCTGCCCGACTCCACGGCCGGGACGAGGTAGGCGAAGGTCTTGCCGGTGCCGGTGGGGGCTTCCATGAGCAGGTGGCGGCCGCGCGCGATGGCCTCCGCCACCGCCTCGCTCATGCGGATCTGGCCGGGACGCGGCTCGAAGCCCGGGTGAGCCCCGGCCAGCCGGCCCCCCTCGCCGAAGACCTCCCTGGCGAGGCCCGCGATCACGAAGGGCGCCGCGTCTCCGCCCCGAGAGTCTCGTAGGGAAGAGGATGCTTCCTGCACAGTGACCTGACCTCCTCGCGCACCTCGGCGATCAGCCGCTCCGACCCCTCGGATCCGATCCCCTTCAGCACGCGGCCCATCAGCGCGCCGATGGTCCTCATCTCGGCCGGGCCCATCCCGCGCGTGGTGACGGCGGGGGTTCCCACCCGGATCCCCCCCGGGTCCAGTGGCGGGCGCGCGTCGAACGGGATGGCGTTCTTGTTCACGGTGATGGCTGCCTTCTCCAGCGACTCCTCCGCGGCCTTGCCGCCGATCCCGGCCCCCGCCACGTCCACCAGGAACAGATGGTTGTCCGTCCCCCCCGAGACGATCCGCAGCCCCTCGGCGGCGATCGCCCCGGCCAGCTCCCGGGCGTTGTCCAGCACCCGCCTCTGGTACTCCTTGAAGGAGGGCTGCAGCGCCTCCTGGAAGCAGACCGCCTTCGCCGCGATGATGTGAACCAGGGGGCCTCCCTGGATCCCCGGGAACGCCCGGCGGTCCAGCTCCTTGGCGTGCGCCTTGCGGCAGAAGACCACCCCGCCCCGGGGCCCCCGCAGCGTCTTGTGCGTGGTGGTGGTGACGAAGTCCGCCGATCCGACGGGGCTGGGGTGCAGCCCCGCGGCGATCGGACCGGCAATGTGCGCCACGTCGGCCATCATCGCGGCGCCCACCGCGTCGGCGATGGCCCGGATGCGCTGGAAGTCGATCACCCGGGAATAGGCGCTGGCCCCCACCACCAGCAGGCGCGGCCGGTGCTCCCTGGCCAGCGACTCCATCTCGTCGTAGTCGATGGTCTCCGTGTCGCGGCGCACGCCGTAAGGGACGATTCTGTACATCAGCCCCGAGAAGTTGAGGGGATGCCCGTGGGTCAGGTGGCCGCCGTGGGACAGGTTCATCCCCAGCACCGTGTCCCCCGGCTTGCAGGCGGTGAAGTAGACCGCCATGTTGGCCTGGCTCCCCGAGTGGGGCTGCACGTTGGCGTGCTCGGCGCCGAACAGGCGGCAGGCCCTCTCGCGGGCCAGCCGCTCCACCACGTCCACGTTCTCGCAGCCGCCGTAATAGCGGCGTCCGGGGTAGCCTTCCGCGTACTTGTTGGTGAAGACCGTCCCGGCGGCGGCCAGCACCGCGGGGCTGACGAAGTTCTCCGACGCGATCAGCTCGAGCGTCTCCTGCTGGCGCCGGATCTCCGCGTCGACCGCGGCCGCCACCTCGGGATCGGCCGCCACCAGGGGATGGGTCATCGCCGCGTCTCCTTTCCGGCAGACTGGTGGCGCCCTTCGAGCGCCTCGATCTTGCGCACCCGCTGGACGTGCCGGCCCCCCTCGAACTCCGTCTCCAGGAAGGCGGCCACGGCGTCGGCGGCGGTGGAGGCGCCGGTGGTGCGCGCCCCCATGCACAGCACGTTGGCGTCGTTGTGCCGGCGCGCCAGCCGGGCGGTGGTCACGTCGTGGCAGACCGCGGCGCGGATCCCGGGGATCTTGTTGGCCGCGATGCACACCCCGATCCCCGTGCCGCACAGCACGATCCCGCGGTCGGCCTTCCCCGAGGCGACCAGCGAGGCCACGCGCGCGGCGAAGTCGGGGTAGTCCACGGCGTCGCCGGAAAAGGTCCCTTCGTCCTGCACCGTCAAGCCCGCCTCGCGCAGGCTCTTCACGATGCCGTCCTTCATCGCGACCGCCGCATGGTCGCAGCCGATCGCCACCCGCAGCGTGTTCATGGCGTCTTGCCTCCCATGGCGAACGGGCCGAGCAGCCTCTCGTGCTCGGCCACGGTGAACAGGTCGGTCATGCCGGCGATATGATCGGCGACGATGCGGGCGAAGGGGCGGCTGCCCCGGTAGCGCCTGGCCAGCTCCGCCTCCATCGCGGCCGGGGGGACGTCGCGCAGGTACGGGCCCCCTTCGTCCTGCTTGAAGCGCAGGAGCATGTAGTCCTCCGCCAGCCGCGGGTTGTCGGCCAGCGCCCGGAACAGGGCTCCCAGCAGGTGCCGCGCCCTCGAGGCGGCGGCGCTCAGCCACGCCCCCTGGTGGAGGTGCCGAGAGACGAAATCGCCGAGACCATCGTACATCCTGGCGGCGGCCGGAGTCAGCCCGACCATCCCGGCCTGGACATGGGGCCGCGCGCGCAGCAGCTCCCGCGGGCCGGTCACGGCGTGCTCGCGGGCCCAGGCCCGCAGCGTGCGGCGGGAGTGGTGGATGATCCCGGTGACCAGCATGTGGGTCAGTCCGCGATGGATCAGGTTGGCCCGGCGGTTCATCGCGGCCCTCCCGGCGGCCCTCCTGCCCGGCCCACGCGCCGGCGCCGCGGCCACCCGGCGCATCAGCTCGCGCACGATCGGCAGCCGCTCCACCGACTCGGAGTCCACGTCCCCGGCGCGCAGGCCGTCGTCGAGGTCCTCGATGGCTCGCGCGGCCGGCTCCACCGCAGCCACCACCTGGGCCTCGAACAGGGGGGCCCACTGCGGGCTCAGCTCGGGGGGCGCGGCCGGGGATCCCTCCGGCGGGGGCCAGCCGGCGTGCTTGAGGATCCCCTCGCGGGTCGCGTCGGTCAGGTTGAGCCCCTCGTGCGCGTAGCGCTTCTCCAGGCGGTCCACCACGCGCAGGCTCTGGACGGCGTAGGAGAATCCTCCGTCCACCCCCGCCAGCAGCGACCCGAGGGCGGCCTCGCCGTGCGGTCCGAACGGGGGCATCCCCACCTCATGGCCCAGGGCGATCGCTTCCACCAGGTCCTCGTTCAGCCCGAGGCCGCGGGCCACGGTCCGGCACATCTGGCTCACGGCCAGGGTGTGGGTGAGGCGGTCGCGGTACCGCTCGGCCGGGGGGAAGGCGCCTCCGTGCGATTTGAGCCGGAGCCGGCGGAACGCGCGGGAATGGAGGATGCGGTCCCGATCCCGCTGGAACTCGGTCCGGTAGTCGAAGATGCGTCCCTCGGGGCCCACCCGCACACCCCGGCGCGCCGCGGCGCTGCGCAGGGCGTAGGGGGCCAGCCGCTGGTCTTCGTCCTTCTCCAGCTCTTCCCGGGTCAGCTCCACGGCGCCTCGGGACTCTCCTTCAACCGGGGAGCGGCCGGAGGGACGGGCCGCACGGCGGGACAATCGGCGGAATGGTACCCGATGGCGCTCGGCAGGATCAACAGAGCGGGTCACGCCGGGCGGGGGGGCGCCTGCTCCCCCCGGGTCATGTCCTCGTAGGCCACGGCCACGGCCGCCCACATGAGAGGCCAGGTGAACAGCAGTCCCACCAGGCAGACAACCACGCCCGAGACGCCGACCAGCAGGGCGAGGAGGAAGAAGACGCCGCGGTCGAGCAGGTCTCCGGCCCCGGCCAGCCGGCGGCTGGCCGTCATGGCCTCGCCGGCGGAAAGGTTCCTGTCCACGATGAAGGGGAAGGCGAAGCAGAGCATCCCCCCGAGGAGGATCCCCGGCACCGCCAGCAAGGCCAGCCCCGCCCCCACCGCCAGGCCGAAGACGGCGCCGGCGGCGAAGGTGGGGCCGATCTCCTCGAACCCGCGGAAGAGATCGCCGAAGGAGACCTCCTCCCCGCGCAGGTGGCGCAGCGTGACCCAGACGATGCCGGCGATGGAAGGGCCGATCATCAGGCCGAAAGAGACCGTGGAGACGAACTGGAGGACCAGTCCGCCCAGCACGTAGGTCGGCAGGTCGCTCATGACCACGTGCAGGGCGCGCCGGAAGTACCCGCGCTCGATCACAGATCCTCGATGATGCTCCGCTCGGGATCCGCGGGCTCGCTGCGCAGGATCAGGTAGGTGATCGACCCGGCCGAGGTGAAGAAGACGAAGGGGTAGACGAGCGTCAGCACGGCCACCACCATGAGGGAAGCCCCCAGCAGCATCCCCGACACGTCGTAGTGCCAGGCCGCCTCGATCGGCTCGGGCTGCAGGGGGATGACCTTGGAGAAGGGACGGACGAAGACCTCGAAGAAGCGCGGCACCGAGGCCAGGGTCTGCTCGAAGCCCTCATCCATGATGGCGCGGGCCAGCCATGTGGTCAGCCCGAGCCCCGCCCAGACCGCCCCCCCCAGGATCAGGGTCATGACCGCCCCCACGGCCGCGGCCACCAGCTCGTAGAGCAGAAGGAAGAGCGGCTTGACCCGTGCCAGCTCCACCACCTCCACCATCGCGCCCACCGCCCCCACCCCCCGGATGGAGACGATCGCCGGGTAGAGGAACGCGCCGACCATGTGCACCACCACGGTCAGGACGACCGCCAGGCTCAGGAGGAAGGCGATGAGGAAGGAAGAGGAGTAGAGCAGCGGCCCGATCCCGGGGATGGAGCCCAGCAGGGCGAGCGCCCCCTCGGCCGCCAGCAGGAGCAGGGCGATGGCCCCGAACGTGAGCGGGATCCCGAGCAGCGTCCCGCCCCGCTCGCGCAGGAACTGCCGCAGCTCGGCGGCGCCCGCCCTGCGCTCCTCCAGGAGCTGCGCGGTGGCCATGCGGGCGACCAGCCCGGAGAAGAGCACGCAGACGCAGGTCGCCAGGATCCCGCCCAGGACGGCGAAGACCCTGTGGGCCGTCCGCTCCCCCGTCTGGTTGCCGAGCCACCAGAAGGCGGCGTACAGGGCGGCCGCGGCCGTCAGCCCCAGCGCGGCCACCCCCAGCTTCTGCAGGTCGAAGGCCAGCCTGACCGCGCGGGGGATGTCCCGGATGGTCCACTCCCGGCTGGCGGGGGCGGCCTGCAGGGTGGGGGCGCCGAGGTCGCCGTGTTCCACGAGGGCTCCTAACTTTAATTGCTGGAACAAATACGCTGAAGGCCGGGTATCGTAACGCGCCAGGCTCGGCGGTGTCAACGGGACTTTTCGACCGGGCGGAAAGTTCAGACAGGAGCGGGTTTTTCGTATTGACGGACCCCCTGAGTCGCGGTATATAGGGTCGAACGAAATCCGCGCTCCAGGTCGCTCTGCACGGGGGGTCGAGGTCTTTGTCCATCCATGAAGGAGGGGGTATGAAGAGAGTTCTTCGAGCGCTGATGGGGTCGGCCCTGTGCCTCGGCCTCGCGAGCGCCGTTGCGTTGGCTGCTCCGGCCTCCGGCAATGACCGGTACACGGTCGGAGACTT
This sequence comes from Candidatus Polarisedimenticolia bacterium, assembly GCA_035281445.1. Lineage (GTDB taxonomy): Bacteria > Acidobacteriota > Polarisedimenticolia > JACPZX01 > DASXTC01 > DATEEA01. The sequence goes on from DATEEA010000042.1 coordinate 35,217, forward strand.
TGCCGTCGAGATGGCCAGGGTGATGGGTCTGCCGGGCGATTCCACCGAATCGGCTCTCGCCTCTCTCCAGGGACGCAACATCCACGTGGCCGGCAACAGTCAGCGTCAGCTCACCGAGGGTGACGTGGTGGCCCTGCTCTCCCAGGCCGGGATCACGGTGACGGCGAACGATCCCTCGGCGCCCGTGCGCGGCGACCGCGGCCGCGAGATCCTGTCGGCCTTCTCGACCGAGCTGTCCCGCCACGGCGGGCTGGTCGACAACACCGTCGGGGCGAACGAGACGAACCCCAGCAACCCGAACGACGACTTCAACAACGGCAACGGCCGCGGCGGAAAGTTCAAGAGGAAGAAGAAGAACAGCCAGACCGGCAGCGACTAGAACAGGCGCGCCAGTCGATAGACGTCCAGGGGCCGCCGGGCCGTCAGGGCTCGGCGGCCCCGTCGCTTTCAAGGGGCGCCCCCGCACCCGCTGTGGTAGAGTCGGCCATGCGACGCGCGACCCCCGGACCGCTTCCGCTGCTCCTGGCCTGCTGCTGCATCCTGGCCGCGCCGGCCTGGACCGGGGCCGAGGATCCGCCGCCGGAAGAGGCCCCTCAGCCCCCTCCCGCCCCCGGGCAGTCCGCGGCGCCTTCTCCCGGCGAGCGGGCCCAGCCCCTTTCGGTCGTGGTCACCCTGGGCGACTTCGCCGTCCGCGTGGCCAGCGAGCTGGAGCTCCCCGGACCGGCCGACGGCTTCGTTCCCGAGAGTGCGGCCTGGGCGCTCCTGCAGAAAGGGATCCGGCTGAGGAGCGACCTCTCGTCCCCGCTGACCGAGGCGGACACCGTGGCCATCCTCAACGCGCTGGGGTTCTCGGTCCGCACCTCCACCCCCAACAGGGTGGTCACGCGGGACCGGGCGGAGGCGCTGCTGTCGGTCTTCTTCCCCTCCCCGTCCTGACCGTAGGATCCCGGTCTCAGGGGACAGGGCTCGCCGCGCGAGCCCTGCAGAGGGCCGAGAAGTTCTCCAGGACCCGCCGTGCCTGCAGGACCTCGGGGCCCTCCACCGACGCCAGCAGCCGCTCGACGTGTCCTTCCCGGGGAAGGCCACGCGCGGCCGCGTCCCCGCACAGCGTCCGGGCGCGCAGGGAGATCAGCGTGGCCAGGATCCCGGGAGTGATCTCCGGGTGGAACTGGACCCCCCAGAGGAGCCTCCCCGCGCGGAAGGCCTGCACGGGCGACGATCGGTTGCCGGCGAGCAGGACTCCTCCCGGCGGAAGCTCCTCGATGCGGTCCTCGTGGGTGGCCAGCGCCCCGAAGACCGGCGGAAGCCCCTCCATGAGAGGATCCCGCCGGCCGGCGTCGGTCAGCTCGATCCGCACCCCCCCTATCTCCCAGCCTTCGGGGTTGAGCGCCACGCGGCCGCCGCGCGCCTGCGCCGCGAGCTGCGCCCCGAAGCAGACACACAGCACGGGGACCCCTGTGTCACCGGCCCCCGCCAGGAAACGGACCAGCGGCGGCATCCATGTCTCCTCGCGGTAGGCGGCGCTGGTGGAGCCGGTGACGATGACCCCTTCATGTCCGGAGCCCGGGGTCGGGTCGTCCCCCGCCACCAGGTCCCGCACGTCGAAGGAGGCGCCCGTCCCTTCCAGCGCATCGGTGAACCAGCGATCGTAGTCGCCGTCGCGCGCGCGCACCTCGGCGGCCGTGGAGCCGGTGCGCAGGATCAGGATGCGGATCACGGGGCGGCGGCCTCCAGATGGAATCCCCAGGTTCGTCCCGACCGGCAGGTGGTGAGCGAGACGTCATTATATCCGGCCCGGACGGAGGCCTCGAAGCGGCGCTCGTGTCTGCGCCGCCCGCCCGAGCGGTGCTGCGCCAGCGCTTCGTCCAGCGTCGGCGGAGGGGGTGGCTTCGCGCCGTCGTGGACGAGGATCCCGCCGATGGAGACCGTCATCACGTCGTCGGTCGCCAGGATCAGACGGACGGATCCGTCCCGTTCCGCGAGCAGCCGCCCGCCCAGTGCGGCGCAGTCCGGGCCGGAGACGGACGGTGCGGCGACGGCCGCCACGTCGACGAACAAGCCATCCGCACGCCCCGGACCGGGCGGCGGGGCCTCACCCTCACGCCACCAGGGCCCGATCTCCAACGCGCCCCGTTCGGGCTCACGGTCGCGGATGGAGAAGACGCTACAGTCGGCGCCGGCCACGCCCGGGACGAACCGTCGATCCAGCTCCGCCCGCTCCAGGAAGGACTCGTACCCCGCGTCGGCGAAGACATGGCGCGCCCGGAAGGTCCGCACGATCGGCCCGGCCAGATCGGCGCGGCGCGCCTCGGCCACCTCCCGCCAGAGCGCCCAGCGATCCGGATCGGTCACGTGCATGAAGGTCGGGTCGAGCCCCACCAGGTAGCGCTGCCGGGGTGCGAAGAAGAACAGCTCCGGGAACTCGTCCCAGTCGGTGGTGAAGACGGTGGCCCCTTCCGGGACGTTGTCGCGGATCCAGACGGCGCAGCGCTCGTAGATCAGCCCCGGATCCTCCGACACGATGCGGCGCGCCTGCCCGGCGTGGTGGAGCCCCGAGAGCAGGAGGACGCCGCCGAGAAGGGCCGCCACGAGAGGGCGGTGCCGCCGGGCGGCCGACGGCTCGGCCGCCTCGGCCGACCAGGTGAAGGCCGACGCGGAGAAGAGCGTCGAGAACGGGGCCCAGAACTCGATGAAGCGGCGGCTCAGCAGGGCCAGCGCCAGGAAGCCGGCGGTGATCGCTGCGAGCGTCACGCTGGCGGCCGCCTGGCCGTCGCGACCGCGGCCGCGGCGCTTCAGGCCGCGCCACAGCCAGGCCATCCCGGCCAGCGTCAGCAGCGCCGGCCCGGCGTTGTAGAAGAGCAGGTCGGCGGGGCGCCCCGGCAGCAGCTCCAGACCGAGGCCCAGATCGGGCGCCCCCGGCGTCCAGGACATCGCCAGCACCTGCACGTTCTGCACGTACCACAGCTTCAGGTTGTGAGGATAGAACGGGCTGGCCCAGGCCGAGGCCACCGTCCCCCCCACCGCGGCCGCCAGGACACCCCAGCCGGCACGCCTGCCCATCGCCCACCGCACGGCGCCATGGACCAGCGCCACGGCGGGGAGCAGGTGCCATGCGATGTGCGTGGCGGTGTAGGCCGCCGCCAGGATGGCCACCGCGGCGATCGATCCGCGCAGCACCGCGGCGGTCCCCAGCAGGGCCAGCGCGATGGCCGCCACGTGAGCCCGGACCAGTCCGGATCGGTAGAGGAGGGTCGTGGACCCCAGCAGGCAGGCCAGGGCCCAGAGCGCCGGGGACCTCACCCGCAGCAGGGCCAGCGACGCGTGCACCGCCGCGTAGAGGGCGACGGCGAACACGATGGAGGCGGCCTTGCCCCCCGCGGCCAGGTCTCCGTACGTGAACGGGATCAGCAGCAGGTGGTAGAGGAAGTCCTTGTCGGCCCACTCCCGCGCCAGAAAGGTCTCCTGCCACCAGGGGAACTCCCTCTCCACGCCGTGCTCCCGGATCCAGGCGCTGTAGCGCAGGTGGTAGGGCCCGTCGTAACCGTACGGGCCCGCGGCGGGCGACTGGACCCAGGCGATCACGGCCAGGGAAGCCAGCAGGGTGAGAAGGAATCCGGCCGGGAATCGGGGCGGCAGCGCTGCGGGACGGCTCACGGCCGACAAAGGTAGGCGCAAGCGCGCCGCGGAGTCAACTGGGGGTCACCCGCAAGTCTTTGAAAAATCGTTGTTTGACCCGCCCCGGAGGGTGCATTATCATCCCCGCCCATGCCCCGCAAAGCGGCGATCTTCGTCCTCTTCTTCCTGTCCGGAGCCGTGGCCCTGGTCTACGAGGTGCTGTGGCTCCGGATGCTGATCCTGATCTTCGGCTCCACCCAGTTCGCCGTCAGCACCATCCTGACGGCGTTCATGGGCGGCCTCGCCCTGGGGTCGTTCCTGTTCGGCCGTCTCATCGACCGGCGCGGCGATCCGATCCGCGTCTACGCCGTGCTGGAGGCGGGGATCGGGCTCTATGCCCTGGCCGTGCCCTGGCTGTTCGACGCGCTGATCCCGCTCTCGCGCCTCGTCTGGTCGTCGTTCAGCCCCGACTTCTTCGCCTTCAGCCTCTTGAGGTTCCTCTTCGTGCTGCTGGTGCTGATCGTCCCCACCACCCTGATGGGAGGGACGCTCCCCGTCCTGAGCCGCTTCGCCGCGGACAGGCAGGAGGCCATCGGCGCCACGGTGGGCGGCCTCTACGCCGTCAACACCTTCGGCGCGGTCGCCGGCACCGCCGCCACGGGGTTCCTGTTCATCCCGCGGTGGGGGACCCAGCGCTCGATCCTGCTGGCGGCCGCGTTCAACCTGGTCATCGCCGGCGCCGCCTGGGCTCTGGCTCGCAGCGCGGAGCGGCCGGCCGGCAG
>DATEEA010000043.1:0-7174 GCA_035281445.1 Candidatus Polarisedimenticolia bacterium
TCCCCGCCCGCTGCTCACGCCGCTGTGGCGGGACGCGCCAGCCGATCCCCTGCGGGTGCGCGTGGACGCGCTCCCGGGCATCGAGGAGCCCTCCGACCTCCTGTTCGTGGAGGGGGAGCTCTACACCGTGAGCGACGCGGGGGGAGGCGTCGTGCGGATCCGGTTCGACGGGCCCGGCGGCGCGCCGCGCCGGGCCGGCTCCTGGCTGCCCCGCGGCGTCCCCCCCGGCAGCGACCTGGAGGCGATGACCCGGCTGGATGGAGGCGAGGTGGTGATCGCGGCCGAGACCGACGGGGCCCTGTTCGTGCTCTCGCCGTTCCCGCAGCGTGCCTGCGCCGCCTGGCTTTCGGGAGTGGACGGCGCGTGCCTCATCGGCAAGAACAACTGCGGGATCGAGGCGCTGGCCGCCCTGCCGGGCGGCCGGCTGTTCGTGGCCAAGGAGCGGGACCTGCGAGCCGCCTGGCTGTTCGATCTCCCCGGGACCCCTTGCGGCGGGGCGACCCTGTCGGGGAAGACCTACCTGACCCTCCCCGAGGAGGTCGGACCGGACATCGCGGCCGCGGCCTGGGACCCGGAGGGGCAAAGGCTCCTGCTGGTGGCCCGATCCCGCCAGCGCGTGCTGGAGCTGGAGCTGCCGCCCTCCTCCGGCCCTGGCGACACCTCCCCGCGGCGGCTGGTCCTGGCCGGCAGCTTCGGCTACGCGTCCACCGAGAGGACCCTGGACTACGCGGGGCTGGACTTCCATCAGGTGGAAGGGATCGCCGTGGACCCCCGGCGCACGCTGCACCTGGTCGTGGACAACAACGGCCGGCAATCCCGCCGCTTCGGAAAGCGCAGCGCGGCGCTGCTGCGCTTCTTCGCGCCGGCGGCCGATCCCGCGCCCCCGCCGGACTGAGGGCGGGGCGTCTCGGCCGGGGTCCCGCGGCCGAGGCCGGGTTACACTCCGAGGGAGGAGACCCCCCGATGCCCCCGCTGACCCTGGACACGCCGCTCCAGTTCCTCAAGGGGGTCGGTCCGCGCAAGGCCGAAGGCCTGGCCGAGAAGAATCTGTCCACGGTGGAGGACCTTCTCTTCCACCTCCCGTTCCGCTACGAGGACCGCAGCCGATTCGCCGGGATCGCCTCGCTGCGGCCGGGAGACAGGGCGACGGTGCGCGGACGGGTGCTGTCCTCGAGGCTGTTCCGCACCCGCAAGAGGGGGTTCACCATCCTGGAAGCGGTGGTGGACGACGGCACGGGGGGCCTCGGGCTGGTCTGGTACAACCAGCCGTACCTGCGGGAGACCATTGCCGCGGGCCGCGAGGTCATTCTTCACGGCGTGGCCGGCCGGAGCCGCTACCGCGGGCGGGCCCTGCAGATGGAGAACCCCCAGTACGAAGTCGTGGCCTCCGACGGCACCGAGGCCATCCACACCGGCCGCGTGGTGCCGATCCACCAGAGGGTGGGAGAGGTCTCCACGCGGCTGATGAGGGTGCTGCTGCACAGGATCCTGGCGGAACTCCCCGCCTCGCTCCCCGATCCGCTGCCGGACGAGCTGACCCGGGCGCGGGGGTTGATCCCCCGTGGCGAAGCGCTGCGCCAGGTCCATTTCCCTCCGGAGGACGCGGACCTGGAGGCCTGCCAGGCGCGCAGGACCCCGGCCCACCGGCGGCTGATCTACGAGGAGTTCCTGCTGCTGCAGCTGGCACTGGGCATGAGGCGCCGCGCGGTGTCCCGCGAGCGGCGGCCTCCGTGTGAGGCCACCCCGCCGATGCGCGAGAGGCTGCAGGAGGTCCTCCCGTACCGCCTGACCGGGGCGCAGCGCCGGGTCCTGAAGGAGATCGTGCAGGACATGACCGCCCCTCACCCCATGAACCGCCTGCTGCAGGGAGACGTCGGATCGGGCAAGACCATCGTGGCGTTGATGGCCATGCTGCTGGCCGTGGAGAACGGCCGCCAGGCGGTGCTCATGGCGCCCACCGAGATCCTGGCCGAGCAGCACCACCGCGGCGTGGCCGCGCTGCTGGCCCGCTCGCGCTATCGGGTGCAGCTCCTGACCGGCGCCATGACCGCCGCGGAGCGCCGGCCGCTGCTGCGCGCCCTCGAGCAAGGCTACGCGCACATCGTCATCGGCACGCACGCTCTCATCCAGCAGTCGGTCAGCTTCCAAAACCTCGGACTGGCGGTGATCGACGAGCAGCACCGCTTCGGCGTGGCCCAGAGGCTGGCGCTGCGGGGGAAGGGTCCCTCGGGGGCGTCTCCGGACGTGCTGGTGATGACCGCCACCCCCATCCCGCGCTCCCTGGCCCTGACGGTGTACGGTGATCTCGATCTCTCGGTCATCGACGAGCTGCCTCCCGGCCGCCGGCCGATCGCCACCCACCTGCGGCCCGAGACCTCCAGGGCGCGCATCTACGAGTTCATCCGCCGCGAGGCGGCGGCCGGGAGGCAGGCGTACATCGTGCTTCCCCTGGTGGAGGAGTCGGAGAAGTCCGACCTGAGGGCGGCGGTGGAGCTCGCCGCGGACCTGTCGGGCAAGGTCTTCCGGGATCTCCGGGTGGGGCTGGTGCACGGGCGGATGAAGCCGCCGGAGAGGGACGACGTGATGCGCCGCTTCGCCGCCGGCGAGATCGACGTCCTGGTGGCGACCACGGTGATCGAGGTGGGGATCGACGTCCCCAACGCCACGGTGATGGTCGTGGAGCACGCCGGCCGCTTCGGCCTGAGCCAGCTCCACCAGCTTCGCGGCCGGGTGGGCCGGGGACCGCACCCCTCCCACTGCATCCTGGTCCACGACGACGATCCGACCGAAGAGGCGTCGCGGCGCCTGGAGGTGATGCGCGATCACGCCGACGGGTTCGCCATCGCCGAGAAGGACCTGGAGATCAGGGGCCCCGGAGAGTTCCTGGGGACGCGGCAGTCCGGTCTCCCCGAGATCCGCATCGGCAACATCATCCGCGACGCCGCGGTGCTGGACGAGGCGCGGGCCGACGCCGCGGCCCTGCTGTCCGAAGCGGCCGCCGGGCCCGGCCACCGTCCGCTCCTGGAGCACATGAAGCGGCAGTGGGGGGACCGGATCGGGCTGATGGACGTGGGCTGATCGGACCGCCCCGCCCTCAGCCTCCCGCGCGCACCGCAGCCGGGAGCGGCCTCTGCCTGTACTTGTCGTAGAGCCGCTGGTGCCGGTTGCCCAGATCGACATCCCGCCCGTCGATGAACACCTTCAGGACGCGCGTGCGGATCTCCAGCGGATCGCCGTCGGTCAGGATGAGGCTGGCGCTCTTGCCGGTCTCGATGGAGCCCAGACGGTCGCCCACCCCCAGAATCTGCGCCGGGAAGAGGGTGACCGCCTTGAGGGCGGCCTCGCGGGGAAGCCCGAAGGCGGCCGCCATCCCCGCCTGGTAGGGGAGGTTGCGCGTGCTGGAGGCGCCGAACGATCCCCCGCCGTTCACGATGCAGAAGCGGACCCCCGCTTCGTGCAGCTTCCGGGGCATGGCGTAGGCCGTGTCGTAGGGCTCGTCGGCGCGGAAGGAGCTGCTGAGCACCGGCCCGGCGATGACCGGGATGTCGTTCTGCTTGAGCAGCTCCGCCACGCGCCAGGCGTCCCCCGAGCTCTCCAGGATCATCCTGACCCCCTGCCTGCGCGTCCACTCCACCGCCGCCTTGATCTGGCGCACCTCGGACGCGGAGACCACCACCGGGAGGGCCCCTTCGATCACCGGGATCATGGCCTCCAGGGCCGGATCGGCCGCCGGGGCCTCCGTCCCGTGCTCGCGCGCGGCCCGGACCGCCTGCCGGTAGGCGCGGGCCGCCTCGAAGGTCTCCTCCAGCTCCTTGAGATCGGCCTTGCGCTGCTTCTCCTGGTCCTCGAGGGAAGGACGCGGACCGAAGCCGAAGCCGGGGCCGGCGGCCCGCGGGAAGGCGGGGAAGTTCATGTGCATGGCGGCCGGGGCGCCGGCGGCCAGGTCCTCCCAGGTCCACCCATCCAGGCGGATGAAGGCGCTGGTGCCGGCCAGGGTCCCGCCGCGGGGCACGGTGAGCACGTGCGTGATCCCCGCCGCGCGGGTGACCGGGATCAGCTCGGAGTCGGGGTTGACGGCCGACTCCACCCGCACGTCGGGGTTGATCTTGCCCGTCTCCGACACGTCCACGCCTCCGGCCACCGATCCGATCTCGGTGAGGCCGAGCACGGTGGAGGCGTCGATCATCCCCGGATAGAGGTGGAGCCCTTTGCCGTCCACGACCAGGGCGTCGGAGGGGATCGTGCTGTCCGTGCCGACGGAGACGATCCGGCCGTCCCGCGTCACCACCACGCCGGCGGGGATGTCGCCGCCGGAGACGGTGTGGACGGTGGCCCCCACGATGGCGAAGGCCCCGGCGGGGCCGGTGCGGTCCCTGTAGGCGAGCGGCCTGGCAGGGGGGATCGGCCGTGCCGGCGGCCCGGCTTCGGGCGAAGCGGGCTTGGAGGACCCGGATTCCTTCTTCGCCCCGCCGCCGGACACCTTGCCTATCAGCTCGGCGCGCCGGGCCTCAACCTGGCGCCGTCTCTGCCGGTCCTGCTCCACGCCGAACTCCAGCCTGCCGTCCACCCAGGTCTGCTCGGCGATGGTGTAGACGCTGAAGGGATGCCCGCTCCAGATCACGAAGTCGGCGTCCTTGCCCGGCTCCAGCGAGCCGACCCGGCCGCCGATGCCGAGCTGCCTGGCCGGATTCAGGGTGACCAGCTTGATCGCCTCCTGCTCGTCCATCCCGCCGTACTTCACCCCCTTGGCCGCCTCCAGGTTCATCCGCCGCGCCAGCTCGTCGGAGTCGCTGTTGAACGACACGCTCACGCCCCGGCGGGCCATCAACGCCCCGTTGAAGGGGGTGGCGTCCCAGGCTTCCAGCTTGTAGGCCCACCAGTCGCTGAACGTGGACGCCCCGGCGCCGTGGCGCGCGATCTCGTCGGCCACCTTGTAGCCCTCCAGCACGTGCTGGAAGGTGGCGACGCGGAATCCGAACTCCTCGGCCAGCCGGATCAGCATGAGGATCTCGTCCTGCCGGTAGCAGTGGCTGTGCACCAGGCGCTCGCCTCGCAGGATCTCGGCTATCGCCTCGAGCTGCAGGTCGCGCCGCGGCGGCTCCAGCCGGGCCTGCTGCTTCGGCTTGAGCCGGCCGTACTCGGCCCACCCGCGGTCGTACCGGCGGGCGGCCAGGAAGCGCTCCCGGATCGACTGCTCCACCCCCATGCGGGTGGACGGGTAGCGCGGCGTGCTCCCCGGCGCGCTGAAGTTGGATCGCTTCGGGTTCTCCCCCAGGGCGAACTTGATCCCCTGGGGAGCGCCCCGGAACTTGAGCTCCTCCGCGGTGACCCCCCACTTCAGCTTGATGACCTGGTTCTGCCCGCCGATGGAGTTGGCCGAGCCGTGCAGGACGTTGGCCGCCGTCAGCCCGCCGGCCAGCTCCCTGTAGAGGGCCGGGTCCTCGGGATCCAGGACGTCCCCGATGCGGACCTCGGCGGTGACGTTGTTGGATCCCTCGTTCACCGAGCCGTCCACCGCGGTGTGGCTGTGCGCGTCGATCAGGCCGGGCGTCACGTGCTTGCCGGACCCGTCGATCACCAGCGCGCCGCGCGGCGGATCGATGGAGGCGGTGACCGCGACGATCCTGCCATCGCGCACCAGCAGGTCCCCCTTGTCCAGGATCCCCGCGTCGGACACCGTCCAGATCGTCGCCCCCTTCACCAGCACTTCGCGCGGCGCGGCGTCACGTTCCTGCGCCCCGCCGGCGCCCGCCCCCAGCAGCAGCGCCGCGGCCGCCGCGGCCCACCCGGCCATGCCCCTCACGACACGCTCCCTTCCGGACCCGAGGTCCGCGTCCCCTTGACCGTGAACGACGTCCCGCCGGGGAACTCGCCGCTTCCTTCGAGGGAGTCGCCGCTGATCACCACCGTCACCTCCTGGCTGGGCCTGCTCCCTTCACCCGGCAGCACCACGGTCATGGCGTTGCCCTTCAGCGTCACCGAGGAGAAGGCCACCGTCCCGCGCTGTGTCTCGGCCGTGCCGGAGTAGTCTCCCTCCGACCCGGCGATGGTCCAGGTGCGCGCCATCTCGCGCTCCCCGATGGTGAAGGTGATCGCCCACGTCCCGCGCGGGTCGACCTTGGCGTCGGGGTCTCCCTTGGAAGCCCTGGCCTCCACGTCGTGGCGCACACCGTCCACGAAGACGTGCCGGGGCCGCACCGCCTCGTCGAAGAGGCCGTGCTTGCCGGACGCGGACCCCTCCCACACCACCACGTTGGCGATCGTCCCCGGCTCGATGGTCCCCAGCGATCGCTCCAGCCCCAGGATGCGCGCCGGCTCCACGGTCAGCGCGGCCAGGGCCGTCTCCGGCCGCAGCCCCCGATCCAGAGCCTTGCGCAGGCGCGCCGGGAACTCCGCCGGTGAGGAGGACCGGCAGGTCCCCAGGGCGAAGGCCAGCCCGGCGTCCTGGAAGCGTGCGGGATTGGCGGGAGCGGCGTCCCACCGCTCCAGATCCCGCAGGCTCACCGCCAGCGCCTCGTCGGCATCGGCCACCTTCGGCTTGTCGGGGTAGGCCAGGGGGAGGATGATCGGCGTGCGGCTCTCCACCAGCCGCTCCATCAGCCCGGCCTGGAGACTGTCGGTTCCCGAGCCGAGCAGGACCGCGCCCAGCTCCAGCTCGCGCGCCAGGTCCAGGGCCCGCAGCGCGTTGCCCGGGTCGGCGGCATCGAACAGGACGCGGCTCTTCCCCGACGCCTCGCCGGCCAACGCGGCCAGCGAGGCGCTGGCCTCCGGCCGCCGCATCCCGGCCGGGTCGGCGTCGTAGCGCTCCCTCCACACGGCGTGCTGCCGGGCGTCGAGGAAGGTCTGGCGCACGGCGGCGATCGATCCCATCAACGACGCCGGGTAGCCCTGGCCGAAGCTCCCCGACTCGAAGGCCACCACCTGCGCCGCGCGCGCCGCGATCACGTTGGCGGCTGGAGATCCCGAGCCCAGGTTGATGAGCGCGGCCTGCCCTCTGAAGATCCCTTCGCGCGGCAGCGTGAGGGCGGCGCCGAACCCCATCGCCCGGTGCTTCTCGAATGCCGGCGCGTCGGTGATCAGGCTGTCGACCACCCTCCGCTCCGGATGGATCCTGCCGATGGGGTGCCCGGTGCCCGCGGCCGGCTCGCGCGCCGCCCCCCGGGCGCCCCCGGGA
>DATEEA010000044.1:0-20555 GCA_035281445.1 Candidatus Polarisedimenticolia bacterium
GGCCGTGCTGCGCTACCGCCACGTCACCCTGTCGCTGGACCGCGCCCGGCGCCTGGCCGACCTGACCGTGGCCGCCCCGGCCGGGCCGCTGCCCGCGAGCGCCGGCGCGCTGCGCGAAGCGGGAAGCTCGTTCTGGGCGCTGGCCGCCTTCCGGGAGCTGGACGACGTTCTCTGCCGGCTGCGGTTCGACGAGGAGGAGATCGGCCTGGTTCTCCTGAGGACCGCGGGGGGGCCCGGGGGGATCGATCGGCTCATGGAGGTCGACCGGCTCCTGGCCGCCTCCGACGCGGACTGGCTGGCGCGGGAGATCGTCCTGAACATGGCCCGTGTGCTGCGGCGGCTGGATCTGACGGCCAAGAGCTTCTTCGCCATCGTGGACGAGACGTCGGCCTGCGGCGGGCCCCTGCTGGAGCTGGCCCTGTCGGCCGACCGCGTCTACATGAAGCGCGACGCCGCCCGTCCGGCCTGGGTGCAGGCGGGCCGGCTGTGCGGCCTGGGCGGCGACGGAGCGCCCTATCTGCCCATGAGCCACGGCCTGTCGCGGCTGCAAGCCCGCTTCCAGCGCGATCCGGAGACCGCCGCGCGCCTGGCCGCTGCCGGCGACCGGCTCGACGCCGCCGCGGCCCTCGAGGCCGGGCTGGCCACGTTCGCCCCCGACGAGCTGGACTTCGACGAGGAGCTGCGGGTGGCGGTGGAGGAGCGGCTGTCGCTCTCGCCCGACGCGCTGACCGGGATGGAGGCCTCGCTGCGCTTCCCGGGGAGGGAGACGGCGGACAGCAAGATCTACGGCCGGCTGTCGGCCTGGCAGAACTGGATCTTCATCCGGCCCAACGCCACCGGGGACCACGGCGCCCTGCGCCTGTACGGTCAGCCCGATCGGCCCAAGTTCGACTGGAGGAGGACCTGATGACCGCCGTGGATCTCTCCGCCAAGATACCCAACAACGTCAACCTCAACGACGACCCGGTCCTTCGCCGCGCGCTGGAGCACTGGCTGCCGAAGTACCTGGAGTGGTGGCGCGACATGGGCCCGTCGGACTTCAGCGAGGACAGCATCTACCTGCGCACCGCCGTGGGAGTGGGCAAGGGGGGCTGGGCCAACTTCGACTACGTGAGGATGCCCGAGTACCGCTGGGGGATCTTCCTGGCCGAGCCAGAGCCCGGCAAGACCATCGGCTTCGGCGACGTGGCCGGCCAGCCGGTCTGGAACGCGGTCCCCGGAGAGATGCGCAACCGCCTGCGCCGCCTCATCGTCACCCAGGCGGACACCGAGCCGGCCTCGGTGGAGCAGCAGCGGCTGCTGGGCCACACCGCCCCGTCGCTGTACGACCTGCGCAACCTCTTCCAGGTGAACGTGGAGGAGGGGCGCCACCTGTGGGCCATGGTCTACCTGCTGCAGCGGTTCTTCGGGTTCGACGGGCGCGACGAGGCCGAGGACCTGCTGCGGCGCCGCTCGGGCAACCCCGACAACCCGCGCATCCTCCAGGCCTTCAACAAGAAGGTGGAGGACTGGCTGGCTTTCTTCTGCTTCACCACTTTCACCGATCGCGACGGCAAGTACCAGCTCGCGGCGCTGGCGGAGAGCGGCTTCGACCCGCTCGCCCGCACCACCCAGTTCATGCTCACCGAAGAGGCGCACCACCTGTCGGTGGGCGAGAACGGCATCGGGCGGGTGGTGCAGCGCACCGCCGAGCTGATGAAGGAGGGGACCGACCCTCGCAGCGTGGGTGCGGTGCCGCTGGAGATCCTCCAGAGATACGTCAACGAGTGGGCGGCCGCCTCGCACGACCTGTTCGGAGGAGAGGACTCCTCCAACGCCGCGGAGGCCTTCTCCTCGGGGCTGAAGGGGCGCTACCGCGAGGGGGACGGCATCTACAAGGATCCCAGGGCGCTCGACCAGTACTACGAGGCCCCGGCCATCGAAGACGGCCGCCCGGCCACGGTGCGGATCCCCCTGCGGCGCGCCATGAACGCGCTGCTGCTGGAGGCGTACCACGCCGACTGCCAGAGGATCTGCGCGCGCTGGAACCGCACCCTGGCCGAGCACGGTCTGAGCGAGAGGATAACCCTCCCCAGCACCCGCTTCTGGCGGCAGGTCGGCATGTACGCGGGACAGCCGTTCTCCTACGACGGCGCCCCGTGCGGCCCGGCCGAGGCGGCCGCACAGGCCGCCCGCAGCATGCCGTCGCAGGCCGATCACGACTACGTCCGCTCCATCATGGTGCCGGTGAGGGAGCGCGGGAAGTTCGCCAACTGGATCGCGCCGCCGCACCAGGGGATCAACAACCAGCCGATCGACTTCGAGTACGTGACCTTCCACTGAGCCGGGAGACGCCATGCCTGAGGAGAGCCGCCTCGTCTATGTCTGCGAGGGAGGCGACTGCAGCGAGAAAGGTTCGGTCGAGCTGTACGAGGAGCTCAAGACCGCGCTGCACGAGCGCGACCCCGAGGGGCGCAACAAGCTGAGGAAGTACCCCTGCTTCGGCGGCTGCGCGCACGGCATCAACGTGGTGGTCTTTCCCGACCGCTGCTTCTACAGCAAGGTCACCAAGGCGGATCTCCCCGACATCGTGGAGCACCTCACAGGAAGCGGCGCCAGGGTGGATCGGCTCACCGGCAAGGTGGAGAAGGACGTGGAGCAGATCACCTACGACCTGCTGACCACCGGCTTCTGACCCTCACCCCGCGCGAGGCCGGGATGACCCCCGCCCTGCTCACAGCGATCCCCCCCGGCAAACCCTACGAGGACCTCGCGTCCTACGCCGCCTCGGGCGGCTATCGGGCTCTGGGCGATGCCCTGTCCGGATCGGGGCCTTCCCCGGCCGGAGTCCTCCGCCTGGTCGAGGAGGCCGGTCTGCGAGGGCGAGGGGGAGCGGCCTTCCCCGCGGCGCGCAAGTGGGCGCTCGCCGCGGCCGCGGGCGGCTCCCCGAAGCACGTCGTGGCCAACGGCGGCGAGCACGAGCCGGGGAGCCTGAAGGATCGGCTCCTGGTGGCCCGGCATCCCCACAAGGTGATCGAGGGGATGGCTCTGTGCGCCTACGCCACGGGGGCCTCGGAGGGCTGGCTCTACCTCATCGAGGACATGAGCGAGGCGGTGGAGCGGGCCGAGGAGGCCGCGCGGGAGGCCCGCGCCGCGGGGCTGCTGGGACCGGCCCGGCAGGACGGTGGCTTCCGCTTCGAGGTTCGCGTGGTGAAGGCCCCTCCCACGTACGTGGCCGGCGAGGAGACCGCGGCTCTGGAAGTGATCGAAGGGCGCAAGCCCTGGCCGCGGCGCAAGCCTCCTTTCCCCGGGGAATCCGGGCTGTTCGGGCGCCCCACGACCGTCAACAACGTCGAGACCCTCGCCTGCGTGCCGGGGATCGTGCGCCGCGGTCCCGAGTGGTTCCGCTCCCTCGGCACGCGCGGCGGGGTGGGCACCATGCTCTTCACGCTGGACGATCGCGTGGAGCGGCCCGGCGTGCACGAGATGCCCATGGGGGCGACCTTCCGCGAGCTGCTGTACGAGGCGGGAGGAGGACCGGTGGACAAGAGGCCCTTGCGCGCCCTCCTCCCGGCCACCTCGTCCCGCTTCCTTCCCGCGTCGCGCCTGGATCTCCCCATGACGCACGAGGACGTCAAGGCGGCGGGATCGTCGCTCGGATGCGGAGGGTTGAGCTTCCTGCTGGAAGGGGAATGCGTCGTGGAGCGGGCCGCTGCCCTGGCCGGCTTCTTCAAGCGCGAGCAGTGCGGCCAGTGCCCGGCCTGCCGGATGGAGACCAGCACGCTCGCCGCGGTGCTGGAGCAGGTGCGCCGCGGGGAGGCCGGTGACTACGCATCCCAGATCGAGAAGATCGTGGCGTTCGCCGCCGGCAAGGGACACTGCAGCCTGATCCCGATGGCCGCCGCCCCCGTGGTGAGCGCCCTCGAGCTCTTCCCCGAGGACTTCGCCCACCACGCCTCCCGGGGCCGCTGCCCTGGCGCCCCTGCCCCTCCCCGCTGATCGCCGCCCCCGGTCCCTGTCGCGGCTCTTGAGCCTCTCCCCGGGAGCGTGGTATAAACGCCGCTCCCCTGCCGCTCATACAGGAGTCCCGCCATGCCCCCGTTCCCCAAGCCATCGTTCGCCTACGACTACTCCCTGGCGCCGGAGATCCAGCGGCTGCGCCTGCACAAGACCGCCCGGGGGATCCCCGACAGGTCGGCCGGGACGCTCCTGCTGGCCACCTGGAACATCGCCAACCTGGGGGTGCAGCAGCGCCGCGAGAAGGACCGGCGCCTCCTGGCGGAGATCCTGAGCTGGTTCGACATCGTCGCCATCCAGGAGGTGAACTCCAACTGGACCCACCTGCGCGACATCGAGCTGAACCTGCTGGGGGCGCCCTACCGGGTGCTGGTGAGCGACGCGGCCGGCAACAACGAGAGGATGGCGTTCCTCTATGACGCCTCGAAGGTCAGCCCGCTGCAGCTCGTCGGGGAGGTGGCCTTTCCCCCGTCGGAGTACGCCAAGGTGAAGAGCTCCGGAATAGGAGGCCAGTTCAAGGGGTTCGACCGCACCCCCTACTTCGCCACCTTCGCCTGCGGCTCGTTCACCTTCACCCTGGCCAACGTGCACCTGTACTACGGCTCGGAGAGCAAGAAGGACATGGACCGCCGCACCCTGGAGACCCTGGCCGTGGCCCGGTGGGCGGCGCGCGAGTCCACCACCAGCTACTCCTTCACCCGGGACATCATCGCCTTGGGGGACTTCAACATGCCCAAGGCCGCCCCGGGGGACCCGATCTACAAGGCGCTCACGTCGAGGGGACTGGAGCTGCCGCTGCACTCATCGGAGGTGGGCTCGGCCATCGCCAGCGACAACCACTACGACCAGATCGCCTTCTTCCCCGGCAACACGAAGAACGACTTCACCGGCCTGAAGGGGGTCTTCGACTTCGACAAGGTCGTCTTCCCGGATCTCTGGCAGGCCCATCAGAAGAACTTCTTCGCCTACGCCCGCTATTTCGTCTCGGACCATCGCCCCATGTGGACGCAGTTCAGGACGACGTAGCCGGACCGGGAGCCCCAACCGTCTACATGAACCGCTTGAGCCGGGGCCAGGCTTCCTCCAGCGGCAGCCTGGGGCGGCGGCCGATGGAGACCGCGAGGTCGCGCTCGTAGGGCATGCAGCGCCGGCACTCCACCCTCCCCACCACGGTCACCTCCTCGAAGAAGGCCGCGTTGCCCTCGTGGTCCCCGCCCAGGATGATCACCACGTCGATGGAGCCCGGCGGCGGGCCCCACATCCAGTAGCTGTTGTGCCCGCTGATGGCGGGCGGCAGTCCAAGCCTCTTCCCCAGGACGTCGATCGCGCCCGCCTCGCCGTAGTTCTGGCCGAAGACGGCCGCGCGCGCCCTTTCCTGGGGGGTGAGCAAGGCGTAGGCCCGCGCCGCCTGCTCCGCCATCTCCTCCCAGCCGAACATGTCGGCGTACTGCTGGGGAAGCTCCGCCCGGGCGCTTCGCTCCTCCCCCCGCGGCGCGATGCCGATCGCCTTCATGTAGGCGAGAAAGGCGTCGGGAGGGAGCACGGGCAGGGCGTACGGCACGAGCGGGGCGCCGATGAGGATCATAGCGGACAGGGCCGCGGGAGCCGCGGCGGCGCGGAGGCGGCGCGCGAACGATCCGGCCCGCGCCCGCGCGGCCGCTTCACGCAGACGCTCCAGCGACACCCCTCCCGAAGCGAACAGCATGGGGTAGGCGGGGGCCAGGTAGGAGCTGCGGCTCGGTCCTCCGGAGGCGAGCAGGGCGAAGACCCCCAGCCAGGCGATGGAGAACAGGCGCGCCCGGGGCTCGGCTCCCGGCCGCAGCCCGGACAGAAGACCCGGCAGCCAGATCAGCAGCGTGGCGGGGTTCATGGTGAGCACCTGTCCGGAGAGGAACTCGGCCAGGCCGGTCTGCACCATCTTGTGCCGGGTCGCGTTGCTCATGAACTCCAGCGTCGGCCAGCCGTGGGCCGCCTGCCAGGCCACGTGGGGCGCGAACAGCGCCGCGGCGATGGCGGCGGCCAGCCAGGGCCCGCGCGAGAGCAGGAACCGCCGGCAGGGCGTGAGGAGCAGCCCCGCCCCGATCCCCGCTCCCAGCCACAGGACGCTGAGCTTGTTCAGCAAGCCCAGGCCCAGGACCAGGCCGAGGAGCATCCAGGTGGAGGCGCGGCCGGTGCGAAGCGCCTTCGCCAGGAGGAGCGCCGCCGAGGCCCAGGCCACGTGATCGAGGGCGTTCATCGAGTAGTAGTGGTGGATGGCCAGGTAGACCGGCGCGCTCAGAACGGCCAGCCCCGCGGCCCCCTGCGCCAGGCGGCCTCCTCCCAGCTCGCGAGCCAAGAGCGCGGTCAGGACCACGACGGCGAGGCCGCACAGGAGCGGCGTCAGCCGCAGCGCGGGGAGCGAGTCCCCGGCCAGCGCCCGCACCCCCGCCAGCACGGCGATGGACAGCGGCGGATGGTCCACGTAGCCCAGCGCCAGGTGCCGGGTGGAGGCCAGGTAGTAGAGCTCGTCGCGGAAGTAGCCGTACTGGTTGATCGCGGGGAGGTGGGCCAGCAGCTTGGCGGCGGCCAGGCCGGCCAGCACGCCCAGGGCCGCCGGCTGTGCCTGCTTCGGCGCCGGCGGAGCGGGGGCGGCGATCTCAGGTGTCCGGTGAAGCGGCATCCTCGGGCACCTTGAAGGTCTCGGGAGCGGGCCGCACAGGGCGCGCCAGCCAGAGCGGGCGGCGCAGCCCCGCGGGGCCCGGCGCGGGGCGGGCCATGGCCAGCCAGCGACGGTACACCTCCATCGAGCGGCGGGTGTCCACCTCGATGTCGCCGTAGCGATCGTCCGGCCGGGCCCTCTCCACCCGCACCTTCTGGTGCCAGCAGTGCATGCCGCTGACCGGGTCGGGGTGGACCGGGAAGGTGATGTTCTGGTGCACGCCGGGCTCGCGCCACCAGATGCGCGAGGAGTCGGGGTCGTCGCTGTCGAACGGCTCGATGCCGCTCTGGTGGCGCATGCGCCAGACCCCTTCCGGACTTCTCTGGATGGAGACCAGCGCGGCCGCCCACCGGCTCCCCCCCTTCTCCGACGTGCGCCAGCGCCCCATGTGATGGGAGCAGGCCACCACTCCGGGGCGGATCCCCTCGGTGACGTAAACGCGGTTCACGAAGAAGCCGATCTCGGTGGTGACCCTCACCAGGTCCCCCGTCCGCACGGCCAGCCTCGCCGCGTCGGAGGTGTGGATGAGCACCGGGTTGCGGTGCGAGATCTCGTTGAGCCACTTCGCGTTGCCCGAGCGGGTGTGGATCATGGTGGGGAGCCGGAAGGTGGGGAGCAGAAGGAGCTCCCCGCGCGAGGGGTCGATGGTCTCGTGGTGGACGTGGCTCCTGGTGTAGCCGGGCATCGCCAGCTCGGGCCACTTCCAGTCCTTCATCATCGCGCTGTGGATCTCCAGCTTCCGCGACGGCGTGTCGAAGCCGCGCCGGGCCACGCCGTCCACCAGGACACCGATGGCCGTCCCCGCGCGACGGACCACACCGGTGGCCGGATCGGCCTCGGCCCCCTCGAGCTGATCGGACGGCACCGGAGACTCGTGCAGCGCGTACACGCCGCGGCGCACCTCGAAGGCCCCGAAGCGCCGCATGTACTCCAGCGGCGTCATCCCCAGCGCCTGGGCCGCCTCGGGGAGCCCGGGGACGGCGTTCTCGAAGATCCAGCGGTAGTACTCCTCCACGGTCACCTTGGCGCCTGGACGGTACGGCGACTCGAACCACCGCCGCACTCCCAGAGAGCCGTCCGGGTCGATCCGCCACGACAGCTCGATCCAGAACTCGTCCTCCTCCCACACCTCGCCGGGGTTGGTCTCGTGGGTGAAGGTGGTCTTCCTCCCGGCCCGCTCCGCCGCGGCCCTCAGCACCGGCTGGCGGAAGGAGAACCAGACCCCCGCGTGGGTCTCCTGGCTCTGGATGTCGTGGCGCTCTCCGGCGTGTCCCATGGGGAGCACGTAGTCGGCGTACAGGGCCGTCTCGCTCCAGGTGGGGGTGAGGGCGACGTGGCAGCCGACCTTGCTCTCGTCGGAGAGCGCCTCGATCCAGGTGAACCCGTCGGGGTTGGTCCAGACCGGGTTGTAGACGCGGGTGAAGTACACATCGAGCCGCCCCCGCCCCTCCAGCAGGAAGTGAGGCAGCAGGAACGACATCTCGTAGTGCCCCAGCGGGTACTCGCGCGGGAAGAGCAGCTCGTTCCAGAACGTCTGCGCGGGGGGCTCGGCGAACAGCTTCGGCGAGAACTTGTTCCAGGCCGCGGGGGACGTCCCGCCGGGCGTGCCGACCGCTCCCACCAGGACGCTGAGGAACTGAAGCGCGCGGGCCACCTGCCAGCCGCCCAGGTTCCCCGAGGCCGCCCCGCGCCAGATGTGGGCGGCGAAGGCGGAGCCGGCGCGGGCGATCTCGCGGGCGATGCGGACGATGTCGGCGGCCGGCACGCCGCTCTCCGCTTCGGCCATCTCCGGGGTGAACGCGGCGTAGCGCTCGCGGATCCGGATCAGGAAACCGTCGAAGGTCTCGGGGTCCCCCGGATGCTCGGCTCGAAGGCACTGGCGCCAGTTCACCCAGCGCTCCACGAAGCGGCGATCGAGCAGGTCCTCCTCCAGGATGACCCGGGCCATGGCCAGCAGCAGCGCCGCCTCGCTCCCGGGGCGGGACGGCAGCCAGTCGTCGGCCATGCTGGCGGTGTTGGACAGGCGCGGGTCGATCACGACCAGCCGCGCGCCGCGCATCTTCCCCTCCATGATGCGCTGGGCGTGCGGGTTGAAGTAATGGCCGGTCTCCAGGTGCGACGACAGCAGCAGGATGAGCCGGGCGTTGGCGTGATCGGGCGACGGGCGGTCCGAGCCGGTCCAGAGCTGGTATCCGAGCCGGGCCGAGGCGGAGCAGACGTTGGTGTGGCTGTTGTGCCCGTCGATCCCCCAGCTCTTCAGCACCCGCTCGATGTACCGCTCGTGGCCGGGGCGCCCCACGTGGTACATGATCTCGTTGTGGCGGCCCTCCTTCAGCGCCTTGCGGATCCGCCCGGCGATGTCGTCGAGCGCCTCGTCCCAGCTCACCCGCTCCCAGCGCTCCTCGCCCCGGCGGCCCGCGCGCCGCAGCGGGTGGAGGATCCTCTCGGGGTCGTCGATCTGGTTGATGGTGGCCGGCCCCTTGGCGCAGTTGCGCCCGCGGCTTCCCGGGTGCAGCGGGTTGCCCTCGAAGCGGCGGATGCGGCCGGTCTCCTTGTCCACGTAGGCCAGGAGCCCGCAGGCCGCCTCGCAGTTGAAGCAGGCCGTGGGCACCAGCGTGTAGGTGCGCTTCACCCGGCGGGGCCACGCCGCCGCGTCGTACTCCTCCCAGTGATCCCATGAGTCCACCGGTGGGTAGAGGGACAGCGGGCCGCGGGGCGGCATCGGAGGGACCACCAGCGGCGGCTTGCCTTGCAGCCTGCGGAAGAGCCGCTCCACCAGGCCGGGGCGAAAGCCGGCCGCGGAACGCCCGCTCATGACAGGGCCACCGACTGGCCGGCGCGCACGTAGAGGTGCTCGTAGGCGGCGAGGCCGGCCAGGGCCAGCGCGGCCGCCGCGGCCGAGGCCGCGGGGTGGCCGAGATAGAGGAGCGCCATCGGGGCCAGCCGCCCCGCCATCAACGCCCCTCCCGCCAGCCAGGCGCCCCGCGGGCCGGAGAGCGCCCAGCGTGCGGCCCGGGCCGCGTCCTCGGTGGGATGGATGGCCAGCAGCTCCAGCAGCACCAGGGCGGTGTCCAGGGCCAGGGCCCGCCAGAGCCAGGTCTCCAGGAAGCCGCCGGCGTCGAGAGGGAGCGGCGCGGGGAGCGCGGCCTTCACCAGCACCATGGCCGCGAGGCCCGCCGTGAGGGCCTGCACCAGAAGGTGCAGCGGCAGGAGGGGGCTCTGCCAGAGGTCCCTCCCCTTGGCCTGCCAGAAGAGAAACGCCGTGTAGACGGCGCCCGCGGCCCCCAGCGCCACGGCCGGGGCGGCCAGCAGGTTCCACAGACGGGGAAGTCCGAGCCACTCGGCGGCGGCCAGTCCCGCGGCGGCCGCCCCGAACCCTAGGAGGATGTAGCTCCCCCGCGTGAGCCAGGACCGCCACTGGGGCCGCGTCAGCACCCAGAGGAAGCGGCCGGGGCGCTTGAGATCTCCCACCAGCAGCACCCCGGTGGCGGCGAGAAAGATCAGGGACAGCGCCAGCGCCGCCATGCGCAGCCTCGCCTCGTACGGCGGGTTCCCCCACCCCCACAGGAACGGCGCCAGCATCAGGCAGCCGGCGGCCACCGACTTGGTCCACAGGTACGCCGAGACCTTCCATCCCCACGAGTCGCGGTGGGTCTGCCCCGCGTCGTAGGTGCGCCGGGCGGAGGCGGCTTTCGAGCCCATCACCGACTGCACGCGGGCCCACGAGCGGTCGTCCAGGCGCCCTGGCGCGCCGGGAGCCGGAGCGCGCGGCTCGACCCCCGGCTCGCGTCCCTGGCTCCAGACGTAGGCTTCCTCGGTGTCCGTCTCGCCGGGGACCAGGGCGGCGCGCTCCCCTTCGATGTAGAAGACCTTGGGCCGGGTCCCCTTCTCCGGCTTGCGCACCGTGGTGCGCTCGATCTGCACCAGCCGCGCGATCTCCGTGGACGGATCGTCCAGGTCGCCGGCGATGATGGCATGCTCCGGGCAGACCACGGCGCAGGGAGGCTCGAGCCCCACTTCCACCCGGTGCGCGCAGAAGTTGCACTTGGCGGCGGTGTGGGTGCGCGGGTCGATGTACAGCGCGTCGTAGGGGCAGGCCTGCATGCAGGCCTTGCAGCCGATGCAGCGGTTGGGATCGAAGTCCACGATCCCGTCCTGGCGCGTGAACAGCGCGGTGACCGGGCAGATGGTGACGCAGGGAGCGTCCTCGCAGTGGTTGCACCGCAGCACGCTGAAGAGCCGGCGGGTGTCGGGGAACGACCCCTTCTCCACGTACTTGACCCAGGTGCGGTTGACGCCGAGCGGGACATCGTGCTCCGCCTTGCAGGCCACGGTGCAGGCGTGGCAGCCGATGCACTTGCGGTTGTCGATGACGAACCCGTAGTTCACCAGCCCCACCCCACCGACAGCGCGGCCGAGGATCCGTTGGCTCTGCCGCCGCCCTCCAGCAAGCCGATGCGGCTGCCGCCGCTCAGGCGCAGCTCGGCGCCGACATGGAGGTGGTCGTCGAAGAACCAGAGAAGGCCGCCGGCGCCGTAAAGGGCGGCGAACTGGTCGCGATCCTCGATCCGGCCGCCGGCGAAGTCGTTGTCGCTGGCGGTGAAGCTGGCCGTCCCCAGGGACAGCCCTCCCCCGGCGTAGGGTCGCAGCCGGGCGGCTGCGCGCCACAGCCGGGCCAGGCCGACGCTCAGCTCGGAGGATTTCCCTTCGAAGGTGACGGTGAAGACGGGGGCGGGGGTGAGGGTGTGCTTCTTGTCCTCGGAGCGGCTGAGGCCGGCGGTGAGCCTCCAGGGGGAGCTTCCCAGGGAGAACGCGGCCTCGATCCCCTGGAGCCCCTGCTCCTCGACCGGGTCCCAGACCCCCCCGGCGAGCTCGCGCAGCCCGCCGAGGAGCCGGACATGGCCCTCCGCCCGGGCGGAGGCGCCGCCGAGAGCCGCCGTCAGCCCGACGATCAGGATCGCCCCCCAGCGCCGCATCCTCCCTCCCGGTCCTCTTTATATCAGAGACGGGACCGGAAGGGGGAGCTCACGAACCGGCCGGGGAGGCGGGGACGGCGGCCTTGCCCACCTTCACGCGGGCGGGCCGCAGGACGGCCTCGCGGTGACGGTATCCCTTCTGCAGCTCTTCCACCACCAGGTTGTCGCGGTCCGGCCCGACCGCCTCGACCGCCACCGCCTCGGCCACGTTGGGGTCGTACTCCTGCCCCAGGGTCTCGATCGGCTCGATCCCTTCCTCGCGCAGCACGCCGAGGAGCTGGCGTCTGACCAGATCGATCCCCTGGGCAACGGCCGGCGTGCCCGAGGCCACGGCCAGCGCGCGGTCGAGGTTGTCCAGCACCTCCACCAGCGACGTCAGCACGCGCGCCTGCCCGGCCGCCACGCGGCGCTCTACGTCGCGCTGCAGCCGCTCGCGCACGGCGTCGATCTCCCGCTCGGCGCGGCCCGCCGCCTCGCGCGCCTTCGACTCGGCGGCCTCGGCGCGCGACTTGAGCTCCTCCACGAAGCTGGGGTAGGGACTCCGCTCCCCGCCGTCGGCGCCGTCCGGACGCTCCGCGGCATGGTGGCGGCGATCGACGATGGTGACCTTGACCGGCTTGCCCTCGGTCATCGGCGCGCTCCTGTCGGCCGGCCGGCTGGCGCGCCGGCCGCGGGCGTCAACGGCCCAGAAGCCTCCGGATCCGCTCCTTGGCCGGCGGGTGCGTGCTGAACAAGGCCATCAGCGACCGCCCGGAGAGCGGGTTGGAGATGTACAGGTGGTTCATCGAGGGACTGACGTTGAGCGGCGGCACCCGCCGGCCGTAGTCCTCGAGCTTCTGCAGGGCGGAGGCCAGCCCGTACGGGTTGCCCGCCATCTCGGCGCCTGAGGCGTCCGCCTGGAACTCGCGCGAACGCGACACGGCGAGCTGGATGACCACGGCCGCCAGGGGGGCCAGGAACGCCATGGCCAGAAGCCCCAGGAGGTTGCCGGCACCCTCGCGGTCGTTGTCGCGGCCGCCGAACCCCCCGAAGATGGCCCCCCAGCGGACCATGTCGGCCAGCATGGTGATGGCGCCGGCCAGCGTGGCCGCCACCGAGGAGATCAGGATGTCGCGGTTCCTGACGTGCGACAGCTCGTGCGCCAGCACCCCTTCCAGCTCGTTGCGGTCGAGCAGGCAGAGGATCCCCGTGGTCACGGCCACGGCGGCGTGGTGCGGGTTCCGGCCCGTGGCGAACGCGTTGGGGGCGTCGGCCTCCACGACGTACAGCTTCGGCATGGGGACGCCGGATCGGGCGGTGAGCCCTTCCATGATGGTGTAAAGCACCGGGGCCTGCTCCCTGGTCACCGGCTTGGCTCTGTGCAGGGCGATCACCACCTTGTCGGAGAACCAGTAGGCGAAGAAGTTCATGGCGGCGGCGACGATCAGGGCCAGCATCATCCCCGACGTGCCGCCCAGCAGGCGGCCGAACAGGACCAGCGCGCCGGTCAGGGCGCCCAGCAGTATTGCCGTCTTGAGGCTGTTCACGTCGTCTCCACCCTCATTTCTTGATGTCGACCTTGATCTGTTTGGGACGGGTGTCCTCCCTCTTGGGGAGATGGACCTCCAGCACCCCTTCCTTGTGCACCGCCGTGATCTTCCCCTGGTCGATCGTCCCGGGGAGCTGGAAGGACCGGGAGAAGACCCCGTAGGAACGCTCGATGCGGTGGTAGTCCTCCTCCTTGGCCTCCTTGAGGAACTTGCGCTCCCCACGCAGGACCAGCGTGCTGTTCTCGATCCGGACGTCGATGTCCCGCTGGTCGACTCCTGGGAGGTCGGCCTTCAGGACGACCTCCTCGGGTGTCTCGAAGATGTCCACCGGAGGGGTCCAGGCGCCCATCGCCATCTCCTGATCGGTCGTCTTGGAGCGCGACAGCGAGTCCTCGAACAGACGGTTCATCCGCTCCTGAAGGGACACCAGGTCCCGGAACGGGTCCCAACGAGTCAGAGCCATCGTCACATCCTCCGTGTGCTGAGCAGCATAGATGCGCCCCGGAAACAGTGTCAACTCGCCGGAACGCCCGCCATGTCCCGGGCCCCGGCCTTCTTGCCGAACTCAATCTGCTCGCCCGCCGCCCCGGCGTCCACCGTGACCACGTCTCCCGGGGCGTAGTCCCCCTCGAGCATCTTGAGGGCCAGCGGGTCCTGAAGGCGGCGCTGGATGACCCTCTTGAGCGGCCTGGCGCCGAAGTCGGGATCGTATCCCTCGCGGGCCAGCAGCTCCCTCGCCGCAGGGGTCACCTCCAGGCCCATCTCCCTGGCCGCCAGGAGTCCCCGCAGCCGCTCCAGCTGGATCTCCACGATCCGATCCAGCGACTCGCGCCCCAGGCTGCGGAAGATCACCACCTCGTCGATGCGGTTGAGGAACTCCGGCCGGAAATGGGCCCTCAGCGCCTCGTCCACCTTCGGGGCGATCTCCTCGCCGCGCGCCTCCAGGTCTCGGATGAGCTGGCTGGCCAGGTTGGAGGTCATGATCACGATGGTGTTGCGGAAGTTGACCACCCTCCCCTTGCCGTCGGTCAGGCGCCCTTCGTCCAGGATCTGGAGCAGGACGTTGTGCACGTCGGGGTGGGCTTTCTCGAACTCGTCGAACAGGATCACGGCGTAGGGGCGCCGCCGCACCGCCTCGGTGAGCTGCCCTCCCTCTTCGTAGCCGACGTACCCGGGAGGAGCGCCGAGGAGCCGGGCCACGGCGTGCTTCTCCATGTACTCGGACATGTCCAGCCGGATCAGGGAGCGCTCGTCGTCGAACAGGAACTCCGCCAGCGCCCGGGCCAGCTCGGTCTTGCCCACCCCTGTCGGCCCCATGAAGAAGAAGCTCCCCAGCGGCCGGTGGGGATCCTGCAAGCCGGCGCGCGAGCGGCGCAGCGTCCTGGCGACCACGGCGAGCGCCTCCTCCTGGCCCACCACGCGCCCGCGCAGGTGCTCTTCCATGCGGATGAACTTCTGGATCTCCCCTTCCAGCATCTTGGAGACCGGGATCCCGGTCCAGCGGGAGACCACCCCGGCCACGTCCTCCTCGTCCACCTCCTCCTTGAGCATGCGGGCCCCATCCTGGGAGGCCAGCCGGGCGTTCTCCGCGGCCAGCTCCTTCTCCAGGGAGGCGATGACGCCGTAGCGCAGCTCGGCCACCTTGCCGTAGTCGCCCTGGCGCTGGGCCCGCTCCTCCTCCACGTGGGCCGCCTCGATCTTCTCCTTGACGCCGCGCAGCCTCTGGATCGCCTCGCGCTCGGACTGCCAGCGGGCCTTCATCCCCGAAAGCTTCTCGCGCAGCCGGGCCAGATCCTCCTCCACGCGAGGCAGCCTCTGCTGCGAGGCCCGATCGGACTCCTTCTTCAGGGCTTCGCGCTCCACCTCCAGCCGACCGATCTCCCGCGTGAGCTGGTCGATCTCCACGGGCATGGAGTCGATCTCCATGCGCAGCCGGGCCGCCGCCTCGTCGATCAGATCGATGGCCTTGTCGGGCAGGAACCGGTCGGTGATGTAGCGGTGCGACAGCGTGGCCGCAGCCACCAGAGCCGCGTCGCGGATGCGCACCCCATGGTGCAGCTCGTAGCGGTCCTTCAGCCCGCGCAGGATGGCCAGCGTGTCCTCCACCGACGGCTCGCCGATCAGCACCGGCTGGAAGCGCCGCTCCAGGGCCTTGTCCTTCTCGATGTGCTTCTGGTACTCCGACAGGGTGGTGGCGCCCACGCATCGCAGCTCGCCCCGGGCCAGCGCCGGCTTCAGCATGTTGGAGGCGTCGATGGCCCCCTCGGCGGCCCCCGCTCCGACCAGCGTGTGCAGCTCGTCGATGAACAGGATGATGGCCCCCCCGGCCTCGGCGATCTCCTGCAGCACCGCCTTGAGGCGGTCCTCGAACTCCCCGCGGTACTTGGCCCCGGCCACCATCGCCGCCAGGTCCAGCGAGAGCAGCCTCTTGTTCTTCAGCGACTCGGGGACGTCCCCGTCCACGACGCGCCGGGCCAGCCCCTCGACGATGGCGGTCTTGCCCACGCCCGGCTCGCCGATGAGCACCGGGTTGTTCTTGGTGCGGCGGGCCAGCACCTGCACCACCCGGCGGATCTCGTCGTCACGCCCGATCACCGGATCGAGCTTCCCGCGGCGGGCCAGGTCGGTCAGGTCGCGGGCGTACTTCTTGAGCGCCTCGTACTTCCCTTCCGGGTCCTGGTCGGTGACCCGCTGGGTGCCGCGGACCCCCTTCAGCGCGCTCATCAGCCCGTCGGGGCGGACGCCGGCTCCCTGCATCACCTGTCCCCCCGGCGTGTCGGCCGCGGAGGCCAGGGCCAGCAGGACATGCTCGGTGCTGATGTACTCGTCCTTGAATTGTGAGGTCAGCTTGTGAGCGTCGTCGAAGACACGGGCCACGTCCCGCCCCAGGGGAGGCTGGAACCCCGGCTGGCCGCTCACTTTGGGCAGGCGCTCCAGGCGGCCTCGGGCCTCGGCGGCCATGACATCGGGGTCGGTCCCCAGCCTGCGGAGCATGCTGTCGGCGATCCCCTCCTTCTGTGCGAGGAGGGACGCCAGCAGGTGCAGGGTGGTCACTTCCGGGTTGCCGGACGACTCCGCCAGCGAGACCGCCTCCTGGAGCGCCTCCTGGCTCTTGATGGTCAGCCTGTCCCACCGCATCGCGCGCCCCTTTCATGGTGCAGAGGCCTGCCGGCCGCCGTCTCCCGGCGGAATCGGCCGTCCGGCCTGGAATTGGGTGACGCGCGGTGGATAAGACCGCGGCGGGCGAGTGTCAAGGGGAGGGCCCCCCTCAGACCCCCCGCAGGCGGGTGGCCGCCGCGACCCTGTCCAGGGCCACGACGTAGGCCGCCTGCCGCATCCCCACCTTCCGGGTGCGCGACAGGGCGGCGACCTCCTGGTAGGCCTTCATGAGGATCTTGTGCAGCTCCTCGTTGACCTTGTCCTCCTCCCAGAAGAACTGGGTGAGGTTCTGGGTCCACTCGAAGTAGGAGACGATCACCCCGCCGGCGTTCGCCAGGATGTCGGGGACCAGCGGGATCTCCCGCCTCTCCAGGATGGCGTCGGCGCGCGCCGACGTGGGGGCGTTGGCCGCCTCCACGATCAGCCGGCAGCGCAGCGTCTCGGCGTTGCTGGAATTGATGACCCCTCCCACCGCGGCCGGCACCAGGATGTCGCACTCCAGCAGCAGCATGTCGTCGTTGGAGATCGGCTTCGCGCCGGGCAGGCCGTCCAGCTTCTTGTGGAGCAGCACGTGGGCCAGCGCCTCGGGGACGTCGAGGCCCGCCGGATCGTGAACCCCGCCGAACTGGTCGGACAGGGCGATCACCTTGCACCCCGCCTCGTGCAGGAACCTGGCGGCGAAGGAGCCGACGTTGCCGAAGCCCTGCACCACCACCCGGGCCCCCTTGAGCTCGATCCCCGCCGCGGCGGCGGCCTGTGCGCAGACCATGCTCACGCCGCGGCCGGTGGCCGCCTCGCGCCCCTTGGACCCTCCCAGCTCCACCGGCTTGCCGGTGACCACCGCCGGTGAGTGCCCCTGCTTGCGCCCGTACTCGTCCATCATCCAGGCCATGACCTGGGCGTTGGTGTTCATGTCCGGCGCCGGGATGTCGCGGTAGGGGCCCAGGATGAGGGAGATCTTCGAGGTGAAGCGCCGCGTGAGCCTCTCCAGCTCCCACTTGGACATCTTCGACGGGTCGCAGGTCACTCCTCCCTTGGCCCCGCCGAAGGGGATGTTCACCAGGGCCGTCTTCCAGGTCATCAGCTCGGCGAGGGCGCGCACCTCGTTGAGGTCCACCTCGGGGTGGTACCGGATGCCCCCCTTCTGGGGGCCGCGGACCCCGTTGTGCTGCACGCGGTAGCCGACGAACGACTCCAGCCGGCCGTCGTCCATGCGAATGGGGATCTCCACCCGGATCTCGCGGTGCGGCGCCTTCAGGAGGATCCGCATCTCGCGCTCCAGCCCCATCCACTCGGCGGCCCGGTCGAAGTAGTAGTTGGCTGTCTCGTACATGCTCATCTGTGCAGGCGGCATCAGCGGCTCCTTCTGGGGACGACGGCTTCGTGTCCGGCTCGCCCTGGGCTTCCCGGCCCGCCGCCCGGATCATCGAGGAACGCCTCGATGGCTTGCAGGCAGCGGCGCGTGTGCGTCAGGAACGCATGGTGGCCCGAGCCGGGGATCACCTCGAGCCTCATGTAGGGGTACTGCGACGGCAGATCCTTGATGTTATGGAAGGGGGCCACGCCGTCGCGCAGCCCGTGCAGCAGCAGCACCGGGCGCGGCGCCAGGCGCGGCAGCAGATCGTCCAGCCGGTAGTTCAGGAGGCAGTTCTCCAGGGTGGACGTGAGGGAGCGCATGGTGAACTTGCGGCAGTCGGCGATCACCCCCCACGGGAAGCGCACCAGGTACTTGAGGAAGAGATCGACTCCCGAGCGCCGCACCTGGGCCAGGTTCTCGGCCAGGGAGTGCTCGTTGAGGAGCTTGCGGTACTGCGGCGAGCCCATCCAGAAGAGCCGGTGGGCCTCCTCCGCGGAGGCGAACCGGGGCAGGTTGATCAGCACCAGCGCCTCCACGTCCTCGGCGTGATCGATGCTGTACTGGATGGCCACCAGCGCCCCGAGGGAATGCCCCACCAGCACGTGAGGGCGCCCCGCCAGCCCCTCCTGCTCCAGCAGTCCGCGGACGGTCGCCGCGAAGCGAGGGACGGTGTAGTCCACCGCGGGCTTGGGAGAGAGGCCGAAGCCCAGGAGATCGGGGATGATCAGCCGGTAGCGCTGGGCCAGGTGCGCCACGCGGTTCTCCCAGTACCGCCGGGAGCCGGTGATCCCGTGGAGGAAGACCAAGGGCCGGGCAGCGGGGTCCCCGCGCCGCAGGGCGTGCAGGGTCTCGCCACCCTCCCCCGGTGCGTGCCTTGGCTGTGCTGCGGTGGTCATGGGGAGGGGAGAGGCTACCCACCCTGCCGGCCGGTGTCAACACGGCGGGAGGCGTCGATCGCGTCGCGCAGGCGCCGCCCTTCCTCGGTGCCGGCCAGGCCGGGATCCGCCTCCAGCGCCGCCAGCGCCCGGGGGTAGAGGCGGCGGCGGGCGTAGGCGGCGGCCAGCTCCAGCAGGTGCCGGCGCCTCGACTCCAGGTCGTCCAGCCCCTCCACGTAGCCGGACGGGGGGACCGAGGCGCGGTCCAGGTGGGCCAGGTTCACGCCGCGCGTCTCGTAGTGCAGGCTCTTGGGGGCCCGGAACTCGATGAGGGCGTTGTCGTCGGTGTTGAGCGGGCCGTCCCCCGTGAAGCGCCGCACCTCGGCGCTCCCCATGATGAAGTACGACAGCACGTCCTCGGGGGTCCTGGCCGAGACGCGCCGCAGATCGAGGTTCACGTCCAGGCGCGCCATGCGCCGCTGCATCTCCTCCCGGTCGAAGCTCAGCGGGGCCGCGGCCCCCACCAGGACCAGGTCGGCGTCCTCGATCGTCTTGAAGACCGCCACGTGGGGGAAGACGTCCTGGAAGGTGCGCATGAGCGCCCTGAGGTCGTCGGGGGACATGCCGTAGAGCTGGAGCCACTGGGTGAACACGCCGCCTGGGGCGAGCCGGCGGCGCCCGATCTCGAAGAACTCGCGGGTGAACAGGTTGGAGGCGACGGTCATCCAGGGGTTGGACGGCTCGGAGATGATGACGTCGTAGGCTTCGTCCTCGTTCACCAGCAGGAAGTTGCGCCCGTCGTTGCGCACCACCCGCACGCGGGGATCGTCGAGGGGGCGATGGTTGAAGTCGTCGAAGAAGCGGGAGGCCTCCAGGATGGCCGGCTCGATCTCCACAGCGGTCACGCGCTCCACCGGGTGCCGGGTCACCGCCCCCACCGTGATGCCGCTGGCGTAGCCGATCACCAGCGCGCTGCGCGGGGCGGCGGCCATCAGCATCGGGATGTGGCCCGAGAGGAGCTGGGTGGGGAGGTCCCCTTCGGAGGAGGCGTCGATCTTGCCGTTGACCGCCAGCAGCACCGTCTCGGTCCCCTGCTCCTGCACCACCATCACCGAGGTGACCATCCCCTCCTTGTAGAACTTGAGGTCCAGGCCCTCGACCATGAAGCGGTGGAACCCTTCCCGCGTGAGATCCGCCTCCCCCATGTCGTCGGCGTACTGGTAGACGCCGCTGTTCATGACGATGGTGTTCCAGGGGGGCGCGGCGTAGATCAGCCCGGCGGCCAGCAGGGCCAGCACCGCGGCCCCCGCGGCCCGGGCCGCGGCCGGCCAGCCTGTCAGCTCGCGCAGCGAGCTGCCGGCCCCCGCCACCAGCAGAGCGGCCAGCGCCAGGTCGGCGGCCATGGCGAACAGGAGGCTTCCCTGGATCCCCAGCCAGGGGACCATGAAGAACCCTCCCAGGAAGGCCCCGGCGATGGTCCCGACGGTGTTGGCGGCGTAGACCGACCCCACCGACCGGCCCAGCCGCGACAGGTGCGGCGTGCAGAACCGGACCACCAGCGGGAAGACGCCTCCGATGATCAGGGTCGGCGGAAGCATGACCACGAAGGCGATGCCGAACTGCAGCGCGAAGATCATGGCGTTGTCCCCGCGCACGTCGTGGTAGAGGCGGGCGAACTGATAGGGGAGCTCCCCGAACAGCAGCAGCGTGCCGAACGCGGCCAGCGCCGCGCCGGTGAGCAGCGCGATCACCCCCTCCACGGCGAACCGGCCGCGAAGGCGGTCCGACATCCGGGAGAAGATCGCCGCCCCTCCGGCCAGTCCCACCAGGAAGGTGGTGAGCATGATGGTGAAGGCGTACACGCTGCTGCCGATGATCAGGGCCAGCACGCGGGTCCAGGCGATCTCGTAGATCATGGCCACGAACCCCGAGCCGGCCAGCACCGCCATCATGAGGCGGGCCTCG